>JASBTR010000036.1 GCA_030148325.1 Gammaproteobacteria bacterium
ATTGTTTTAGCGCCTTCTCCCCTGGAGGGGAGAAGGTTGATGAGGGGTGAGAGGTACGGAAGTAGATTCGTGAACCCTCCCCCCCCAAACCTCCGGCTTTAGCCGGTGGCGCATTCACTGGTGATTTTAAAAAAAAATGAACAAATCAGAAATACTGGAAAAAATACGTGCGGCCAAACGTTCACATGTTACCTGGGTGAAGCGTGCTCGCTCACTGATTGATGGCGTGCCAGTGGATAAGGAAAAAGTTCCGGTAATGCCTACTGACTGTATTTTCGGTCAGTGGTATTACGGCGATGGTCGACACCTGGCCAAACTGCCCAGCTTCCAGGCCATCGAAGATCCGCATAATCATTTGCATGAAACCTATGCAAAAATATTCAAACGGCTGTTTGGTGATAACCGGCCTTCATTTTTTGCCCGGGTTCTGGGCCTCAAATACAAACCACATAAAAGTGATCTTGATGAGGCCAACGAACTGTTCAAGGAATTGCAGGCCTGGTCGGATATCATCGTCGGCCGCCTGGAAAAGCTGGAAGAGCAAATCAAGAGTCTGGCTGAACGCTGAGCCGAGTTTGTTAAGCGGAAGACGGTTTCTGATGATTGGTGTCAGGCCGGCAACTCGCCAGCCCCCGTTGTAAATTCGGATACTGTAACTGCACACCCAGCTCTTCCAGCATGCGCCGGTTATCAAGCTGGCGAGATTCACGCAGGTAGGAAAGCATCCCTGGACTCAACTGTTTTTCTGCCTCGCTCCAGTCAAGGGTGGGTGGCCGGGGCAGGCCAAAGTAGTCGGCAATGGTATTGAAGTATTCCGTCATATTGCTCTGCGTGCCATCACTGATGTTGTATATTCTTCCGGCCCGGCCTTTTTTTGCCGCCGCCATACAGGCTTGCGCGAGATCATCGGCGTGGATGCGGTTGGTTGTGGGCGCCAGGTGTTCGTGAATCATGGGGACTTGATCGCGGATGCGTTTTAACGGTAGCCGGTCGGGCGCATAAATTCCACCCGTGCGTAGCGTGATAACCGCAACCCGCTGGCGTTCGCCCCACCGGCGCACGGCCTGTTCGGCAAAATAACGGCGCTTCGCCCGCAGTGCGACAGGCTGGGGCGGGGTGTCTTCGTCGATAAGACGGCCGCCCTGATCACCATAAACACCGGAGGTGCTGAGGTAGATAATTTGGGCCGGTTTTTGAATGAGATCAGGTAGTTGGAGAAAATGCAACATGCGCGTATCCTGTTCTCCCGTTTTCGGCGGTGGAGCGAAATAATAGACCAGCGCCTGTTGCAGGGCTAATCTTGCCTGCATTGTTACGGAATTATCGAGGGGCGATTGGTCCAGATCCAGAAGCAGAGGCTCAATGCCCTGCTGGCGCAGACGTTCGGCGCTGGCCTGTGAGCGTACCAGGCCGGTAACCGGCAGCCTGTTTTGCTGCCAGCACTGAGCAACGCGGTTACCGATATTGCCACAGCCGAGGATAAAAACCCGTGCAAAGTCTTTAACTTGTGCTGTCATTGAGTGATAATGCTCCATCTGTTTAATAGTTGAGTGATTTTATGAGTTATTCTGTCAAAGTTGAGCCAAGCGGTCATGTTTTTAGCATAGATGAGAGCGAATCGATCCTCGATGCCGGTTTGCGCCAGGGCGTGAATCTGCCTTATGGCTGCCGCGATGGTGCCTGTGGCGCCTGTCTTGGCAAACTTAAATCCGGCCAGGTGAGCTACCCGGATGGTTCGCCGATTGCCCTCTCGGAAGAAGACGAAGAGCAGAATATGGCTGTCTTCTGTCAGGCTCATGCACAAAGCGATCTGATCATCGAGTCCGATGAGGTCGAAAGCAATCGTGATATCCAGATTAAAACCCTGCCCTGTCGCATCAGTGAACTCAGGCGTCTGAATCATGATGTGATGCTGGTCATGCTCAAATTGCCGGAAGCTGAGCGCATGCAGTTTATGGCCGGACAGTATATTAATTTTCTGCTTGAAGATGATCGCAAACGCGCTTTTTCGCTGGCCAATGCGCCACATGAAGACAAGGATTTGGAGTTGCATATCCGGCATGTGGAAAATGGCCGTTTTACCGGGCAGGTATTTGAGTCTCTCAAGGTCAAAGATATGATGCGCATCGAGGGACCCTATGGTCAGTTTTTCCTGCGCGAGGACTCTGATCGCCCTATTATTTTTATGGCTGGCGGAACCGGGTTTGCACCGATTAAGGGCATTATCGAACATGCGTTGGCGGCAGGCATTACCCGGCCTATGCATCTCTACTGGGGCGCACGTCAGCGTGAAGATTTGTACATGCATGAACTGGCCCAGCAATGGGCGGATGAGCATGCCCATATTGACTATCGCCCCGTCCTTTCTGCGGCGGCGGATGATAGTTGGTCGGGACGGCGCGGTCATGTGCATAACGCTATAATAACGGACTTTCCTGATTTAAGCGGCTATGAAATCTACGCCTCGGGGCCGCCCGCCATGGTTTATGCCGGGCGTGATTCTTTTGTCGGCCAGGGGCTGGATCTGGAACACTATTATTCCGATGCCTTTGAGTTTTCAAGCGACTAAAGGCTGAATCTGGATGCGCTACGCTTGTTATGACAGGACGGGCTGCCGTAGTTAGTGCCCGTTTTACCGGGGTGTCAGGCTGGCTGACAGGTTAAAGTTTGGTTAAAGATTCGGTCCGCTTCACCGACATATACCGCATGATATTTAGTTGTGTCGAGTGGTCAAGAACAGATGACGGGGAATGCATGCATGCCAGCGGGTGACAGGCTCAGAATTCTTCTGGTCGAGCAGAATCCGGTTGAATTAAAATTACTGCAGGAACTGCTGCAGGATCCGCAACAGCGGAATATAGATATTTGCGCCTTAAGCACCCTCCATGACGCAATCGAAAAGATCCAGCAACAGTCTTTTGATATTGCCCTTATCGACGCCGTATCCCGTGATGTTCAGCACCTGGGACTGTTCCATGCAATCAAGGCCAAAGCGGAAGATCTACCGGTCATTATTCTGCTTGAAACGCTGGATCAGAATCTGTTGCGCCAGGCCATGGATGAGGGTGTGCAGGATTACATGTTCAAACAGGAAGTCGATAGCAGCAACCTGTTGACGACCATTCGCCATGTAGTTTTGCGAGCTCGTCTGAAACGCTTACCGGGCAAGCCAGGATCGGTTGCGCCGGTTATTAGCAAAGCATGGACAAAAGAGGGACTTGATGAATTAACCGGCCTGCCGGGGCAGGTGCTGTTTATCGAATGTCTGGAATATGAGATTAAACGGGCACGCCGTTATTCCCAGTTTATGGCCTTGATGTTTATCCATATTGATGGTCTGGAAGCCGTATTTGCGCAAGCGGGCGAGGAAGCCGTTGACGCTATCCTGCTGGCGTATTCTGAACGCCTGAAAAATATCCTGCGGGCCAGTGACACCAGTGGATTTTATGCTGAAAATGAATTTTCCTGTATTCTCAACGACCTCTCCGCCGAGTCGGATGTACACATCATTGTCAGTAAGGTTGAAGCCAGCCTGTCAGCGCCGGTAAGTTTTTGCTCCCAGCGTTTGCAGACGCGTATCAAGATTGGTCTGGCGCTTTATCCTGATGATAGTGACGATATTGCAGGCTTGACCCAGTGTGCGAGAACGGCACTGAACAGTGCCCGGCGGGAAGCCGACAGCAACGCCAAAGTTTTTAATGCGCGGGTCAGGAGCCAGGATCTTGAACGTTTCAAGGTTGCGGACGCAGTGCGTTTTGCGCTGGAGAAAAATGAACTGCAACTGTATTTGCAGCCGGTGCTGGATCTGGCACAGAAAAAAGTGATTGCAGTCGAAGCCATGTTGCACTGGCAACACCCGGATTATGAGGAAATCAGCAGCCGGGATATTATGTTTTTGGCCGAACTGGCTGGCTTGATTCAGCCGGTTGGAGAGTGGTTGTTGCGACAGGCCTGTTTGCAACACAGACGCATGCGGCAACAACAAATGGCGTTAAAAGTCCGTTTGCACCTGCCGTCAGGCATTTTCCGTAATTCAGGCTGCCCGGCGCTGCTTAGAACAATCCTGACGGAAACCGGGATGGCGGCGGAAAACCTGCAACTGGCGGTGCCAGTGAGTGCCATCATGCAGTCGCCGGAAAATGCGCAGGCCATTCTTGCGCAACTTGATCATATTGGGGTAGGTATCCTGCTGGATGATTTTGGCGGTAATCGTTCATCCATGCAGATTCTAAAGGATTATCCGATCAAGGGTCTGGTTATTGAAAATAATATTATCAGCCGGATTAACAGTCATCAGGATGTTTGTGGAATTGTTAAAACCATCATTGGCATGTGTCAGGCCCTGCATCTGGATCTGGTTGCAAAAGGCGTCGATTCTGCGGTGCAGGAAAAATTGCTGAGTGCCTGGCGCTGCCCTGCGGTACAGGGTAGATATTATGCCGGAGCGGTAGTGGCCGATGAGTTTTTCAGCTTGCCATTGTGGGCAGATATTGCCAGGGACAAGGCGGGCGAAGAACAAACCAGCCGGAATGAGCAGCAGGATACTGCACAGGCCATTCGGGATTCGCTGGCGAGCCTTAATAGTTTGCCGCCCATGTCCGGCACAACCCGGCAGTTAATCAGGATACGCAATAATCCGGATGCGGGTATGGCCGAGCTGGAGCTTATCATTGGCCGGGATCCGGCGATTGCGGCCCAGATCATCCGTTATGCCAATGCACCATTTTTTGGTAATCAGGGACAGATTAATACGCTCAAAGAGGCAGTCATGACAGCCCTGGGATTTGAGGGGGCATTGAACATGGCGCTGGGGATAGCGGTGCTGGGTAACCTGCAGAACAGTGGCTGCTCCGGTCTCGATTTGCACGCTTTCTGGCGTCATGCTGTGTATGCCGCTGCGCTCTCACAGGCGATTGCCAGGCAGGTTGGCGTTCAGGATGTAAGGCCGGGCACAGCTTGGTTGGCGGGGCTGCTGCAGAACATTGGTTATCTGGTGTTATGTCAGAATTTTCAGCCTGAACTTGGAAAAATAAAAAGCAAAAGAAGGCAGCATCCGGATCTGCTGGTTACCGATGTGGAAGAGCGCGTACTTGGCATCAGTCATGCGGAAGTGGGGCTGCGTGTTTTGCGAGCCTGGCATTTTCCCGAGGAGATTGTCAGTGCCGTGTTCGAACACCATAATGTGTCCTATGTAGGTGAACATGCGGTCTATGCGAATATCATACTGATTGCTAACCGTACGCTGGCGCAGCATAGCATTGGCGATGAGACACTGGGCCTGATCCCCCCCGGGATCCTGCAAATGCTGTCCCTGAGCGAGGCAGGCCTGAAAAAAATAATGGATGAGATCATGGGTAGCAGGGACGGACTGGATACCATGGGGAATCACCTGGCTGCCTGATTTACGTTTAGCAAATGGGACAACTACAGGTTTTGCGTCTTCGCATTGATATTTTTTCTAACGATTAGCTTGTAGAATCCCCTGTCATGATTTATCCCGATCAATTTGAGGTCATCGTTGTCGGCGGCGGCCATGCCGGTACCGAGGCTGCGCTGGCGGCGGCGCGCACCGGTGTGCGCACCTTGTTGCTGACGCACAATCTCGATACGCTGGGGCAGATGAGCTGCAACCCGGCCATCGGCGGCATTGGCAAGGGCCATCTGGTCAAGGAAGTGGACGCGCTGGGTGGTTGCATGGCTCAGGCTATCGATCAGGCGGGCATACAGTTTCGGATTCTCAACGCCAGCAAGGGTCCGGCGGTGCGCGCTACCCGCGCCCAGGCTGATCGGCTGTTGTATAAACAGGCGGTGCGCAGCCAGCTGGAGAATACGCCGAACCTGACTCTGTTTCAGCAGGCGGTGGACGATCTTATTGTCGAGCAGGATCGGGTGGTGGGCGTGATTACCCAGATGGGTCTGCGTTTTCGTGCTCGCAGCGTGGTGCTGACAGTTGGGACTTTTCTGGGCGGCCGTATTCACATTGGTCTGTCCAACTTTGAAGGCGGGCGGGCGGGTGATCCGCCCGCCAATGCCCTCTCTCGTCGCTTGCGCGAGTTGCCTTTTCGGGTCGAACGGCTCAAGACCGGCACCCCGCCACGTATCGATGCCAGGACGATCGACTACAGTCAGCTCGAAACCCAGCCCGGGGACGATCCGCTGCCGGTGTTTTCCTTTATCGGTTCCGTGGCCGATCACCCGCAGCAGGTTTGTTGTCATATCAGCGCCACTTGTGAGCAAACCCATGACATTATTCGTCAGGGGCTGGATCGCTCGCCTATGTACAGCGGCGTCATCGAAGGCGTGGGGCCGCGTTACTGCCCGTCCATTGAGGATAAGGTGGTGCGTTTTGCCGAACGTGATTCGCACCAGATTTTCGTCGAGCCGGAAGGCCTGAACAGTAACGAAGTCTATCCCAACGGTATTTCCACCAGTTTGCCGTTTGATGTGCAGCTGGCCTTTGTGCGGACTCTCAAAGGTTTCCAACAGGCGCAAATTACCCGTCCCGGCTATGCTATCGAATATGATTTTTTCGATCCGCGGGATTTAAAGCCATCGCTGGAAACCCGCCATTTACAGGGCCTGTTTTTTGCCGGTCAGATCAACGGCACCACCGGTTACGAAGAAGCGGCCGCGCAGGGTTTGCTGGCCGGGCTGAACGCAGCGCGTCAGGCCCGTGAGCAGGAGAGCTGGTGCCCGGGTCGGGACGAAGCCTATCTGGGGGTGATGGTGGACGACCTCATTACCCTGGGTACCCAGGAACCCTATCGCATGTTCACCAGCCGGGCCGAATACCGGCTGCTGCTGCGCGAGGACAATGCCGATCTGCGCCTTACCGAAACAGGCCGACAACTGGGGCTGGTGGACGATCAGCGCTGGTGTCTGTTTAGCGAAAAACGCGAAGCTATCGAGCGCGAGCGGGCGCGGCTGCAGGCCACCTGGCTGCGCCCGGCAAGCCTTTCGCAGGTCGAGATGCAGCGGGTATTTAGCCAGCCCCTGACTCGTGAAGCGAGGCTCTGGGATCTATTGCGGCGTCCGCAGGTTAGTTATACCGGACTCATGAGTCTGGCGCAGGCCGGGCCGCCGGTGGATGCAAAGCCGGTGGCCGAACAGGTGCAAGTGCAGGCCAAATATGCCGGCTATATCGATCGCCAGCAGGAAGACATCGCCCGCAACCGCCGCCAGCAGACGCGCGCCCTGCCCGACGATTTTGATTATGCCGCAGTCAACGGGCTATCTACCGAGATCTGTGAGAAACTGCAGCGTAGCCAGCCTGCAACGCTGGGACAGGCTGCTCGCATTCCAGGCATGACCCCGGCGGCGATTTCACTGCTGCTGGTGTACCTGAAAAAACGGGCGGGATAATCAACACAAGGGAGAAAGATGATGAAACGGTATTTACTCATAGGTTTGATGCTGCTGCTGGCGGTACCGGTTATGGCCGCTGGCAACGGTCTGATTTCGATAAAAAGCGCCCACAGCGTCAGCGAGACGCTGGATCGGCTGGAAAACCTGTTGCGGAAAAAAGGGATTACCATTGTCACCCGCTGGCGACATGATGCCGCGGCAAAAAAAGTCGGTATATCCCTGCGCCCCACCGAGTTGCTGATTTTTGGCAATCCGAAACTGGGTAGTCATTTTTTCACCAGCCAGCAGACTGCCGGTATTGATCTGCCGATGAAGGCGCTGGCCTGGCAGGATAAAAATGGGCAGGTCTGGCTGACTTACAACGATCCGCACTATATTGCGGATCGCCACGGAATTAAAAATCGCGCCGGGATTGTTAAGAAAATGACCGCTGCCCTGAAGCAACTGACCAATGCCGCCACTCGGCCTTAGCATAAGTCAGCCACTGGTGGCTGGGCTGGCAGAAGGACTGGAGAAGATAGGGCTGGAGCTTGACGCAGCGGTGCAGACGCGGCTGCTGGCCTACCTCGATTTACTGGCAAAGTGGAACCGTACTTACAATCTCACCGCCGTGCGCAAGCCCGAGCAGATGCTGGTGCGTCACCTGTTTGACAGTCTGGTGATTCATTCCTTTCTTCGCGGCCCGCGGATTCTGGATGTCGGCAGTGGTGCCGGCCTGCCGGGTATCCCTCTGGCCCTGGCCCGCCCTGATTACGATTTTACCCTGCTCGACAGTAACAGTAAAAAAACCCGATTTATTACCCAGGCGGTGGCAGAATTGGGGTTGGACAATGTGACTGTGGTACAGTCACGTATCGAAGCGTATACAGTAGCCAGGTTTGACACGATTGTTTCACGAGCGTTTGCCACGCTGGCGGAATTTGCTCTTGTGGTTCAGCCCTGTCTGGCGGCAGACGGGATTTTACTGGCGATGAAAGGCGTGTATCCGAATACGGAGCTGGCCGAATTGCCCGCACCGTTCAGACTGGAACAGAATATAAAATTACAGGTGCCTGATCTGAATGCGGAGCGTAACCTGCTGATTATTCAACGGGATTGAATTTTGGACACAGGCGAAATCCGGGCACAAACGCACATGCCAAAAATCAGGAAAATCTGAATGAGCAGAATTATTGCGATTGCCAACCAGAAAGGCGGCGTTGGTAAAACCACCACCTGTATCAATCTGGCGGCCTCGCTGGCGGCGACCAAACGCCGGGTGTTGCTGGTCGACATGGATCCACAGGGCAACGCCACCATGGGCAGCGGCGTCAACAAGCACGATCTGAGCCTGACCACCTGTGAGTTATTGCTGGGGGAGGCGGACATGAGCCAGGTATTACAGCGTAATGATAAAGTTAATTACGATGTATTGCCCGCTAACGGTGATCTGACTGCGGCCGAGGTGACCCTGATGCAGAAGCTGGGTAAGGAGCGTCGTTTGCGTACCGTGCTCAATGATATTCGGAGTGACTACGACTATATTCTCATCGACTGCCCGCCCTCGCTTAATATGCTGACCCTGAACGCACTGGTGGCAGCAGGCTCGGTCATAATCCCGATGCAGTGTGAATATTACGCACTCGAAGGCCTCAGCGCCCTGCTCGAAACTGTCGACAACGTGCGCCAGTCGGTCAATCCCGATCTGAAGGTGGAAGGGCTGTTGCGGACCATGTTCGATCCCCGTAATAATCTGGCTAATGACGTGTCAGGCCAGCTAATCATGCATTTCCCGGATCAGGTTTACCGCACCGTGATTCCCCGCAATGTGCGTCTGGCGGAAGCGCCCAGCCACGGTCTGCCAGTAATCCACTATGACAAGAGTTCTCGTGGTGCGTTGGCCTATCTAGCTTTGGCCGGGGAGATTTTGCGCCGCAATGAGAGTAGTGAGCTGGCTGAGGCGAGCGCCTGAACACGAATCGTTCGGCCTTAGGGTCACAATGAACTGAATTTTACTACGGAAACAAAGATTTTTATGGCAGCAAAGAAACGAGGACTGGGACGCGGACTGGACGCCCTGCTGGGCAGCTCGGCCAGTATGATCGCCAGCCCGCCAGCAGCGAAAGACACGAATGTAGAAGGTCTGCAGAATCTGCCGGTCGATGTGATTCAGCGTGGTCGCTTCCAGCCGCGGCAGGATTTTTCCAGCGATGCCCTGCAGGAACTGGCGGATTCGATTCGCGCCCAGGGTGTGGTGCAGCCGATTGTGGTGCGTCCCGTCGGTGGTGTGCCCGGAAAATATGAAATTATTGCCGGCGAGCGGCGCTGGCGCGCCACTCAGCTGGCCGGCTTGCACGAAATCCCGGCGGTGATCCGGGATGTGCCGGATCAGGCCGCTATGGCCATGGGCCTGATTGAAAACATCCAGCGCGAAGAACTCAACCCCATTGAGGAAGCGACCGCGCTGCAGCGTTTAATCGAGGAGTTTGGCCTGACCCACCAGGAAACCGCCGAGGCGGTGGGCCGTTCGCGCGCTGCTGTTTCCAACCTTCTGCGGCTGCTGAGTCTGGACCCGCTGGTCAGGAAGATGCTGGAAGCGGGCGAGCTGGAGATGGGCCATGCGCGTGCCCTGCTGGCGTTGCAGGTGGGAGCAGAGCAGATTCAGGCGGCGCAAGAGGTGCAGGCGAAGGGACTCTCGGTGCGTGAAACCGAACGCCTGGTGCGCAAACTACAGGCACCTGAAACGAGTAGCGGAACAGAGAAAAAGCCCGATCCGGATACCCTGCGCCTGCAGGAAAGTCTGGCGCAAACCCTGGGTGCAAAAGTTCAGTTTCAGCACAATCGCCAGGGGCGGGGCAAAATGGTCATTCATTACAATAGTCTTGACGAGCTTGACGGCATCCTTAATCATATTAAGTAATTGTTAATATGCTGATATTAAAGGGTTTTAAACCTACTTGAGCGAAAATGCAAGTAAAATTCATTTATACGTCCATCATTGACGCTTTTTGGTCATGCCAGTATACTGCGCGCGCTCAAGTTATCCGCTTGTCGCCGATCTCATATCAGTACAAAATCCCGGTGTTTTTCCACCCTTTATCCATAATGGGATTGTCAGCTGCAGGCAAGGTTACATATGAGTTTTGCCGCTAAAGCCTATCGGCGCATGCTCTACAAAATGGCAGGGATCCAGGGGATTCTCATATCCATATTGGTCGCGTGGTCATACCTGATATGGGGTATGGCACACAACGCAGGTCTGCTTTACGGTGGTTTTGTCACTATATTTACGACCTTGTACAGCGGCTGGCGGTTTAAATGTGATACGGCAGGGGTCGATAAGCTTCCATCGCTAATGATGGCCAGTCTGTACAAAGGCACTGCGCTGCGGTTTTTACTGGTGATAGCGCTGCTGGTTGTGGGACTCAGATATTTTCAGCTTGATCCCGCTGCTGTCATATTGGGATTTGCCGTGACCCAGGCCGGGTACTTTTTGGGGCCGCTCACGGCGCGCTGGGGTCGGCAATAGCGGGCCGGCACAGTTTATCAAAGATTAGTTTTATCCAGGCAAAATTATTGATACAGGGTTGATAACAAATTATGTCCAGCGACGCGCTCACATCCTCTGAATACATCAAACATCATCTACAAAATCTGACCTGGGGCAAACTGGATGGCAGTTGGGGTTTTGCCCACAATGCTGCAGAAGCAAAAGCCATGGGCTTCATGGCCATCCATGTGGACACCATGTTCTGGTCGACCGTGCTGGGCCTGGCCTTCCTCTATTTTTTTCGCAAGGTGGCGAAAAATGCACAGTCGGGTACCCCCGGTGGGATGCAGAATTTTGTTGAAATGATCGTCGAATTTGTGGATACCAGTGTGCGCGGGTCGTTCAGCGCCAAAAACGATCTGGTTGCGCCGCTGGCTCTGACAGTTTTCGTCTGGATTTTCCTGATGAATATGATGGATCTGATTCCGGTGGACTGGATTCCAGGTTTGTCCAAGGCGGTGGGTATCGAGCACATGCGGATCGTGCCCTCAGCCGATCCCAATGCCACCTTCGGCATGGCCCTGTCGGTGTTTTTCCTGATGTTGTTCTACAGCCTGAAAATCAAGGGTATCGGCGGTTTTACCGGTGAGCTGACCCTGCAGCCTTTCGAATCGAAAAACATGCTGGTGCAGGCGCTGTTTATCCCGGTCAACTTCCTGCTTGAGTTTGTCTCATTGATAGCCAAACCGGTATCTCTCTCTCTGCGATTGTTTGGCAATATGTATGCGGGTGAAATGATCTTTATCCTGATTGCCCTGATGTTCAGTGGTGGGGTTGCCATGGGTATCTTTGGTGGTGTACTGCAACTGGGCTGGGCTATTTTTCATATTTTGATTGTGACGCTACAGGCATTTATCTTTATGACACTGACCATTGTCTACATGGATATGGCGCACAGTGAACACTGATTTATGTTAATTAATTTGATTTTTATATATTTAACGAGGAGATAGAAATGACTGACGCAACTGCACTGCTATACATTGCCGGCGCATTGATGATGGGCCTGGGCGCATTAGGCGCCGCCGTTGGTATTGGCGTACTGGGTGGCCGTTTTCTGGAAGGTGCTGCACGCCAGCCAGAGTTGATCCCCATGCTGCGTACCCAGTTTTTCATCGTCATGGGTCTGGTTGATGCCGTACCAATGATCGCTGTGGGTATTGCCATGTATGTTCTTTTTGCGGTGGCAGGTTAACACTATCGGCAATAACCCCATTCCGGGAATAACAAATCTCGTGAATAACTAAGGTCAAGGTTCCGGCATGAATATCAATTTAACGCTTATAGGTCAGTCGATTACCTTTGTGTTGTTTGTCTGGTTCTGTATGAAATTTATCTGGCCACCGATCATGGCGGCGCTGGATGAACGCAGGAAAAAAATCGCCGATGGTCTGGCGGCAGCCGAACGCGGTACGCGTGAACAGGAGCTGGCGCAAAAACGTGCGGCTGAAGTTCTGCATGAAGCCAAGCAGCAGGCCCAGGACATTATCACTCAGGCACAGAAACGCGGCACTGAAATCGTAGAAGAAGCAAAACAGCATGCGCGCGAGGAAGGCGAACGGCTGTTGACCGCCGCGCGTGCAGAAATTGAGCAGGAGGTCAACCATGCCCGCGAGGATTTGCGCGGACAGGTGGTAAACCTGGCGATAGCGGGTGCGACCAAGGTGCTCAGGCGCGAAGTCGATGCGGCTGCCAACGAAGATCTGTTGAAAGATCTGGTTTCCCAACTGTAAAGGGCTTCAGGTATGGCGGAAAAAAGCACTATTGCACGTCCCTACGCACAGGCTGCATTCGATCTGGCGCAGGAGACAAACGATCTGAAGACATGGTCTGAGATGCTCCAGCTTTGCGCAATGATAGTTTGTGACGAGCAGGTCAGCAGGCTGATTGGCAACCCAGGCGTCAGCAAAGATGAACTGGTCGAACTGATCTTAAAGGTTGCCGGCGAGCGGCTGAATACGATGGGGCGTAATTTCATTCGCGTACTGGCAAACAACGGACGCCTGAACGTGTTGCCGGAAATTGCAAGCCTGTACGAACAGCATCGCGCCGATGCCGAACGTCGAGTGGATGCTGAAGTCATTTCCGCCTTTCCCATGAGCGATGCGCAACAGCAGGCACTGGCGGCGAGTCTGAAGAAAAGGCTCGGGCGAGAAGTCAGGTTGACGGCAAGTATCGACGAATCACTGATTGGCGGCGCTATCGTGCGGGCAGGTGATCTTGTTATTGATGGTTCCGTTAGCGGACATTTAAATAAACTGGCGCAGACACTTATAGCCTAGCCGGTTGTTAAGAGGATATTGATAATGCAATTGAATTCAGCAGAAATCAGCGAACTGATCAAAAAGCAGGTCGAAAGTTTTGAAGCTGTTACCGAAGCGCGCAATGAAGGCACCGTGATCAGTCTGTCGGATGGCATTGTGCGCATTCATGGTCTGCATGACGTAATGATGGGTGAAATGATTGAGTTTCCCGGCAACACTTATGGCATGGCGCTTAACCTTGAACGTGATTCTGTCGGTGCGGTGGTGCTGGGTAACTATGAGCATATTACCGAAGGCGACAAGGTTAAATGTACCGGTCGTATTCTGGAAGTGCCGGTTGGTGAACACCTGCAGGGACGCGTGGTCGATGCATTGGGCTTGCCGATTGACGGCAAGGGGCCGATAGAAACCGATACCACATCACCGATTGAAAAAATTGCTCCTGGCGTGATTGCCCGCCAGTCGGTTGATCAGCCGGTACAGATTGGCCTCAAGGCGATTGACGCCATGGTTCCGATTGGTCGTGGCCAGCGTGAGCTGATCATTGGTGATCGCCAGACCGGCAAGACCGCCGTGGCTATCGACGCGATCATCAACCAAAAAGGTACAGGCATCAAATGCATCTACGTGGCCATTGGCCAGAAAGCATCGAGTATTGCCGGTGTGGTGCGCAAACTGGAAGAACACGGCGCCATGGAGCACACCATTATCGTTGCCGCAACCGCATCCGATTCGGCGGCCATGCAGTTCATCGCGCCCTATGCCGGTTGCGCGATGGGCGAATACTATCGTGACCGCGGTGAAGATGCACTGATCATTTATGATGATCTGACCAAACAGGCATGGGCTTATCGCCAGGTATCGCTGTTGTTACGTCGTCCACCGGGCCGTGAAGCCTATCCCGGTGACGTATTCTATTTGCATTCACGCCTGCTCGAACGCGCAGCGCGCATCAATCCCGTTGAAGTCGAAAAACTTACCGATGCTAAAGTCAAAGGCAAGACCGGCTCGTTAACGGCTCTACCTATTATTGAAACCCAGGCCGGCGATGTTTCAGCCTTCGTGCCGACCAATGTGATTTCCATTACCGATGGTCAGATTTTCCTGGAAACCGATTTGTTCAATGCCGGTATTCGTCCTGCGATCAACGCCGGTCTGTCCGTTTCTCGTGTAGGTGGCGCGGCACAGAGCAAAATTATCAAGAAGCTTGGCGGCGGCGTACGCCTCGATCTCGCCCAGTATCGCGAACTGGCGGCCTTTGCCCAGTTTGCTTCCGATCTGGATGAGTCCACCCGCAAGCAGATCGAACGCGGTCAACGTGTAACCGAATTGATGAAACAGGCGCAGTATTCAACCATGACTATTGCTGAACAGGCCTTCTCATTGCTGGCTGCCAGCACCGGCGCACTGGATGATATCGATGTGAAAAAGATCGTTGATTTCGAAGCGGCCCTGCAGGCGTATATGAAATCCAATGAATCCGAGTTGCTGGCAAAGATCAACGAGAGTGGCGATTACAATGAGGAAATCGAGTCTGCCATGAACGAGGCGATTGAGAAGTTCAAAGCCACCAGCACCTGGTAAGCCGGAGACACGAACATGGCAAGCGGAAAAGAAATACGTACGCAGATCAAGAGTATCAAGAATACTCAGAAGATCACGCGGGCGATGGAAATGGTAGCGGCCAGTAAAATGCGCAAGGCCCAGGATCGTATGCGCGCCTCGCGTCCTTATGCGGACAAGATGCATAACGTGATTCACCACCTTGCTTATGCACACCCGGAATACAAACATCATTACCTGCTGGCGCGTGACAATCCGAAGCGGGTGGGCTACATCGTGATTTCGTCTGATCGGGGTCTTTGCGGTGGCTTGAACAACAATATGTTCAAGGATGTACTGGCGGATATGCGCGGCTGGCGTGAGAAGAATATCGAGATTGACCTTTGTACCATTGGCCAAAAGGCATCACAGTTTTTCAAACGGTTTGCCAATATCACTGCCCAGGCGGTACAACTGGGTGATAGTCCCGGGGTAGCGCGTCTGATCGGTACCGTTAAGGTTATGCTGGACGCCTATGATGCGGGTGAAATTGACCGTCTGTTTCTGGTTTATAACCGTTTCGTCAATACCATGACCCAGAAACCGATGATTGAACAGCTGCTGCCGGTGGCGGCAGACGGTAAAGAAAAAGAACTGGCCTATCACTGGGATTACATTTATGAGCCGGATGCCAAAGAAGTAATCGATGGCCTGCTGGTGCGTTATATCGAATCATTAGTGTACCAGGGCGTGGTGGAAAATATCGCCTGTGAAATGGCTGCGCGGATGGTGGCCATGAAAAGTGCGTCTGACAATGCGGGCGAGCTGATTGATGATCTGCAGTTGGTCTATAACAAGGCCCGCCAGGCTGCGATTACCCAGGAGTTGTCAGAAATAGTCGCAGGCGCGGCAGCAGTATAGATTCATAGTGACAAGGGACGAGTGACGAGTAACCAGGAAAAGAGGTGACTCGACACTTATAACTCGTTACTCGTAACTAAAAATTGAAGGGTGAACTGAATATGAGCTCTGGAAAAATTGTACAAATTATTGGCGCCGTGCTGGACGTGGAATTTCCGCGTGACAGCATGCCGAAAATATATGACGCCCTGTTGGTGGATGAAGCAGGCCTGACCATGGAAGTGCAGCAGCAGCTGGGTGACGGCGTGGTGCGAACCATTGCCATGGGTACCACCGATGGTATCAAGCGCGATATGGCGGTGAGCAACACTGGCGCGCCGATCTCTGTACCGGTAGGGGTCAAGACCCTGGGCCGGATTATGGATGTATTGGGTAATCCCATTGACGAGCTGGGCGAGATTGGTGAAGAGAAATGTATGGCCATTCATCGCAAGGCGCCCGCTTATGAAGATCTCGCGCCCGCCACCGAATTGCTGGAAACCGGCATCAAGGTGATCGATCTGGTCTGTCCTTTCGCCAAGGGCGGCAAGGTTGGCCTGTTCGGTGGCGCCGGAGTGGGCAAGACCGTGAACATGATGGAGCTGATTCGTAACATCGCCATTGAGCATAGCGGTTACTCCGTGTTTGCCGGGGTCGGCGAGCGTACTCGTGAGGGCAATGATTTTTACCACGAAATGAAGGAGTCCAACGTCCTCGACAAGGTTTCGTTGGTGTACGGGCAGATGAATGAGCCGCCCGGCAACCGGCTGCGCGTTGCCCTGACCGGCCTGACCATGGCCGAAGCTTTCCGCGATGAAGGTCGTGATGTGCTGTTGTTCATCGATAATATTTATCGTTATACCCTGGCAGGCACCGAAGTCTCGGCTCTGCTGGGACGTATGCCTTCGGCGGTGGGGTATCAGCCGACCCTGGCCTCGGAAATGGGTGATTTGCAGGAACGTATTACCTCGACCAAGACCGGTTCGATTACCTCCATCCAGGCGGTTTATGTACCGGCCGATGATTTGACCGATCCGTCTCCGGCCACCACCTTTGCGCATCTGGACGCCACCGTGGTGCTCTCGCGGCAGATTGCCGAGCTGGGTATTTACCCGGCGGTGGATCCCCTGGATTCCACCTCCCGTCAGCTGGATCCGCTGGTCATCGGTGAAGAACACTATAATGTTGCCCGTTCGGTGCAGGGCACCCTGCAGCGTTATAAGGAACTCAAGGACATTATTGCTATTCTGGGTATGGACGAGCTGTCTGAAGAAGACAAACAGATCGTTTCTCGTGCACGTAAAGTTCAGCGCTTCCTGTCCCAGCCTTTCTTTGTTGCGGAAGTGTTCACCGGATCGGCTGGTAAATACGTATCCCTGAAAGACACCATCGCTGGTTTCAAGGGCATCGTCAATGGTGACTATGATGATCTGCCGGAACAGGCTTTTTATATGGTGGGCGGTATCGATGAGGTTATCGAAAAAGCCAAGTCGTTGTAATTTGAAGCCTAATCTGAAATTGGGAGAACCATCATGGCAATGACCATGCATGTTGATATCGTCAGTGCAGAGTCCGAAATTTTCTCGGGCACGGCGGAAATGGTACTGGCACCGGCAATTATGGGTGAAGTCGGCATTATGCCCCGCCACACCCAGATGCTGACGCCATTGAAGCCCGGCGAAGTCCGCGTCACCCGTGAAGGCGGGGAGCAGGAATATTATTATGTCTCCGGTGGTATGATGGAAGTCCAGCCGCATGTGGTTACAGTATTGTCCGACACGGCGGTACGGGCCACCGATCTGGATGAAGCCGCAGCATTAGAAGCCAAGAATCACGCCGAACAGATGCTCAAGGATCGCGGCAGCGATATGGACTACGCCAAGGCGGAAGCCGAGCTGGCGCAGGCCGTGGCGCAGATCCGCATGATCCAGAAGGTGCGCAAAAATATTGGTGGTTGATCAGGAATTGCTTAAATCATAACCGGGCATTCCGGGCTAGGTATCATGAGGGGCAGTTGCTATACTGCCCCTTTCTTTTGGGGTGTGAATGCTCCACCTGCTAAAGCCGGTGGCTTCGGGTTACGGCTAAAAGCCGGATTATGATCGGCCATATGGCCGATGGCTTACTCCCCCAACACTGGGAGAGGGGTGGGGAGAGGGTTCGAGAATCAGCCTCGGTGCACTCACCCCTCATCCCGGCCTAAAGGCGGGGCTTTTAAATCCCCTATTTAAAGACTTTAAAAAGTTAAGAGAAAGCCATGTCTGAACAGTGTGTAGAAAAAAATAAAGTTGTAACATTCACCTATATAATCATGGATGAAAACGGCAGTGTGCAGGAGCAGTCGGATATTCCCATGAGTTATCTGCATGGTACGGATGATAAAATTTTCCCTGCGGTTATGCAGGCAATGGAAGGTCACCAGGTTGGCGACAAGGTAGAAATAGTATTGCCGCCCAAAGAAGGATTCGGTGAATACGACGCCAGCCTGACATATCGCGATAAAATTGAAAACGTACCGCCAGAGTATCAGCAGATAGGCGCCGAGGCCGAGTTCAGGAGTGACACCGGCGAGAGTATGAAAATGACCGTGGTGAAGATTGAAAACGGCGAAATAATGCTGGATGGCAATCACCCCTTTGCCGGCAGGACCATGACCTTCAAGGTCAATATCTCAGCGATTCGTGATGCCGCTGAAGAAGAAATCAGAACCGGAAAACTGGTGACAGACGGGCCTGATCTCGGCACTGCGCATTAAGGAAACATTGATATTTATCAGGAAGCCGGTGTAGTCTGAAAATAAAGCGCCAGGACAGGATATTTGGCGCCAGCAGAAAACCCCGGTGTAAAATCCAGGGGAATAATTATAAATTGGTTAGTAAGCACCCCGAGTATTTGTAAAGCCTATGTCAGCTGCAAAACTTACGATTATTATCCTGGCCGCCGGTCAGGGCTCAAGGATGAAATCCCGGCTTCCCAAAGTTCTTCACCCGCTTGCCGGTCAGCCCTTGCTGGCTCATGTTATCAACACCGCCCGCAGTTTGAATCCCGAACGCATTATTGTGGTTTACGGCCATGGTGGCGAACAGGTCCCCGCCGCGATCAACGGCGATGATCTGATCTGGGTGAAACAGGAAGAGCAGCTGGGAACCGGACACGCGGTGGCCCAGGCCATGCCGGAAGTGGATGATGATGCAACGGTGTTAGTATTATATGGCGATGTACCCCTGACGCGTCAGGCCACACTGGAACAGCTGATTGCTTGTGGCGCGGATGACTTTGGCCTGTTAACCGTTGAGCTTGACGATCCCGCTGGCTATGGTCGTATCCTGCGTAACCGTGAGGGGCAGGTGACACAGATTGTTGAGCACAAAGACGCCAGCGAAGACGAGCGCCAGATCAGGGAAGTAAATACGGGCATGCTGGCGGCCAATGCCGGTCGTCTGCGCGGCTGGCTGGAAAAATTGAATAATGACAATGCTCAGGCTGAATATTATCTTACCGATGTGACCGCCATGGCGGTCGCCGAGGGCCTGACAATTAAAACCTGCCCGCCGGATTCAGAGATGGAAGTACTGGGTGTCAACAGTCGCGCCCAGCTGGCCATGCTGGAACGCCAGTACCAGCGTCAGCAGGCCGAGGTGTTGATGGAGCAGGGTGTCACCGTCATCGATCCCGCGCGACTGGATATTCGTGGTGAGGTGGATATTGCCCAGGATGTGATTCTGGATGTGAATGTGATCCTGGTGGGCAAGGTGCGCATTGGCGAAGGTGTTTATGTCGGCCCCGGCTGCGTGATCAAGGATTCCACAATAGCGGAAGGTGTGCAGCTGCAGCCCCTGTGCGTTATCGAACAGGCACATATCGGTGCTGATGCACATATCGGTCCCTTTGCACGCCTGCGACCAGGGGCGGAACTGGCGGCCCATACCCATGTGGGAAATTTTGTCGAGATCAAGAACAGCGTGGTTGGTGAAGCTTCAAAGATTAATCACCTGAGCTACATCGGCGACAGTGACGTGGGGGCGCGGGTTAATATCGGCGCCGGTGTGATCACCTGTAATTATGATGGTGCCTACAAGCATCGCACGACCATTGGTAATGATGTGTTTGTAGGATCGGATTGCCAGTTGGTAGCGCCGGTCGAAGTCGGTGATGGTGCGACCCTGGGTGCCGGCACAACCCTGACCCGCGATGCGCCCGCGGCAGAACTGACCCTGAGTCGGGCAAAACAGAAAACCATACAGGGCTGGAAAAGGCCGGTTAAGAAAAGTGCTAGTAGCTAGTGGCTGGGTAGATGCACCAGCTGCGATATTTAAAAAAAAACGGAATTCAAGATATGAAACGATATTTTTTTCAGGTTTTTCCCAGCTACTCGTCACTTGCTACTAGAGACTAAAACCATGTGCGGAATCGTCGGTGCAGTGGCAAGGGAAAATGTGGTCGATGTTCTGGTCGAGGGTTTAAAACGGCTGGAATACCGGGGTTATGATTCAGCCGGTGTGGCCTTGCTGGATGAGGCGTGTTGCATCCAGCGGGTGCGCATGCCGGGCAAGGTAAAACAGCTTGAAAATGAGCTGAAGAAAACCCCGGCCAACGGTCATGTCGGCATTGCCCATACCCGCTGGGCGACTCACGGCATTCCCAGCAAAAGTAATGCCCATCCGCATGTTTGCCGCAAGAGCATGGCCGTGGTGCATAACGGCATTATTGAGAATTTCGAAGATCTCAAGCAGCAGCAACAGGCCGAGAACTATGTCTTCACCTCGGATACCGATACCGAAGTCATCGTCCATCAGTTGCACAAGTACATGGCGCAGGAAAATGATCTCTACAAAGCCGTGTGCGCCACGGTCAGGGATCTGCAAGGTGCTTATGCGCTGGGCGTTATCAGCACTGAGGAACCGGACACTCTGATCACCGCGCGTCGCGGCAGTCCGCTGGTCATCGGACTGGGTGAAAAGGCCAATTACATCGCCTCCGACGTGGCCGCGCTGATCAGTGAAACCCAGCATTTTATTTATCTTGAAGAAGGTGATGTCGCGGTGCTGCGCGCCTCCGGGGTCGAGATTTTTGATTTAGACGGCAATCCGGTCGAACGCACGATCCACCAGAGTTCACTCAATGCCGATGCCGTTGAGCGGGGTGAATACACTCACTACATGCTCAAGGAAATCTATGAGCAGCCGCGCGCTATCGCCGAGACTCTGGAGGGACGGCTGGGTGAAGGCCGGGTGCTGGAAAGCATTTTTGGCCCACAGGCCGCCGCCATTTTCGACACAATAAAACATGTGCAGATCATTGCCTGCGGTACCTCCTATCATGCCGGCCTGATTGCGCGTTACGGTTTCGAAGCACTGGCCGGGATCCCCTGTAACGTAGAAGTCGCCAGCGAATTTCGCTATCGCAAGGCGGCCGTCCTGCCCGATACCCTGTTCGTCACCATTTCCCAGTCCGGTGAAACAGCCGATACCCTGGCCGCCCTGCGTGCCGCCAAAGACAGCGGTTTTGCGCACAGCCTGTGCATCTGCAACGTACCGGAAAGCTCCCTGGTGCGCGAATCGGATCTGGTGTTAATGACCCGCGCCGGTCCGGAAATCGGCGTCGCCTCGACCAAAGCGTTTACGACCCAACTGGTCGCCCTGCTGTTGCTGATCATCGTTCTGGGCCGTCGGCACCAGCTCGATGAAGCGCTGGAAGCGCGGCTGGTGGAGCAGTTACGGCAATTACCGCTGATGGTGGAACAGGTGCTGACTCTCGATGACGATATCAGCAAATTGGCGGTACGCTTTGGCGACAAGCACAATGCCCTGTTTCTGGGGCGCGGCGAACAATTCCCGGTGGCGCTGGAAGGTGCGCTCAAGCTCAAGGAGATCTCCTACATTCACGCCGAAGGTTATCCCGCCGGTGAACTCAAGCACGGCCCGCTGGCGCTGGTGGACGCAGAAATGCCCATCGTCGTAGTCGCGCCCAACGATGAACTGCTCGACAAGTTAAAAGCCAACCTGCAGGAAGTCCGCGCCCGTGGCGGAGAACTGTTTGTCTTTGCCGATGTAGAGTCTGGCATGGAAGAAGCCGACGGCATTACTGTTCTTAACGTTGCCCCCACCGACAAAGCCATCTCACCCATCGTCTTCAGCATCCCTTTGCAATTGCTTGCCTATCATGTCGCCCTGATCAAGGGCACCGATGTCGATCAGCCGCGTAATCTGGCTAAATCGGTAACGGTTGAATAAGTTTATCCCGGAGTTGACGATTCACTTCTTAAAGGTTGTGGACTAAAACAGCCGCTAATCCTTATTCCTGCATTTTTTGATGGCAGCCTGCAATTGATCCAGCAAACTGTAAATGGCTTGTCTTGATGCGGGATCATTTTCCCGTATGGCCTCTTCAATTTGCTGGCATAAGGTGGATATCTTCGGGAAACCGAAGCTGCCGGCTGAACCTGCCAGACTGTGCACCGAAATTAGAAATTCGCCGCCCGAGGCTGGCGGTGTTTCTGCAGTAAGCCAGTTGTGACCTGCGCTGAGGATCTGCCCTAGACGAATGGGTAAATTGTTGCAAAACTGTTGTTGCAGCACAACGTAACGCTTTTGGAAGGCAGATAAATTATTGTTCATAGCCGTAGTTACACTCAGTCTCTTGCTTTATCTGAAAATAATGGAATTCAACGGTCAAAGCAAATTCTGGTTTGCAGGCTCTTGTTTCATGGTCACGGTTTGGCAGGGGATCTGGTAAAATACCGGCATGGATATTTCCCACATTCTTGATCCCCTGAACGAGGCTCAGCGGCAGGCGGTTTGTGTCCCCCCCGGGCATGTGCAGGTGCTGGCGGGTGCCGGTAGCGGTAAAACCCGCGTGCTGGTGCATCGTATTGCCTGGTTGCTGCAGGCCGAAGGCGTTTCGTCCTACGGCATTCTGGCGGTAACCTTTACCAACAAGGCCGCCGGTGAAATGCGCGGGCGCATCGAACAACTCCTGAAGATCCCCGCCAGCGGCCTGTGGGTAGGGACTTTTCATGGTATTGCGCATCGCCTGTTGCGCACCCACTGGCAGGAGGCCGGGTTGCCGCAGGATTTTCAGATTATGGACAGCGACGATCAGCTGCGTAGCCTGCGCCGACTGATCCGCGAACAGGGTATCGACGAGAACCATTATCCTGCGCGTGAAGTACAGTGGTTTATCAGTGCGCGCAAGGATGAAGGCCTGCGTCCGGAAAATATCGATTGCCACAATGACGCCCACCTGCGCCAGATGATCGAAATCTACCGCGCTTACGAAGTTATGTGTCGGCGTTCGGGACTGGTGGATTTTGCCGAATTATTGCTGCGCGCGCATGAACTGTGGCTGAAACAACCACAGCTTCTGCGTCATTATCAGCAGCGTTTTCATCATATTCTGGTGGACGAATTTCAGGACACCAATACTATCCAATATGCCTGGATACGCATTTTGAGCGGCACGAACAGTCATGTATTTGCCGTGGGTGACGATGACCAGTCGATTTACGGCTGGCGCGGTGCGCGGGTGGAAAATATTCATCAATTCAGCAAGGACTATGCAAATACGGCCATCTTCCGGTTGGAGCAGAATTATCGTTCTACCGGCAATATCCTCAACGCGGCCAATGTTCTTATCGCTAACAACAGCGAGCGCATGGGCAAGAATCTCTGGACCGATGGTCACGACGGCGAAAAGATTCGTCTTTATGGCGCATTCAATGAGCTGGATGAAGCCAATTACATTGCCGGGCAAATCCAGGATTGGGTCGATGGCGGTGGGCTGCGTAGTGACTGTGCCCTGCTTTATCGTTCCAACGCGCAGTCGCGGGTGTTGGAAGAGGCGCTGATTAAAAACGCAATTCCCTATCGGGTTTACGGTGGCCTGCGCTTTTTTGAGCGCCAGGAAATCAAGGATGCCCTGGCTTATCTGCGGCTGCTTAACAACCCCCAGGATGATGCCTCACTAGAGCGGATTGTCAACCTGCCCACCCGTGGTATCGGCAACCGTACCGTCGAGGCCCTGCGCGAAGCGGCGCGCAGCAGCGGCGTGTCCATGTGGCAGGCTCTGTGGCAGATGCAGGAACAAAAAGCCCTGCCCGCGCGAGCGCTGGGGGCGTTAAAGAATTTTGCCGAGCTGATCGACTCACTCAAGGCCGCCATGCTCGATCTGACTCTGGGTGAAAAAATCGAACAGGTGATTCAGCACAGTGGCCTGAAGGCTCACTATGAAAAGGAAAAGGGTGAGAAGGGCCGTGCACGGCTGGAGAATCTGGACGAGCTGGTCAATGCCGGGCGCTCCTTTAACGTGGATGATTATGATAGTGAACTACCCGAGATGGATGAGGTGACTGCTTTCCTTTCTCACGCTGCACTGGAAGCGGGTGAGTCCCAGGCCGATGAATGGGACGACTGCGTACAGTTGATGACCCTGCATTCCGCTAAAGGGCTGGAGTTTAAACAGGTGTTTCTTTGTGGCATGGAAGAGGGTTTGTTTCCCCACCGCCTGTCGGCCGAGGATCCCGTGCGCCTGGAAGAAGAGCGCCGGCTTTGTTATGTGGGCATGACCCGGGCAATGGAAAGGCTGAACTTGTGTTATGCCGAGAAGCGTCGACTTTATGGGGATGATAAATACACCCGGCCGTCTCGATTTATTAAAGAGATCCCGGAAGAATATATTGATGAAGTTCGTATGCAGGGGTTTGCAGCGCAAACGGCCTATACCACAACAGCTTCATTCATCCAGGAAGAAAATGAAACTGGATTGCAGCTTGGCCAGCGGGTGCATCACCAGAAGTTCGGAGAAGGTGTGGTCTTGAACTACGAAGGCCAGGGCCGCCATGCACGGGTGCAGGTTAATTTCGTCAGTGCCGGCAGCAAATGGCTGGTACTGGAATATGCCAATCTGGTTTTATGTTAAATAGCTGTTCCGAATATCAGTACACCTTAGGATTTGCCGTTCGTCCTGAACTTGTCGAAGGAAGCTTGTTGTTAAACCGTTACTATAATTTTACAGGCAGGGGCAGGCATGAAAGTGTCAAACCAGTTAGTGAATAATAGCGGTTCCTGTCGTTTGGATAGTCGATTTCACCCAGCCTGAATCGGCTGCCAGGTTGTCTGGCTTGCCAAGATAATGTCCTTGGGCGAAGTCTACGCCAAAATTTTTCAACAGCATGAGGGTTTCTTCATTTTCGACAAACTCGGCGATGGTCTGTTTGTGCAGGGCGTGGGCGATCTGGTTCATGGATTTGACCATAGCCTGATCGACGTTGGATTCAGCCAGACATTTGACGAAGGAACCGTCTATTTTCAGTTTGTCGACGGGCAGATGTTTGAGGTAGGTAAAGGAACAGAAGCCTGTGCCGAAATCATCCAGGGCAAACTGGCAGCCGATCTCCTTGAGTTTGTAGATAAACTCGCTGGCGGCGGCGAGGTTGGAAATAGCAGCGGATTCGGTAATTTCAAAAGTCAGCGCAGAAGGATCGAGTTGAGTATCCCGCAACAGGCTCTGGATCATGGGCAGTAGTTGTTCGTCTTCAAAGGCGCGGCCGGAAAGATTGATAGAAAAACGCACTGGCTGGTTATTTTCATGCATCCATGCCAGTTTTTTTACAGCCGCGGCCACGGTCCAGCGATCGACGTTGTTAATCAGGCCAAAACGTTCAGCAGCAGGCATAAAGCCGCCGGGCATAATGGTGTCTCCGTTTTTCAGTTTCATACGCAGCAGAACTTCATAATCCTGCACGGTGTTGTTGGCGATCGACATAATGGGCTGAAAGGCCAGGGTGAAGCGATCCTGTTCATAAGCATCGCGTACCCGGGTGGCCCAGCCGATGTCTTCGGCCATACCGTCTTTTTCCTTGTCTTCCGGGGTCGACAGATGAACGCAGTTGCGGCCCTGGGTTTTGGCAATATTGCAGGCCAGATCGGCATGCAACAACACATCTTCTGCCGATGGGCTGTCCTGGGTAATCATCGAGATACCAATACTGCAGGTGATATTGAAGGACTGGCCGTTATCGATATAGCGGAAATTTTCGAATAACTTGCGGGTATTCTCGGCGACCTGGCGTGCAGCCTGGGTGTCCAGATTGTAGAGCAATACGGTAAACTCATCGCCACCAAAGCGAGACAGCAGATCACCTTCTCGGATATTTTCATGCAGCATTTTCGTACATTCGAGTAGCAGGCGGTCACCGGCTGCGTGACCGAGGGTGTCGTTGACGTACTTGAACTGATCCAGATCCAGATAGAGCATGGCGCATTCAGCGCCATTACGTGCAACGCGGGTTACCAGGCGTTCCAGTTCCTGCATGAAATATTTACGATTGAACAGGCCGGTGAGGGAGTCGTGCTGGGCCTGCCAGGTCAGTTCATGCTCAAAGGCTTTTTGTGCGGTGATATCGCGTGCGGTGCCGGTGATGCTGATCAGCATGCCGTCCTCATCGAACTGGGGGCGGGCATTGAAGCTGAGATGGCGGAGGCTGCTTTCCCTGTCGAGATGAATGGTTTCATAATTTAACAGTTCCTGCCCCTGTTGCAGGTTGGCAAGTGCTTCCAGATCTCGTTCCACTGATTCGGGCGCCTGAAAATTACTAAAGTGCTGGCCAATCATTTCTTCTGGCGTGTAACCGTAAATTCGGTTTACCGCGTTATTGAGATAGGTCCAGCGGCCTTCGGCATCCATACTCCAGACCAGGTCATGAGCCAGTACCACCAGGTTGCGGTAACGGGCTTCGGCTTCGACCAGCTTTTTTTCCGCTGCCTTGCGGTCGGTGATGTCGGCCACCAGACAGGTGAAGTATTGCTTGTCGCGCATCTGCATCTGACTTAGACGAACTGAGACAGCGAGATGATGGCCCTGGCGGTGCAGGCCGCATGTTTCCTGCTCTTTTTGCAGAACTCCGTGCTCTTCGCCACCATCGGCAAAAATATCTGGCAGCAGGATACTCAGGGGCTGGCCGTGAACCTCATGGCCTTGATAGCCGAATAGTTCTTCGGCTGCCGGATTAAAGGTTTCAATATTTTTCTCCCGGTTGACTACAATAATCGCTTCAGCCGCATGGTCGACAATGGCGTGCATGTGGGATTCCTGATCGCTCAGGCGGCTGAACAGGCGTCCCATCGTTTGCACCAACGAACCGATTTCATCCACCGATCGGGGCCGCAGGCGGCGAGCCAGATCCAGATAATTCGATGCGCCACTGTTGGCTACCAGTTCGTGCACGGGGGCAAGAGACTGGTTAAGGGCGCGAATCATCAGCAAGCTCAGGGTCAATGACATCAAGCTCATGAGCAGCCAGATCAGCATGATCTCGGTGGGCAGAAAACCGGTTTGCCACCAGTAGAAGCGCAACAGAATGGTGGTACACAGTATTGGTATTAAAGTGCCGATCAGTAGCACCTGGGATCTCATGCTCACATGCACCTGGGTGTGACCAATATGGTGCGCCAGGCGACCCAGGGTGGGGAGCGACAGCAGGTAGCCAGGCATGCCGGCCATGATGGCAATGGCCAGTTGCAGCAGGATAAAATGCAATAGACTGACGTAGGTGGTCGTGTTTTCAGGGTAGAGGCCATACCAGTGCTGAATGGTAGGTACGCTCAATGCGTAAATCAGGAATATGCCCCAGTAGTTGTCGCTGAAGTTGTTGAGACGCTGGTTTAAGGTTTCAGGTAGAGTGGGCTGGTCGGGGTGCTGTTCCAGCCAGTGGAAAACAGGATTCAGGTAGCGCATGAAATGTATGCTTTGCCCTAACAGTAGCATAAATGAAACGGCGATTAGTGAAATGCCGCCGGGCCAGACAAACAGGGTTGCCGGATCGATCATGCCGAAGGCTACTGCAACGCTGTAGCCAAGAATGGGAGTGATGGCGAAACTGACAGTAGCGAGAAAAAACAGGTGTTTTTTTAGAGACGAAAGTGAGTGTTCCATAAAACCTGTTATTCCCTGTTTATTGTTGGTTCAGGCGCTGTTTTTGTTCTGTTAACCAGGTTAACGTTAACCGGGGTAGTTGGCAGGAACTGCAAACCGTGTGGCAAATAATGGCAGAAAGAAGATCAACGTGCCAGAAAATATTTTGCCTGAAGTTAGTGCGCTTTGTTAATGTTGTTCCAGGAGATGGCGTTATAACTGTTTGAATTAAACGGTTAAATATTTTAAAGGCAAACATTAGATTTTTATAATTTAGTAAGAGATGGATATGAATAGACGAGAATTTATTAAAAAAACCGGAGCCGGCAGCCTGCTGGCAGGCAGTTTGATCACTGCCTCGCCAGCGGTGCATGCAGGCACAAAAATCAAATGGAAAATGGTTACCACCTGGCCAAAGAATTTTCCGGGACTGGGCACCGGCGCCAATAATCTCGCGCGCCTGATTACGGACATGAGTGGCGGTCGTTTACGGGTCAAGGTCTATGGCGCCAAAGAGCTGGTGCCGGCTTTTGAGGTTTTTGATGCCGTTTCGCGGGGCACGGCTCAAATGGGACACGGGGCGGCGTATTACTGGAAAGGCAAGGTGCCGGCTGCACAGTTTTTTGCCGCGGTTCCCTTTGGCATGAACGCTCAGGAAATGAACGCCTGGCTCTATTATGGTGGTGGTGAAAAACTCTGGCAGGATCTTTATCAGCCTTTCAATATCATTCCAACGGCCGCGGGTAATACCGGCGTGCAGATGGGGGGCTGGTTCAACAAGGAAATCAACTCGGTGACTGATCTCAAAGGTCTGAAGATGCGCATTCCGGGTCTGGGTGCCGAAGTGCTCAAGCGTGCAGGTGGCACACCCGTTAGCTTACCCGGTGGTGAAATTTATACTTCGTTACAGTCCGGTGCTATCGATGCTACCGAATGGGTAGGGCCGTATAACGATCTGGCCTTCGGTCTGTACAAGGCGGCCAGGTATTATTATTACCCCGGCTGGCATGAGCCGGGCAGTGTACTGGAAGCCCTGATCAATCAAAAAGCCTATGCTGGATTGCCCCGGGATTTGCAGAGCATCGTTATGAATGCCTGCAAAATCGTAAATGCGGACATGCTGGCGGAATATACTGCCCGCAATAACACCGCCTTGCACACCCTGGTCAGTAAACACAAGGTTAAACTGCGCTCCTTCCCCGATGATGTGCTGAAAAAACTGGCGCAGCTTTCAGAGGTGGTGGTCAAAGAAGTCGCGGCAAAGGACCAACACGCGCAAAAGATATACCAGTCTTTCTACAACTTCCGGCAACAGGCCATGGCCTGGGGCAAAATTTCCGAGCAGGCATTCCTGCGGGCGAGGGAATTGTAGCGTTTTTTACAAGCGCTGTTTTTAAACGCCGAGGACGCAAGGGCGCGGAGGCGCTGGCGATCTGGATGTTCTTTTCTAAAAAGAGATCACTCGCTATATAAGTCTGGGTAGCCAAGTGGCAATTGCGGGCCAGTAAGCGAGCAGACCCAGCATGAATAGCTGTATCAGAATAAAGGGTATAACGCCGCGATAGATATCCAGGGTGCGAATACTTTTCGGTGCCACGCCGCGCAAATAGAACAGCGCAAAGCCGAAGGGAGGGGTAAGAAAGGAGGTTTGCAGATTAATAGCGATCATAATGCCCAACCAGACCGGATCGAGCCCCATGCTGAGCAGCACCGGGCCGACGATGGGTACGATGACAAAGATAATCTCGATAAAGTCGAGAATGAAACCCAGCAGGAACATGACCAGCATGACGATGAACATGGCGCCGAATGTGCCGCCGGGCAGGTTGGTCAATAATTCATGTACCAGATCATCGCCACCGAAACCACGGAACACCAGTGAAAACAGAGAGGCGCCGATCAGGATTAAAAATACCATGCTGGTGACATCGGTGGTGGTGCGCATGACCTCTTTCAGGATCGCCAGATTAAACTGTCTCTGGGAGATGGCCAGCAGCATCGCACCGATGGCGCCTACCGAAGCGGCTTCGGTAGGCGTGGCGGCACCGGCCATGATGGAACCCAGCACCGCGAAAATGAGTAACAGGGGTGGGATCAGCACCTTGATGATGCGCATGTTCAGTCCCTGACGCGCCTCCTCGCGTTCAGCCGCAGGAATGGCTGGTGCGTGGTCTGGTCGCAACAGGGCGATGCCTATCTGATAAAGGATATACAGAACTACCAGTATTAGCCCGGGGATCAGGGCGCCGGCAAACAAATCGCCGACCGACAGGCTCTCGGGTGAGAAAATGCCCATATTCAATTGTGCCTGCTGGTAGGCGCTGGCAAGCACGTCACCCAGCAGGATCAGAATAATCGAGGGTGGAATGATTTGCCCCAGAGTACCGGAGGCGCAAATCGTGCCGCAGGCGAGGCCGGGATCGTAACCGCGTTTGAGCATGGTGGGCAGGGACAGCAGCCCCATAGTCACCACGGTAGCGCCGACGATGCCGGTGCTGGCCGCCAGCAGCATGCCGACGATGGTAACTGAAATACCCAGCCCGCCACGCAGGGAACCGAACAACAGAGCCATGGTATCGAGCAATTTATCCGCTACTTTGGAGCGTTCCAGCATTACGCCCATAAATACAAACAGGGGCACGGCAATCAGGGTGGTATTGGTCATGATGCCGAACAGGCGGTTGGGCAGAGCCTGCAGGAAGGCATCATCGAAGGTACCGCCCAGTTCACCCGCGAAAGCAAACAGCAGGGCTGTGCCGCCCAGTGAAAAGGCCACTGGATAACCCGCCAGCAGCACCAGGCAGACGGCCAGAAACATGAACAGGGGTAGATATTCAGCCATTATTGTATCGAGTCCTTATCACCGCGCAGGATTAGCCAGGCGCGCAGACTATGGGCCAGGGCCTGGAGAATCAGCAGGCTGGTCATGATCAGGAGCAGGGATTTGAGCAGGTAGAGGCCCGGCAGGCCGCCGGTTTCCGCCGAACTCTCAGCTATTTTCCAGGCTTCCAGGACATAATTCCAACTGGCGAGGAAAATAAACAGGCAAACCGGCAGCAATAGCAACAGACTGCCGAGCAGATCCACCAGGGCGCGGCCGCGGGGGCTGAATTTCTGATAGAAAATATCCACCCGCACATGGCTGTCTCGTTTCAGGGCATAGCTGGCACCGATCATGAAGACGGTGGCGTGCAGCCAGGTCACGGATTCCTGTAGTGCGATCCAGCCGCTGTCGAAGCCATAGCGCAGGACAACGATAATAAAGGTCAGTAGCACCATAAGCAGGGTTAGCCAGGCTACACTTCGGCCGCCAAGTTCAGTGAAACGATCGATACTGTCAATCAGGCGTCGGCGGGGATTGGACGGGGTGGTTTTCTGATTCATGGTCTTGCGTCAGGTTTGCTACACGTGATCTTGACGAACAGGCCGAAATTGTGCAGGGACTTATGCACACATGTTTTAAATCAATGATTTATGCGTAACAAAAGAGTCAAATTAGTATTTATGACTATAAAAATAGTCTAAGTTGTTGTTTATTCTGTATAAAATAGTTATGTGTACTTTTTTATACTAATCAAATATAAGCATATTCCTATACTTAACTTCATTATCCAAGTTTCATCCACAAAGTTATCCACAGTTTGGTTGTTTACCACTGCAGCAGAATCCACTGGTTGATAGGTGGGTTTTCCAGATCGTCAAAGCGTTGATCCAGTGTGCCGTCGCCATTGGTATCTACCATATAATAGGCGGGACCATAACTGGGGATAATCTTGATGTAGCGGAGGACGCCATTAACCCTGTATTCCTCAACCGTGCGATCTTTGCGGTGGATAATCTTCACTTCCGGTTCGGGGATATCGGTGCTTTTCTGAGGTTCTTTCGGTAGTGGTGGAGGTGGAATAAGCGAATCCTGCGCCAGTGCTACACCTGTAAACAGACAGGCAATCAGGCATGGAATAAAAAGTAATTTCATAATGTTCCCTGAGTCGTGCATCCGCTAATGACTAAATACAAGTTAGGCCGAGTGGGCAGAATAGTAAACTAAAATGAGCCTGGCTGCCTGCAGAAAGGTGAAAAAATTCTGTCATAGCGGGACGCTCTGGCTTGCGGCGGTTTTGCCCGGAGCCAAATCGTGCGATCCTCCCCCCCCTGAAACCCTGAATTTTACTTCGTCTTCTGGAATCCCTGATATTTGAATTATGCATAAAAAAAATTCCCCGCCTTTTATCATGGTTGACGGTTCGTCATACTTATTTCGCGCCTACCATGCCATGCCCGGTTTCAGCAATTCCCGTGGCCAGCCCACAGGGACTATCTATGGCGTGATCAACATGATCCGTCGCCTGCTCAAGGACTATGAACCGCAGCATATCGCCGTTGTTTTTGACGCCAAAGGCAAAACCTTCCGTAATGATATGTATCCGGAGTACAAGGCCAACCGCCCGCCGATGCCCGATGATCTGCGCCAGCAGATCGCGCCTATCCATGAGATCATCCGCGCCATGGGCTTGCCTCTACTCTGTGTTGACGGGGTGGAAGCGGATGATGTGATCGGCACGCTGGCGGCGCAAGCCAGTGCAAAAAAAATCGATACCCTGATTTCCACCGGTGACAAGGACATGGCGCAACTGGTGGACGAACATGTCAGCCTGATCAACACCATGAATGACAGCTACAGCGATGTTGCCGGGGTGAAGGAAAAGTTCAGCGTAGCACCGGAGCAGATCATCGACTACCTCACCCTGATAGGCGATACCTCAGACAATATTCCCGGCGTGCCCAAAGTCGGCCCCAAAACCGCCGCCAAATGGCTCAAGCAGTATGGCAGTCTCGATCAGTTGCTGGCGCACGCTGATGAAATCAAGGGCAAGGTGGGTGAGAGCTTGCGCAACAGCCTGGAACAGATCCCCCTGTCGCGACAACTGGTGACCATAAAATGCGACCTGCCGCTGGAGGTGTCGGTCGATAGTCTGCGACGGAGCGAGCCGGATCGGCAGAAACTGCAGCAGCTGTATTCCGAATATGAATTCAAAAACTGGCTGGCGGAATTACTGGATAGCAAGCGTGAGGCGGGTATCGATTCCGAACAGGCCGCGATGCAATACGAAACGATTTTTTCAAATGAGGCGCTGCAGGCCTGGCTGGAAAAACTGAAGGCCGCCGATGTGTTTGCCTTTGATCTGGAAACTACCAGTCTCGATTACATGCAGGCGAAAATCGTCGGTCTGTCATTTGCGGTGAAAAGTGCTGAAGCCGCCTATGTGCCGCTGGCGCATTGCTATGAGGGGGCGCCTGAGCAGCTGGATCGGGCGGTGGTGCTCACGCTGTTCAAACCCCTGCTGGAAGATGCGCAGCAATTCAAGCTGGGACAGAATCTGAAATACGACATGAACGTACTGGCAAATTATGGCATCGAATTGCAGGGCATCGCCTACGACACCATGCTCGAATCCTACGTGCTGGACAGTACCGCCAGTCGTCATGACATGGATACCCTGGCGCTGAAATACCTGGGTCAGCAGACCATTCACTATGAAGATGTGGCGGGCAAGGGTGCCAAACAGATCTGTTTTGATCAGGTGGCGATAGAAGGTGCCGCGCCCTATGCTGCTGAAGATGCCGATATCACCTTGCGCCTGCATGAAAAACTCTGGCCACAACTGCAGGCCGTACCGACGCTGGAGCGCGTGTTTCGGGAAATAGAAATGCCATTGGTGCCGGTGCTTTCACGCATGGAACGCACCGGTGTACGTCTGGACTGCGAGATGCTTGAGCAGCAGGGCAAAGAACTGGCGGCGCGCCTGCAGGAACTGGAACAGCAGGCCTTCGATCTGGCGGGTGAGGAATTCAATCTGGGATCACCGAAACAGTTGCAGGTGATTCTGTTCGAGAAACTGGGGTTGCCAGTGAAATCGAAAACCCCTAAAGGCCAACCGTCCACAGCGGAATCCGTGTTGCAGGAACTGGCGCATGACTATCCCCTGCCGAAGCTGATTCTGGAATACCGTTCCTTGAGTAAACTTAAATCCACCTACACCGACAAGCTGCCCCTGCAGGTGGATGCTGACAGCGGCCGCGTGCATACCTCCTATCATCAGGCGGTGGCGGCCACGGGTCGACTCTCGTCTTCTGATCCTAATCTGCAGAACATCCCGGTGCGCACTGAGGAAGGCCGACGCATCCGCAAGGCGTTTATCCCAGCGTCAGGCTATCGCATGCTGGCGGCAGATTATTCGCAAATCGAGCTGCGCATCATGGCGCATCTATCAGGTGATGAGGGCCTGCTCAAGGCCTTTGCGGCGGGTGAGGACATACACCGGGCGACGGCGGCGGAAGTCTTCGGTCTGGCGCCGGAATCTGTGAGCAAGGATCAACGTCGCTCGGCCAAGGCGATTAACTTTGGTCTGATCTATGGCATGTCGGCCTATGGCCTGGCGCGGCAGCTGGATATTTCACGGACTGAGGCGCAGGATTACGTGGATCGTTATTTTGCCCGTTATCCTGGTGTCAAAGATTACATGGAGCGCACGCGTGAACAGGCCCGTGCCCAGGGTTACGTGGAAACCGTGTTTGGCCGCCGTCTGTATCTGCCGGAAATCAATGCCCGTAATGCCATGCGCCGCCAGTATGCCGAGCGCACCGCCATCAACGCACCGATGCAGGGTACGGCAGCTGACATCATCAAGCGGGCCATGATTGAAGTGGATCGGTTGTTACGGGAAACAGGCATTAATGTGCGTATGATCATGCAGGTGCATGATGAACTGGTGTTCGAGGTGGCTGGAGAGATTCTGGACGAAGCCGTGGACATTATCCGAAACAGCATGGTGGCCGCAGCCGAGCTGGCGGTGCCGCTGGTGGTGGATATCGGGGTGGGTGAAAACTGGGATGAGGCGCATTGAATCTCGCGCGAAAAATTTTTTGAAAATTTTAAAAGTTTTTTTGAACCTTTTTGAAATGCCCCAGTCAGAGTTACCGTGCAGCAACGCACAATTCCCATAACCCTCCCTGGTGGGAATTGTAATATGCCCCGGTCCCCAATGCCGGGTTATTTGACCCCGGAAGCCTAATCCCCAACTTCTTCCGGGGTTTTTTTATGTCTAAGGTCTGAATGGCCACCAAACCGCACAGATCGTTTATTTATACTCTGCTATAAATGTATAGCATATATTCCTGTGTGCGTGTGACTGGGGGAAATGTTTTAAACCCCGGACTCAAGCAGGCCGGGAATAACCCGATATGATGAAATTTACAATATTTAACAGTTGCCAGGCTGCAATTGATCTGTGTTCGCCTAAGCTTACAATCTGAGTCAACTCCACCCTATTGGTTGATGATTCAAAAATGACGCCTTTTATTTGTCATCCCGGATCAGCCCACCCCTCATCCCTGAAACCCGATCCGGGTTTTTTTATCTACTGTCATTCGCAATCGTTAACCATTGAGTGAGTACCGAGCGGGTTTCCTCGACCCCCTGTTTTTTTAAGGCGGAAAATAATTGAATCGTCACCTCAGGATATTTTGTGAGTATCCCTTTTATTTTTAACAGAGTGCTTTTTGCAGGACCGCGTTTAAGTTTGTCAGCCTTGGTTAGCAGAATATGCACAGGCATGTCTGTATGTTGGCACCAGTCCAGCATTTTTTGATCAAATTCGGTGAGAGGATGGCGAATATCCATCAGCAGCACCAGTCCTTGCAAGGATTGTCGTGATTGCAGATAGTCAGCCATGGCCTGGCCCCATTTCTGTTTGACGTGTTCGGGGACTTTGGCATAACCATAGCCGGGCAGATCAACCAGCCGGGTCTCTTCATTCAGACCAAAAAAGACCAGATGTTGAGTGCGGCCGGGGGTTTTACTGGTACGTGCCAGGGCTTTGCGGCCGGTGATGGCATTCAGTGCGCTGGATTTGCCGGCATTGGATCGCCCGGCAAAGGCCACTTCAGCGCCAGTGTCGGGGGGCGCCTGCGTTGGGTCAGGCACGCTGGTGATGAAATTTATGCTAGAAAAGGGGTTTTGCACGTTTAATCCTGAACAAAATGCTAAACATAGGGTGTTTTCAGATTTTTTGATATACGTCAATTAGTAGAGTGAGATATAATCCTGTCGCTTGATCTGATGGTGCGCTTCTTGATATAAAAGCGCGCCAGATATGATGATCGGGCATGAAGCTACTGATTCTAACTTGTACTATGCCTGTTGTGCCAGAAACAGTGATTCATAAACCGAAATAATTGCGTTTGATAACGTTTTTTATAGCTTAAAGACTTACCCATAAAGAATTTTAGGAGAACTAAATGAAAAATCTGATGATAGCCACAGCTGCGACTGTTGCTTTGATGGCTTCTGTTACTACCACCGCACAGGCTGCTGACGGCCAAAAAACCTTCCAGTCCGCTTGCTTTGCATGTCATGGTACAGGTGCTGCCGGTGCTCCTATGATTGGCCATAAGGATGCGTGGGGCCCTCGCATTGCAAAGGGTATCGCTACCCTGGAAAAACATGCCCTGCATGGTTTCAAAGGTAAAAAAGGCGTGATGCCAGCCAAGGGTGGCCGTTCTGATCTGAGCGATGCTGACGTTAAAGCGGCTGTAGCCTACATGGTTAGCAAGGCCAAATAATTCCGGGTTGGTCGTGCAGGCAGGTATAGCACAATACTTCGATTTTACATTTAAACTCAACGTTGGTTAAAACTCATGAAGTTCAAGATTCTGTTTTCATTGATGATGTTATCTGTTTTTTTCTCCAGTGCCAGTCAGGCTGCTGGTGATGCCGAAGCAGGTAAAACGAAAGCGCAGGTTTGTTTCAGCTGCCATGGCATGAACGGTGCTGGTAATGTCAATCCTGCCTGGCCGGCATTAGCAGGTCAGCATGCTTCGTATATCGCCAAACAACTGGCTGATTTCAAAAGCGGTGCGCGTTTCGAACCGCTGATGATTGCGCAGGTTGCCAGTTTGAGCAAACAGGATATGGCTAATCTGGGAGCGTTTTTTGCTTCCCGGAAAGTGAAAAAGGGCTCCTCTGATGAGTCTAAAGCTGAACTGGGTGGAACGATCTACCGCGGTGGCAACAAAGCTACCGGCGTGGCAGCCTGTATGGCCTGTCATGGTCCGTCAGGTGAAGGTAATCCTGCCGCGAAATTTCCGCTGTTGAGTGGGCAGAATGCCCCTTATGTGGTTAAAGCCCTGAATGATTTTCGAAGTGCAAAACGCAAAAATGATCCTAATAGCATGATGCGTGGTGTTACAGCCAGAATGACTGACAAGGAAATCAAGTCTGTGGCTGAATTTATTTCCGGTCTGCACTAAAACCCGGAGCAAAATGTTGCCAATGTGCAACAGTCAGGCAGAAAAGGGCGGTATTATTACCGCCTTTTTTTGTGCCTGCAGTATAGTGGCAAGGAACCTCTGTATCATTGTATGGTCATTCATAATGGTTACTATAAACAGCTGATTGCAGTCTCGAACCTGCGTTTGTAATTTTACCGGGTGCAGTTCAGGGGGGAATCTGTCTAGAAAGCGCGGATTCAGGTTAAAATTAATGGAGAGTAAATATGTTAAATGTTCTTCGTACATCGTTGACATTGATAATGATGGCCGTGTTTTTCTCAACGGCGTCGGCGCGTAATTATGATGAAGGTATTGAATACCAGCGCCTGAAAGAACCTGTGCCGACCCAGGTGGGGCCGGGCAAGGTCGAGGTGGTCGAACTGTTCTGGTATGGTTGCCCGCACTGTTTCAGGCTGGAACCCAATATACATAAATGGCTGAAAAGCAAACCGAAGAATGTTGAGTTTATTCGCATTCCGGCTGTTTTCAATAAAACCTGGGCGTTACATGCAAAAGCCTATTACACAGCCGATTTCCTGGGGATTATGAACAAATTCCACAAGTCTTTTTTTGATGCCATTCACCTGAAAAAACAACCCATGACTACGGCCACAGAGGTGAAGAAGTTTTTCCTTCAGCTGGGCGTGTCAGAGAAGGATTTTGATGGCGTATTCAACTCCTTTGGTGTGGATGCCAAAGTGCGCCGGGCCAGAGAGTTGTCCAGGGAGTATGGTATTAGTGGGGTACCCTCACTGGTAGTCAATGGAAAATACCTGACAGATGGACCCATGGCCGGTGGTCGCAAGGGTATGATCGAGGTCTTGAATTACCTGATCAAAAAAGAATCAGGCAAATAGCAATTATTTGTAGAGTTGTTGATTAATTGTTTTCAGTCAGGGTGTGCTCGCAAAGCTTTCCTGAGCATGATGCTGTTTTGCTCAGGATTGCTATCAAGCCGATGCCGCGTGAGAGCTGCATTTTAAAGAATCTTGTCGTCAGGCCGATAGGCAGCAGAGTGGCTTGAGTCTGACGACTGATTTTGCCCATGGTTTGCCGGGATAAACATCTATCCAAAGGAGAACAACCTGCATGAAGGCATCTGAACTCTTCATTAAATGTCTCGAGAACGAAGGCGTGGAATATATTTTTGGCATCCCGGGTGAGGAAAATCTGGATGTCATGGATGCGCTGCTGGATTCGTCTATTAAATTTGTAACTACCCGGCATGAACAAGGCGCGGCTTTTATGGCGGATGTCTATGGCCGTCTCACTGGTAAGGCCGGCGTTTGTCTGGCAACCCTGGGGCCGGGCGCGACCAATCTTGTGACCGGTGTGGCGGACGCCAATATGGATCATGCTCCGGTGGTAGCGATTGCCGGGCAGGCCAGTACCCAGCGTCTGCACAAGGAGTCACATCAGGTGCTGGATCTTCAACTGATGTTTCAGCCTATTACCAAATATTCTTCACGGCTGCTGACGCCTAATATTATCAGCGAAGTGGTGCGCAAGGCCTTCAAGGTGGCGCAGACGGAAAAAACCGGTGCCTGTTTTATCGAATTTCCGGAAAACATCGCCGAAATGGAAGTAGAGGATGTGCCGCTTGCGGTCAAGCAACCGGCTATTCCCGAACCACCGCGTGAAAAGGTAGAGCAGGCGGCGCATGTGATTTCCAACGCTAAGAATCCGATTATCCTGGCGGGAAATGGCGTTGTGCGTAATAAAGCATGGGCGCAGTTGGCGGATTTTGCTGAACGTTTGCGCATCCCGGTGGCCAATACGTTTATGGCCAAGGGGATCATTCCCTTCAAGCACCCCATGGCCCTGGGCAGTGCCGGCCTGCAGGCCAACGACTATATCAGTTGTGGTTTCAGCAAGGCCGATGTGATTATTTGTATCGGTTATGATCTGGTGGAATACCATCCCTATCTCTGGCACCCGAGCAAGGATCGCATCATCGTCCATATCGATCAGTCTCCGGCTGAGGTGGATGCCTATTATCCGGTAAATGTTGGTGTGGTGGGTGATATCAAACATTCATTGCTGAGTATCATGGAGGTTGCCTCGCCGGCCACCGGTAATACCATGCGCGCCCTGCGCGATGCCCTGATCGAAGATATGAACAGTTTCAAGGATGATAACCAGGTGCCGATGAAGCCGCAGAAGATTATCTGGGATTTGCGTACGGCAATGGCGATGGAAGACATCGCCATATCTGATGTAGGTGCGCACAAGATGTGGATGTCGCGCATGTTCAGGTGTGAGTTGCCGAATACCTGTTTAATCTCCAATGGTTTTGCCAGTATGGGGATTGCCGTTCCCGGGGCAATTGGCGCCAGGCTGGCCTACCCTGATCGCGGCGTGGTTGCAGTTACCGGTGATGCCGGTTTCATGATGAATTCACAGGAAATCGAAACCGCATTGCGGCTGAAGACGCCAATTGTGATTCTGATCTGGAGCGATAGCGCCTATGGTCTTATCGAATGGAAGCAGATGAATCAGTTCGGACGCAAGTCCAATATTGATTTTACTAACCCGGATTTTGTTATGTATGCTGAATCCTTTGGTGCCAAAGGTTATCGCATCGAACGGGGTGAAGATCTGTTGCCAACACTGAAAAAAGCGCTGGCCGACAATACTGTCAGTATCATTGATTGTCCGGTTGATTACAGTGAAAACCTCAAACTGACCAGCAAACTGGGTGAAATGGTCTGCCCGATTTAAATAGTATCGATGGGCGAAAGCAAATTATTCTGGAACAGGAAAGCATGATGTCCGAGCAGAAATCAGCAGCCCAGATTTTGCGTGTTATGAGTTATAACATACAGGTGGGGATTGCTACGTCCCGAGCACGCCATTATCTGACCGGAAGCTGGAAACATTTTCTGCCCAGTTCACAGCGCCTGCCCAACCTGGATCGTGCGGCAAAGCTGATTCAGAAATATGATATCGTTGGCTTGCAGGAACTGGATGCCGGTAGCCTGCGCAGTAATTTCATCAACCTTGCCGAGTATCTTGCCGAGCGTGCGGATTTCCCCTACTGGTATCATCAGGTCAATCGTAACCTGGGTCAGTTGGCGCAACATAGCAATGCCTTTCTCAGTCATTTCAAACCAGACCGTGTCGAAAATCTCAAGCTGCCGGGGATTATTCCTGGACGTCAGGCGATCATGGCCGTATTTGAATCGGAGCGTGATGCGTTAGCCGTGTTTATTCTGCATCTTGCTTTGGGCAAGCGAGCACGGATCCGGCAACTGGACTATATCGCCGAGCGTGTCAGCGGCTATCCCCATGCTATTGTTATGGGTGATCTGAATTGTCGTAGCGACAGTCAGGAAATGCAACTGCTGTTCAGGAAGACACAACTGCGAGAACCGACTGATAAAATGTGCACCTTTCCCAGCTGGTGTCCGCAGCATCATATCGACCACATCCTGGTAAGCGCGGATCTGACAGTAAAAAAAACCTGCGCCCTGCGCCATGAAGTTTCTGACCATCTGCCGTTAACTATGGAAATAGAATTGCCTTCAACGATTAAACTGAATCGTCATACTCATCAGGGACTGTCGCTGGAAAATTATTTGGCTCGTTCTATAATTTCCATATGAGCGACAAAGGCAGCCGCAAAGCTGATTTATGGCAAAGAAAGTATTATCAAAGCCTGGATGAGATGGAAGAAAAAGAAAAGCAGTGGCAAGAGCTTGAATCTCTGTTGCGTCTGTTGGCGTTGCGTTTGACCTTACTCTCTGATGCCAGTGATGAACAGATGGAAGAAAAACTGGACAAGCTGCGCAGTAATCTTCGCTATGAAGATAATACCCTCAAATTCCAGCCCCTGATCGCTGATATTTCAGCAACCATTGCCAGCGCCAACTCAGAAATAAAAGTTAAAAAGGTCGACCATGAAGCGCAGTTTGCCAGAGTCCTGGCCAGCTTGCTGGATGAATTTAAAATTCCACCTGTTTTACAGCGACAGGAAAAGCATGTCCGCAAATGCTTCGGACAGGCAAAATCTGAAAAAGACATTGCCGGGTTGATTAAAGATATGGCTGAGCTTCTTGATTTAACTATCGAGCATCGGCTCGGAGAAAAACGTGATGCTGTGGATGCAGGGGCAGGTAATGAACAGTCTGGGGAGCCAATAAAAGAAAAGGCAGAAGAAAAAACAGGCTTCCTGAAGAAATTTTTTTCACCGGCAAAAAGCAAAGCAGAAGAAGCTTTGCGAACCCCAAAAACCGAAATACAGGAAGATGTTACCGAAACAGACGCTGTTGCAGATAACCCCCTGCCTGATGGTTCTGTAGATAGTGATGTCGACATCAAGACCAGGCAGAATACAGGTGATGAATCAACCACGCTATTATCAGCCGAGGATATTCATCATGTGGCTGGCCTGCTGATCGAATTGCTGGAAAAGCTCGAATTGCCAGAAGATCTTTCTGTCGAGGCAGGATTAATATGTCAGCGTCTGGAATCCTGTGATGAGCAGAAAAATCTGTTGCAGGGGATCGAAACAACAGCAGCACTGGTGGCTGTAGCTCATAGCCGTATACTGGATGAGAAAAAGGAACTGGAAGCCTTTTTGCAACAACTGACGGAAAGGCTACAGGAAATCGATACGGACTTACAGGAAACAGTGCGCCTGCAACAACTTTCGATTAAAGGATCACAGCAAGTTAATGCGGCAGTTGAAGATCAAGTGCGCGGCATTGAACAGTCAGTGGAGGAGGCCAGTGATCTGACTATGCTACAAACAGATATACAGTCACGGGTGATTATTATTCGTGATCATATGGACAGTTTTTTGCAGGCCGAGCTATTGCGTGACAGGCAAAGCGGCAATATTTCCGAGCGCCTCAGAAAAGAATTAGCTGAAGCAGAACAGACAATCGAAGTGCTGTGCAAGCAGCTTGAGACAGAACGTGAGCAGTCAATGAGGGATGCCCTGACCAGCCTGTTTAACCGCAAGGCTTATGATCAATATATTAACGACGAGCTGGCGCGATTCAGGCGATATGCATCACCCTTCGTGCTGGCGGTATGGGATGTGGATTGTTTCAAGGCAGTGAATGATAAGTACGGTCATGCTGCCGGTGATAAGGTACTCAAAATTATCGCCGATATTATTGCGGAAAATACCCGGGAAACAGATATTGTGGTACGCTATGGTGGCGATGAGCTCGCCATTATAATGCCGGAAACAAAAATCGGAGTGGCACATACATCACTGAACAAGCTGAGAAAAATTATTCAAAGTTGCGCCTTCCACTTTCGTGGCCAGCGTGTCGAGGTTACCGTATCTTGCGGTATAACTGAAAGCCGGGAAAATGATACACCTGAGTCTATTTTTCAGCGTGCCGACAGTGGTTTATATGAGGCAAAAGAGAAGGGACGTAATCGCTGTGAAATAGTCGAGTAAGCTGGACGCATTTTGTCATCAGGTGTAATCAGTCGCTGGTTTTCATAATACTCCATCCTGGGCTAGAAAAAACGATTCCCCTATCCTTCTTGAGTGATTAAATGCCCGCCTGAATCAGCCGTGCAATAAACCGGCACCTTGATATTATTCAATATAATAATAGAGTCGCATAGTCTGTTAAACTTACAGATTAAATTAAGATGTAATTAAAATTCACCTGACAGGAAACGATTGATGACTGATTTATTTAATGAAAAATCCAGAGATTGGGACGCTAATGAGATGGTAGCAATGCTTTCATCCGCTATTGGTTCGGCAATATTAAAAAATATTTCGTTGCATGATCAAATGCAGGTGATGGATTTTGGTGCGGGAACGGGTTTGATTAGTTCTCAAATTGCACCGCGGGTAAAAAAAATTCTTGCCGTAGACACATCCTCAGCAATGTTAAATAAACTGCTTTCCAAACCTGAGCTGCATGACAAGGTGCAAGCTGTCTGCCAGGATATTATAGATAAACCTGTAGCTGAGAAGGTTGACTTAATCGTTAGTGCCATGGCGATGCACCACGTAAAAGACACCGCCAGACTGATTCAGCGATTTGCCGAACATTTGAACACGGAGGGCCTGCTTGCCCTGGCTGATCTCGATAAAGAAGATGGCAGTTTTCATCCCGCTGATACGGAAGGGGTATTTCATCATGGTTTTGAGAGGGATGAATTGCAGGGCATACTGGAAAAACAGGGCTTTGGGGAGGTTAAATTCTCGACTGCCCATACTATAAATAAAGAAGAAAATGTTTTTCCGGTATTCCTGCTAACGGCTAAAAAAATATGAAAATAGGGACACCATTATCGGCTACGGCGACGCGCGTTCTTTTCTGTGGCGGGGGTGAGCTGGCCAAAGAAGTTGTGATTGAGTTACAGCGTCTGGGTGCTGAAGTGATTGTTGTCGATCGCTATGAACATGCGCCGGCCATGCAGGTCGCCCATCGCAGCCATGTAATCAACATGCTGGATGCTGACGCCCTTCGGCGGGTGATCATTGCCGAACAGCCGCATTATATCGTGCCTGAAATTGAAGCTATCGCAACAGAAACACTGGTAGAGCTGGAGCAGGAAGGTTTTAACATTATACCTACCGCGCGGGCGGCAAATCTGACCATGAATCGTGAAGGTATCCGGCGCCTGGCGGCGGAAGAGCTGGGGCTTAAAACCTCGCCCTTCAAGTTTGCCGAGAACAAAGAAGAGTATCTTGCCGCCGTAAGGGATATTGGTATTCCCTGCGTGGTTAAGCCGATTATGAGTTCGTCGGGCAAAGGCCAGAGCAGCATACATTCTGAAGATGACATTGAAAAAACCTGGACCTATGCGCAGCAGGGCGGGCGCAGCGGTGAGGGCAAGGTGATAGTTGAAGGCTTTGTCGAATTTGACTACGAGATTACCCTGCTAACGGTACGCTGCGTTAACGGTACCCTGTTTTGTAAACCTATTGGTCATAAACAGATAGAGGGTGATTACCGTGAATCCTGGCAGCCTCAGGTAATGAGTCCGGGGCTTGAGAAAAAAGCCATGCAAATTGCTCAAACCATTACCGACAAGCTGGGTGGCTGGGGCTTGTTTGGAGTGGAGCTGTTTATTAAAGGTGATGATGTTTATTTTAGTGAAGTTTCACCGCGCCCGCATGATACCGGACTGGTGACGTTAATTTCACAGGATTTATCCGAATTTGCCCTGCACGCCCGCGCCATTCTAGGCCTGCCCATCCCCGCTATTCGCCAGTTTGGCAACAGTGCTTCATCTGTGATCCTGGTCAGGGGGGAATCGTCACAGGTGGAATTTGGCAATCTGGAAAAGGTGTTGATGGAAGCCGATACCCAGCTCAGGTTATTTGGCAAACCCAAAGTTAAAAGCCAGCGTCGCATGGGGGTGGTTCTGGCTCTGGGGGATTCGATTGATGAGGCTCGCGACAAGGCCAGACGAGGTTCTGAAGCGGTGACGGTTCAATTGTAGGGTGTAGGTGGGCACGGTGTTTGTGCCCAGCCTGCCCGGCTTTGTGAATTGTGCGTTTTTTGTGTTTAAACGTTTTTCTCAAACCCCGTACTGCTTACGATAGGCGCGTACGGCCTCCAGTTTATCCTGCATCTCCGGTTTTTCTTCGAGGTAGCTGATCAGGTGTTCGAGCCTGATGATGCTCAGTACCGGAATATTGTATTGCTGCTCCACTTCCTGAATGGCGGACAGTTCGCCCGTTCCCTTTTCCTGCCGATCCAGGGCGATGATAACGCCTGCGGGGCTGGCATTGGCCTGTTCGATGATGTGCATGGATTCACGGATAGCGGTACCGGCAGTGATCACGTCATCGATGATCAGCACCTTGCCAGCTAGCGGTGCACCGACGATGTTGCCGCCTTCGCCGTGATCCTTGGCCTCCTTTCGATTAAAACAATAGGCCACATCCTGCTGGTGGTGCTCGGCCAGGGCGACGGTGGTGACCGCCGCCAGGGGGATGCCTTTATAGGCCGGGCCGAACATCACATCATAGTCAAGCTCACTATCGACAAGGGCTGCAGCGTAAAACTGTCCCAGCCGGGCCAGTGAGCGGCCGGAATTAAACAGCCCGGCATTGAAAAAATAGGGACTGGTGCGTCCGGATTTCAGTTTGAACTCGCCGAAGCGCAGGACGTTCAGTGAGAGGGCGAATTCGATAAAGTCTTTCTGGTATTGGCGCATGATGATCAGAGATTTGGGTGGCAGGTGAAGACAGAGCGGTTTTTCAGCAGGTATGATACACCTTTTTCAAATTCCCGGAAAACAGACATGCGTGTAATTACGGCAAATGTTAATGGTATTCGCGCCGCCGCGAAAAAAGGCTTCTTCGACTGGCTCAAAGAGCAGAATGCCGATGTGGTATGTATTCAGGAAACCAGGGCGCAGGAACACCAGCTTGATGACAGCCTGTTCTATCCCGAAGGTTATCACTGTTATTATTTTGATGCCGAGAAAAAAGGTTACAGCGGGGTGGCGATTTATTCGCACCAGGAACCGGAGGCCATTACTACCGGACTGGGCTGGAAACATGCGGATAAGGAAGGTCGCTATATTCAGATCGATCTGGGCAAATTGAGCATTGCGTCTTTATACCTTCCTTCCGGCTCCTCCAGCGAGCAACGCCAGGCCAATAAACTGAAATTCATGGATGACTTTCTTGAGGATCTCAAAGCCATGCGGCGCCAGCGGCGTGAATTTATCATTTGTGGTGATTTCAACATCGTGCATAAGGAAATCGATATCAAAAACTGGAAAAGTAATCAGAAAAATTCCGGCTGTACGCCACAGGAACGCGCCTGGCTGGACAGGTTGTTTAATGAAGTGGGCTTCGTCGATGCTTTTCGAGAAGTCAATAAAGAAGCCGGTCAGTACACCTGGTGGTCAAATCGCGGCAATGCGTGCGCCAATAATGTTGGTTGGCGTATTGATTACCAGATTATTAGCCCAGGCTTAAAGGATAAGGTCAGGGCCGCATTTATTTACAAGGAAAAGTGGTTCTCCGACCATGCACCGCTGATTATTGATTATGATGATAGTATTGCAGGGTGACGGCTGCTATCGGGAGTCGTTACTAAATTGATTCATTAACTAGTCAATCTCTTAAACTCCCAAAGTGAGATAGAAATATTTTTCTGACAGTTATGTCAGAAGTCCATGTCTGCATGTTTGTGTTTAAAAATCGCAGATAAATGTCATCGTCATAAAATATTATATTTCAGTCACATTCCTTTAATGTATTCGACGATGGATACCCCCTCCAGTTTGCTGCGGCGGTACCAGGAATTAAAGCTGGTTTTTAAACGAAAATATATCTAATAGTTTCAAGGAGATAAGAGTTGCATTGCTTAAAAACCGTACTTTAATTGCATTCTCACAAAATCATCACGTTTTGGTCATGTTTGCTTAATATACCTGACATAAAATCTTCACACTTTTTGAGCTGGGTGGTGGTGCTGCCTATTGCAGCATCACGCCTATTCAGACTAAAACAGGAGCCAACTGAATGCAAAAACATCTATTAACCGCTGCCATTGTAGCGGCTTGTGTGAGTATAAACCTTACTGCTGTTGCCGCTGAGAGCGGTAAAACGACCGTGGGTGGCAAAGCCTATCTGGATGTTACCAATATTAGTAAGAGCAGTGATGGACAAAAAACTGATCCAAGCGGCATAGGTGCCGATGGTAAACGTTTCTATCTGGGTGTTAACCACGTTTTTGACAACATGTTTTCAGCAAACTTAACCACTGACTTTAAATATGACAGTGGCAAAGCACAGGCAACCCAGTTATACGTTAAAAAAGCGTATTTACAGGTTAAATTCTCTGATGCAGCGGTATTGCGGCTTGGTTCTGCCGACTTGCCCTGGGTGCCGTTTGCGGAACACATGTATGGGTATCGCTATGTGGAAAACGTTCTTATCGACAGAATCAAGTTCGGCACTTCCGCCGACTGGGGTTTACATCTGAAAGGCAAGTTGATTAATAACTCGGTGCAGTACGCCATCTCCATGGTTAATGGCAATGGTTATAAAAATCCTTCACGTTCAAAGAGCATGGACATCGAAGGTCGTATCAGTGCAACACCGGTAAAAAATCTTACCCTGGCGGCAGGCTTTTACAGTGGCAAACTAGGTCAGGAAACTCAAACTACCAGCACCGCTACGAATACAGCGACGCGGGTAAATTTCCTTGCTGATTACCGCTTTAGCACGGTGAATGTTGGTGCTGAGTATTTTAGTGCGGATAATTACACTAAAACAGCAGTAAAAACCGGACCCAGTGACAAGGCAACGGGTTACTCGGCATGGGTTACTGTGAAAGCAGCGAAAAAAGTTGCCGTTTTCGCTCGTTATGATCACGCCCAGCCTAGCAAAGATCTGAATTCAAGCCTCAAGGATACCTACTATAACCTTGGTGTATCTTATCAGGCACGTAAGAATGTGGATTTGGCCCTGGTTTACAAGCACGATAAAGTTGAAAACGGCAGCATCAAAACCAGCAATGGTACAATCGGCGGCGTCAATGAAGGAAAATATGACGAAATTGGTCTGTGGGCACAGGTTAAGTTTTAATCCTGGGTTATTCCCACAAATTCCCAATATAATTTGCTGAAAATCAGGGAATAGTTGGACTTTCATGACCTGAGCTATCCAGTTGGTTCATTCGAACTAATGGACTCTCGTCATGAAAGCCATTAAATCAGGCATTGAGAGGATTTTCACCGAAAATCGGTGTTGCCGAATTTTTTAATAAATGTCAGCTTCGCCTTCGGGACGATGGCGAAAACGGTTGTATCCCCACCAGTATTGCTCAGGCCGCCGCAAAATGATTTTTTCCATGTCACGATTCATGCAGGCGGCGCCGACTTCTACGTTTTTATCATACAGGCACTTGCTGGCGGCCTCGATATGCAGGTGATAGCCACGGCCGAAAGCCAGGCGTTCGGCGGTTACAATGAAGGCGGCGGCACCTGTACGGCTGGCGAGTCGAGTGGCAAATATTGGAGTATTGGCGGCAACGCCAAAAAAGGGTACGTAGACGCCAGCGCCAGCGCCGGGATTTTGATCCGGCAGAACGCCGATGGTTTTATTTTCATGCAGATTCTTGAGCAGTATGGCCAGCCCCCTGCGGGTGGATGGTACGAGTTGGGCGCCAAAGCGTTCGCGTCCGTTACGAATAATATTGTCGAGTTCTTTATTCTTTTGTGGTCGGTACATGAGCACCATGGGGAAATGGTGCGAGTAAAACTGGCCGATTATTTCCCAGTTGCCCAGGTGGGGGGCGATGAAAATTACGCCCCTGCCTTTTTCCATTGCTTCCTTTACGGCGCCAAGCCCGTCAATTTTACGTATTAGCTGGAGTACTGTGTTCTGTTTCCCAAGCCAGAGTTTGGGGGATTCGAGCAAGGTCTTGACGGTTTCAATCAGGCTGCGCATCCAGATCCACTGCCGTTGCAGAGGGGGTAGTTGCGGCAGACAAATACGGACATTGACACGAGCATAGTGGCGTTGTTTATTGGGGATAAGGATTAGTAGCAGTCCCAGTGGCCAGGCCATAAGAGATAAAACAGGCAGTGGAATGCGGGCCAGGATTTTCAGAACAGTCAGATTCATCATCAGGTCTGGTTTATTCAGCGCTGGTTCTTGATAGCAAGGGGGTCATCGCGGTAAGCAGGCTTTTGAATAGTGTTTTGTTGTGTAGTTCTTCCTTTGCCAGCAGCTGTTTCATGTGTTCACGTTCGGTGGGCATATTAAAACAGGCGGGGCAACTATCGCTAACAACGGGTAATTGAATCTCGTTGGCGAAGGCCCGGGTCTGGCGTTCACGCACGTAGATCATCGGCCGGATGATGCGGATATCGCCCTCACGATTTTTATAATTTGCCTTCATGGTGCGCAACTGGCCGCCGCGAAAGGCGGACATAAGAAAACTCTCGGCCAGATCATCCAGGTGCTGGCCCAGCGCCAGCACGTTATAAGCTTCGCGGCGCAGGCTGCGGTACATGATGCCGCGTTTCATGCGTGAACAGAAGGAACAGAAGGAATTATTTTTCAGCTGACTTTCGGCCTGTTCAGCGATGGGCTGGGACTCATAAAAATATGGGATGCCCAGATCGGCCAGATAATTTTTCAGATGATGGGGGGTAAAGCCCTCGATTTGCGGGTCAACAGTGAGTGCCGCCAGCTCAAAATGAATCGGTGCATGGCGTTGTAAATGGCGCAGGGCGTGTAGCAGGGTGAGTGAGTCTTTGCCGCCGGACAGGCCAAGTACGACTCGATCGCCTTCCTGGATCATACCATGCTCGGCAATGGCACGGCCGATGGGACGCATTAGCGTTTTGGGCATTTTAATCAGTTTTTGCATGGGTGAAGTGTAACGTGAGAAGTCGATCATTCAAAGATGCAGTGTGAGTGCGGAATGAATCAGGTTTTAATTATTCAGAAGCGGTTTTGTTTTTTGATGAGGGCGTTTCATATGATGGGCTGTGGCATTGCTCTATCCATCGCCGGCAGGCGGCTGTTCTCTCAAATCCTTTCAGGCTTCATTTTTTCTGCCTGCTCAGCTTGCTTTGCCAATAAGGTTTTGATGCAATCGAGCAGGTCTTGCAGGGTGAGTGGCTTGCTGAGAAAGGCCTGGATACCAATATCCCTTTCCTGTATCTCATTTATATGTGCATTGTAACCGCTGCATAATATGATGGGTATTTCCGCTCTAAGGTTCAAGATTCGTTGTGCCAGTTCATCACCCTTCATTATCGGCATGGTTTGATCTGTTATGACCAGATCAATGCTATCACTGTTGCTTCGGAAGTAGTCCCAGCCCTCCTGGCCGTTATGGCGTAGAGTGATTTGGTAGTCCTGGCTTTCCAGCAGTTCGGCGATGAAGCGGGCAATCGATTCATCATCATCCACCACCAGAATATGCGCTGGGCCGGAGGCAGGAATATCTGTTACAGCCGGCTCCTGTACTGCTATGTTTCGGTTTTCCACTTGTTCGGCAACGAGCAGAAAAATTCTGAACAGGGCGCCGCCGGTTGGTGAATTTTGTACCAGAATATGGCCGCCGTGTTTATGTACGATACCATGCACCGTCGGCAGACCCATGCCCGTGCCCTTGCCGATATCTTTGGTGGTGAAAAAAGGATCAAAAATATAGGGAATAATGTCAGGGTTGATGCCTCTTCCCGTGTCTTCGATTGAGAGTTCGACAAAATCACCATCGATATATCCGTGACAGGACATACACTGGCAATCGCTAATGTGCTTGCGTTGCAGCTTGATGTGGATCTGGCCGTGGTTCTGGATGGCATCACGGGCATTGATGCACAGATTCATGATGATCTGATGTAATTGAATGGGGTCGATAATCGTCCAGGGCAGGCTGTTTTCAAATTCGGTGGTGATGCGTATGTCGGAAGGCAGGGTGGCGCACAGCATTCTGATAACTTCATTGACCAGGGGGGGCAGCGACAGCAGTTTTGCTTCGCCACCACTGTTGCGGCTGAAGGCCAGCATTTGCGTCACCAGATCACGGGCGCGTTCGCCGGCCTGATAAACCTCCTGCAAATACTGCCCCAGTTTGCTGTCACGGTCTTCGACATAGCGATCCAGAGCGAGGCTGGTATAGCCCATGATCGAGGCCAGGATATTATTGAAATCATGGGCGATACCGCCGGTAAGATGACCAATGGCTTCCATTTTCTGTGCCTGCTGCAACTGGCGCTGGGTATTCTGATATTCTGTCTGGTTGCGCAGGGCAACAATGCCGAAGGCTACATCATCGGCAAGTTCCTGCAGTAGCAGAAGCTCATCATCATCACCAAAGGCCTGGGGTTTGAACGAGTAGATATTCAGAGCGCCGAATGTGGTTCTGTCATGGCGTAGCGGCAGGGCGATGGAAGACTGATAACGGGGATCATGCTGAATATTGCACATAGCACAGGCCTGGCCTGTGCGAATGGCGATGCCGGTAGGACCCTGTCCATATTTATTATCTCCCCAGCTTATTTTCAGGGATTCCATATGGCTTTCATTAAAGCTGGCCTGGGCGGCGGCGGCCACATGTTTGTCTTGATCCTGCTCGGCAAAGCCGACCCAGGCAAAATGATAATTGCCATCGTCGATAATGATGCGGCAGATTTCCTGTAACAGTTCTTTTTCATCGGTGCTGCGCACTAGTAGCTGATTGGCGTTGCTTAATACCTGCAAGGCACGATTCGCCTTGAGCAGGGCCTGTTCAGCCTGTTTGCTTTCGTTGACGGCGAGTCGTAACGAGTGCGTGGTTCGCTGCAGTCGGGCCAACACATAAAGTAAATAGAACAGCAGAAGCAGGGAAAACAGATAAAGTGCCAGCCGGTAGCGGTCGACATGCGCCAGTCTTTTCTGGTGGTAGTGATGATAGGCGTTGTTAAGCATGTCCAGATTGTGAGGTACGGGCAGGAGTATGGTTGCCTGGAGCAGATCATCCACCTGTTTTTTTTGCCGTAACAGCAGGCGGGCATGATTGATCAGATTGTTGATGGCTGGTTGCAACGAAGGTGGGTAAGTGGCTATGTTATTTGTGAACCACTGCAAGTATTGCCGGGCTTGTTCCTGAGTTGAGCGATTGCTGTTGAGGCTGTAGATCAGAATATAATTGAGCAGTTTGTCAAGCAGGCTGTGCAGGTGGGCGGGAGCCTGGCGAGCTTTTAACTCCTGCTTGATGTCGGCAACCGCGCGGGGGAAATAGGCGCGGGAATTTTTCAGCAAGGCGATCATTGATGTCAGATCCTGAAGCTGACGGCTTTTATCTTCGAGAGAACCTTGCAGCGTGTTCAGTTGCCGCATAATATTTTTTTCGCCGCTGCTGAAGCTGTGTAATTCCTGTGACAAATGCTGATAGCGTTGTTCCAGTTGCCTGCTGAGCTGAGATAGCGGGTCGTAGTAATTGAGAACGCCATAGTTAATTTCCATCAGCTTTCGGTTAAGCAGTGAATTAATCTGGTCGAGGTTGCGGATGTCCTCGGCAACATGGCGCGATTGTTCGATTTCAAATGTGCGGGTTTTGAAATAGATGAAACTCAGTCCGCCCAGCAGCAACAGGCCGAGGAGCAGATAAATGGTGATGGCGCGGCTCATGGTGCGTGCGCCTGAGTAAGCCATTGGCCTTTGTATTTACCGGTCAGCGTTTTCAGAAAGATGATAATACTTTGAATATCATTCCTGTTTATGGTGCGGCCAAGCTGGTAGCGGGCAACCAGGCGAAGGGCCTCATCCAGTGTATTGACCGAGCCATCATGAAAATAGGGGGCGGTAACCGCTACATTGCGTAGCGAGGGGACGCGGAATACGTATCGGTCCCGCTCCCGTCCGGTAACATTGAAACGGCCGTAATCGGCCAGATGGATTTCATCCCGATAGAGGAAGTAGTCAGCGAAAATACCTACTTTCTGGAACAGGTTACCGCCGACATTAACCCCCTGATGGCAGGCGGTACAACCATAGTCTTTGAATAACCGATAACCTTTTTTCTCCTCGGCATTAAGCGCCTGTTTATCACCCCGCAACCAGCGATCAAAGCGGGAATCGGGGGTAAGCAAGGTTCTTTCAAAGATGGTAATGGCATTGCGGATGTTTCTGGCGCTGATGCCATCGGCGTAGAGTTTTTCAAATTTACGCCGGTAAACTGGATCATCGTTAAGACGGCGAATGATAACCGGCCAGCTGTTGGCCATTTCCCGGGGGTTTTCTATGACCTGATTAATCTGTTCTTCTAGCGAACGGGCGCGGCCGTCCCAGAATTGCCATGGATTGAGGGCGGCATTGAATATACTCGGAGTATTGACTGCCAGGGGAGTATTGTCATGTCCACGCGAGTGAACCTGATAATCGGCACCATTGCTGCTGAGATCATGACAGCTTGCACAACTGAGTTTTTTGCTGGCGGACAAACGCACATCAAAGAATAGTTTTTTCCCCAGGGCGATTTTGCCGGGATCAAGTTGGGGAATGGCGGGCAGAGGCAGAATCGGCTCTTTTGTCGGATATGCGGGCGTCACAGTTATGCTGGTGAAGTGATCATGGTTGGCAAGGTTTATGCTTGGAAGGCTGATTACAAATAGACAGCACAGGCTCTGCCAGGCATTTTTCAGTTTGCGGTTTGAGGCTTGCCTGGTCTGATAAATGGATGGTTTTTTTCTGGAGCGTCGCAGGGAGAGCTTCATTTTGAAAGTCTCGGTTCGGTTGCTCCTGTTTCTTCGCCCAGGCCGAGCAAAATCAGCAGCGTATCGGTGTCCAGGGGCTTGGCCATGCAGGCTTCAGCGCCAGCGCTGAGAATACGTTCGACATTTTCCGGCGTGTGATAGCCGGTCATGGTAATGATTCGGGTGGCCTGGGTAGCAGGATTACTTTTTAGCTGGTGACAAACATCGAAGCCGTTGAGGCCAGGCATCATCAGATCCAGTAACAGGATATGCGGTTGCCAGGTTTGAATTTTCCCATTGGCATCAAAACCGTCATTAGCGGTTTCAACTTCAATATGGTGGTTGAGACCGGACAACAGTTCACGCAGATAACCGGAAAGTTGAAAATCGTCATCCACAATCAGAATGCGAATGCGATTGTCATCATCATGCGCCAGAGTCAGCCCCCGTTCGTGGGCAAAATATTCCAGATCATGATACAAAAAACGGTATTGGCCATCCGAGGTGTTATGCGATTTGATCCAGCCATTCTCCGCCCATTGTTGCAGGGTAGCCGGTGAAACCATGAGCAGCCTGGCTGCTTCGTTCGGCGTTAGATATATTTTCCTGGTCATGCAGGCTAGTCCATGTTTTTATTGAATCCGGAATTATTCTAAATCCGTACCTGATATTTTAATATAAGATATCGAATAAGCCACAAAATATCGAATAAACTGCTTTAATCGCTTTAATCGTTATCGGGGGGAAAGGTAAAAACTTGAGTTTGACTGGGCGTTTGGCAGGTAAAATACCGGATTCAGGAACCGCGTGCTAAAATCCGT
>JASBTR010000062.1 GCA_030148325.1 Gammaproteobacteria bacterium
AGATCCTTTTTTGAACGCGCTGAGGAAAGAGCGTATTCCCGTTTCGATCTTTTTAGTAAACGGAATCAAATTGCATGGACAGATTGAATCCTTTGATCAGTTTGTGGTGTTGTTGAAAAACACCGTCAGCCAGATGGTCTATAAACATGCTATCTCCACTGTCGTGCCGGCGCGTAATGTCAAACTGTCAACAGCGGATAGCGCAGGGCACAGCGGTGGCCATGATAACAGCGACAAGGGTAATATCTGAATCCGTGAGTCTTTTACAGTTTGTTCGGAGATGATGCTGCTTGTTTGAACGTCCACAAAAGGGCGAGCGGGCGGTTCTTGTCCATCTCGACCTGTATTCCGATCTGAATCGTGAAGATCTGCGTGAATTTCGTGAACTGGTAATATCCGCCGGCGCCGAGCCGGTGGCGACTATTACCGGCTCGCGTACTTCCCCCCATTCCCGTTATTTTGTTGGCACAGGCAAGGCCGAAGAGGTGCGCGCCTGTGTAGAGCGTGAACAGGCGGATGTAGTGCTGTTTAATCATGCCCTGAGTCCGGTGCAGGAACGCAACCTGGAACAGCTGTTCCAGTGCCGGGTGCTGGATCGCACCGGTCTGATTCTGGATATCTTCGCCCAGCGGGCGCGCACCCATGAAGGTAAATTACAGGTGGAACTGGCCCAGCTCCAGCATCTGTCGACGCGACTGGTGCGAGGCTGGACGCATCTGGAACGGCAGAAAGGCGGCATCGGCCTGCGTGGACCGGGTGAAACCCAGCTGGAAACCGATCGCCGCCTGCTTGGGGATCGCATTCGCCAGCTCAATAAACGTCTGACCCGAGTTCGACGGCAACGGGAGCAGGGGCGGCGCGCGCGCAGGCGGGCGGAACTTGCGACGGTCTCGCTGGTCGGATATACCAATGCGGGCAAGTCCACCCTCTTCAATGCGCTGACCAAAGCAGATGTAATGGTCGCTAATCAGCTGTTTGCGACACTGGATCCGACCCTGCGGCGGCTGGATCTGTCCGGTGGCCAGTCGGTTGTGCTGGCGGATACGGTCGGTTTTATTCGTCATTTGCCGCATGATCTGGTCGAGGCTTTTCGCTCCACTCTGCAGGAAACCCGGGATGCGGATTTGCTGTTGCACGTGGTGGATGCCGCCAGTGAGGAACGGTCGGAGCAGATGGAACAGGTTAACCAGGTGCTGGAAGAAATTGGCGCCAGGGATAGACCGCAATTGCTGGTGTACAACAAGATCGATCAATTAACGGATGTTAAACCACGCATTGAACGAGATGGTGAAGGCCACCCGCTACGGGTCTGGATCTCGGCCCTGACCGGGCAGGGGCTGGATCTGCTATGTGAGGCGATTGTCGAGGTGCTGGATCGCGAACATATTGTCCGGCATCTGCAATTGTCTACGGCAGAAGGACGCCTGCGCGCGCAGTTGTACGAGCGGGGCCAGATTTTACAGGAATCAGTGGATGAGCAGGGCAACTGGATCATCAAGGTGGAGTTGCCTGCCAGCGAATGGCAGATTCTGGACAAACATGAAGATCTTACAGGGCATATAATTGGTATCGATCAAAATCCCCGCCTTGCGGTTATGGGCGAAGCCCCATAGAATCCACTCCTTACGTGACAACAGGTATTTCGGCGCCAGTCACCCCAATTTGCAATATCAACAATCTACGGAGTCATAACATGGCCTGGAACGAACCCGGTGGTTCAGGAAACAAGGATCCCTGGGGGGATCGCAACAATCAGGGTCCCCCCGATCTGGATGAATTTGTCAAAAAGCTGCAGGATAAGCTCAGCGGGCTGTTTGGTGGCAAGGGCGGTTCCGGCTCCGGTGGCGCTTCTGGCGGCAATGCCGGTTCGATCAGCATGGGCGTGATCGCGGTGGTGCTGCTCGTTATCTGGGGCCTGTCCGGCATTTATATCGTTGAGCAGGGCAGGCAGGGTGTGGTGCTGCAGTTCGGCGCCTTCAATTCGATCACCGATCCGGGACCCCACTGGTATCCACGTTTTATTCAGAGTGTCGAAATCGTGGATGTTGAGGATATTCGCAGCGTCAATCTGGGGCATACCGCGGATGAGGCCCTGATGCTGACCCAGGATGAGAACATCATCGACATCAAGTTCACCGTCCAGTACAAGGTCAAGGATGCGCGCGACTTCCTGTTCAATGTGCGCGATCCTGATTTAACCCTGCGTCAGGCGACGGAGAGTGCCGTGCGTGAAATTGTCGGCAAGAACAGGCTTGACTTTGTCATCACTGAAGGTCGTGTTGCGGTAGCCACCGGCGTCGGCGAACTGATCCAGAAAATCCTTGACAGCTACTCCACAGGCATCACCGTGGTCAACCTGAATATGCAGGATGCCCAGCCGCCCGAACAGGTGCAGCAGGCTTTTGATGATGCGATTAAAGCGCGTGAGGACAAGCAGCGCCAGATCAACGAAGCCGAAGCCTATTCCAATGACGTACTGCCAAGAGCGCGTGGTAAGGCCGCGCGCGTGGTAGAGGAAGCCAGGGCCTATGAGGCGGAAGTTGTCGCCCACGCCGAAGGTGAAACCGAGCGTTTTCTTAAAGTCCTGGGTGAATACAGGAAAGCGCCGAAAGTGACCCGTGAGCGTCTTTATCTGGATGCGATGGAAGAGGTCATGGCCGGTTCCAGTAAGGTGATGGTGGATGTGAAGAACAGCAACAACCTGATGTACCTGCCACTGGATAAAATTATTTCGCGCCAGCCGTCGGTGGTTGAAAGTGATGTCAGCAGCACGCCAACAACTACGCGCCGCAGGGCGCCGCAGTCTACCCGTGACAACCGCTTCAGTGAACGGCTGCGCAGCCGGGAGGTACGCTAATGAACAGTTCTAAAATTGGCATCCTGGTCGTTATCGCCATCGCCGTCATACTGTTTCTGTCTTCGGTGTTCACCGTGAACGAACGCGAACTGGCAATCAAGTTCAGGCTGGGGGAAATCGTCAAGGCTGATTATCAGCCGGGACTGTATTTCCAGCTGCCTTTCGTTAATAACGTGAAGAAATTTGACAAGCGTATCCTGACTCTGGATGCGCGGCCCGCGAATTATCTGACCAAGGAGAAGAAAAACGTCAACGTGGATTTCTTCGTTAAATGGCGAATTAGCGATGTCAGCACCTATTACACAGCCATGGGCGGTAATGAGCGCAAGGCCATGGAACGCATCTATACCACCATTAATGAAGGTCTGCGTGGTGAGTTCAGTAACCGTAATATCCAGGAAGTCATTTCAGGTGAGCGCGCAATGATCATGGATGACGTAACCAAAGAGGCGAACAAGCAACTGAGCAGGTTCGGCATCAAGGTGGTGGATGTGCGGGTCAAGCGCATCGACTTTACCGCGACCATCAGCGAATCGGTGTACCAGCGTATGGAAGCCGAACGCACCCGTGTGGCCAAGGACCTGCGTTCCCGTGGTGCGGAAGCGGCGGAGCGCATTCGTGCCGATGCGGATCGTCAGCGTACCGTGATCCTGGCTAATGCCTATAAAGAAGCCCAGCAGTTGCGCGGTGGCGGCGATGCCAAAGCATCGGAAATTTATGCCAAAGCGTATGGCAAGGATCAGGAGTTCTTCTCTTTCTATCGCAGTCTCAATGCCTATCGTTCATCGATGGGCCGTGAAGGCGATGTGATGGTGCTGGAGCCGGATTCCGAGTTCTTCAGGTATTTCAAGGATGCCAGTGGTAAATAATAATTTAGAATGCTCGAGTATTTACTGACGGCAGTGGCGCTGGTGCTGGTGATCGAAGGACTGATGCCGGCGCTGAGTCCGCGTAACTTTCGGCAGACCATGCTAACCATCAGCCAGATGGATGATCGCGTTCTGCGCAGCATGGGCCTGATAAGTATGGCGGCCGGTGCGCTGCTGTTGTATTTTTTTAAAGGCTGATCATGAAAGACGAACGTTGGCTGTTGCCGGAAGGTATAGAGGAAGTATTGCCGCGCAAGGCTCGCGCACTGGAAGCGTTGCGGCGCAGGCTGCTGGATATCTATGATAGCTGGGGCTATGAGCTGGTGATGCCGCCGTTCATCGAATATCTGGAATCCCTGCTCACCGGCACGGGTAACGATCTGGATCTACAGACTTTCAAGTTAACCGATCAGCTCAGTGGTCGCATGATGGGCATTCGCGCCGACATGACGCCCCAGGTTTCCCGTATTGCCGCCCGTCACCTGCAACAGGATGCGCCGTTGCGCCTGTGCTACATGGGCAGCGTGATTAAAACTCGCCCCGACAGTTTTGCCGGCTCCCGCAGTCCGTTGCAACTCGGTGCTGAGTTATATGGCCACAGCGGCGTGGAAAGCGATGTTGAGATTCTTTGCCTGATGATTGAAACCCTGCGTCAATCAGGCATCAGTGAGCCTTATATTGATCTGGGCCATGTCGGTATTTACCGTGGTCTGGCCGAGCAGGCCGGACTCAGTCCGGTGCAGGAGTCGGAGTTATTTGACGCCCTGCAACGCAAAGCCAGAACAGAAATTGAAGCCTGCCTTGCCAACTGGAAGCTGGATGACAGTATTGCCGGTATGTTGCTGGCGCTGATTGAACTGAATGGCGGCGAACAGGTGTTGGAACAGGCAAAAGCACAATTAAAGGCGGCGGCTGCGCCGGTGCAGACGGCGTTGAAAAATCTCGGCGCGATTGCCGATGGACTCCGGCAGCGTCAGCCTGATTTGAACCTGCACTTCGACCTGGCTGAGCTGCGAGGATATCATTATCACACCGGCGTGGTGTTTGCCGCTTATGTTCCCGGCCGCGGACTGGCGATTGCTCAGGGTGGACGTTATGACGATATTGGCGAGGTCTTTGGCTGCGCGCGTCCGGCTACCGGTTTCAGTACCGATCTGAAAGTACTGATCGAAACCATACCGGAAACAGAAGAAGTTCACAGCGCGATTTTTGCCCCGGCTGATAACAACATGGATCTGATCATCTTGATCGGTAAACTGCGCTCACAGGGTGAGCGCGTGATTCAGGCTCTGCCGGGACAGAAAGGCGGCGCGGCCGAGATGGGATGTACGCGTGAAATTGTAAAGGACGGGAAAGGCTGGTCTGTTAAGTAGTCAAGTAGGTTGGGCTGAATAAAATGAAGCCCAACAGCCTGGTCTGATATTTTTAAATCGCGCCCATCCTACTGGGCTGTGATTGATAATCGTATCTGCAATTATAATAAATTTTCAAATATATAAAGTTGGGTTGAACTATGGGTAAAAACGTCATTATTATCGGCACCCAGTGGGGTGATGAAGGCAAGGGTAAGGTCGTTGACTTACTCACAGACCGCGCCAGCGCGGTAGTGCGCTTCCAGGGCGGACACAATGCCGGCCATACCCTGGTCATCGATGGCAGGAAAACCGTACTGCACCTGATCCCCTCGGGCGTTTTACGCGAGAACGTTATGTGCCTGATTGGCAATGGCGTGGTGCTTTCCCCGGAAGCACTGCTCAAGGAACTGACCATGCTGGAAGAAAACGGCGTGCCTGCTCGTGAGCGTCTGCGCATCAGTGAAGCCTGCCCGCTGATTCTGTCCTATCACGTGGCCCTGGATCATGCGCGCGAAGTCGCGCGCGGCAAGAAGGCTATCGGCACCACCGGTCGCGGCATCGGTCCGGCCTATGAAGACAAGGTCTCCCGCCGCGGTCTGCGTCTGGGCGATCTGTTTCATCGCGAGCGCTTCGCCGCCAAGCTGGGCGAAGTGCTGGATTATCATAATTTTGCTCTGAAAAACTATTTCAAGGCGGATACGGTTGATTTCAATCAGGTACTGGATGAGAGCATGGCCATGGTCGATGTTCTGCAGCCATTGATTGCCGATATTCCGGGCATGTTGCACCATTACCGCAGCAACGATGAGAACGTGATGTTCGAAGGCGCACAGGGCGCGCTGCTGGATATCGATCACGGCACCTATCCCTATGTGACTTCCTCCAATACCACTGCCGGGGGCGCGGCCACCGGCAGTGGTATGGGCCCTGGTTATTTCGATTACATTTTGGGTATCACCAAGGCCTACACCACCCGCGTTGGCTCCGGCCCTTTCCCTACCGAGCTTTACGATGGTGAGGCACTGCTGGATGAAACCGGACACCACCTGGCGGAAAAAGGGCATGAGTTCGGTTCCACCACCGGTCGGCCGCGCCGCTGTGGCTGGTTCGATGCCGTGGCCCTGCGTCGTTCAGCGCAGATCAACAGCGTCAGCGGCATGTGTATCACCAAGCTGGACGTCATGGACGGCCTGGATACCATCCGCATCTGCACCGGCTATAAAACAGCCGATGGCCTGCGTGATACGCCACCGGTAGGCGCTGAGGCCTTCGAAACCTGCGAGCCAGTGTATGAAGATATGTCGGGCTGGCAGGAATCCACGGTGGGCGTAAAAGACTACGATGCGCTGCCGGCCAATGCCCGCGCCTACCTCAAACGCATCGAAGAGGTCACCGGCGTGCCGGTGGATATCATCTCCACCGGGCCGGATCGCAACGAGACTATTATTCTGAACCATCCGTTCGACTGAGTTTTTATCATCGATAGATGGGTTTCACTTTGTTCTACCCATCCTACACAGGGGATAGAGTAGGATGGGTAGAACAAAGTGAAACCCATCAACTGTTAGAGATAGCAGGCGATTTCGACAAGATTCCGATCCGGGTCCCGAATATATACCGACTCAATGGCGCCACAGGCCCCGCTTCTCTGCACGGGGCCTTCTTCTATTTCAATTCCGTAATCATTCAGATGGCAAAGGATATTCGCCATCACCGATGTGCTTATGAAACAGAGATCGGCAGAACCGGGCATAGGGTGGCGAGCCTTCGGCTCAAATTCCGCCCCCTGCTGATGCAGGTTGATTTTCTGTTTGCCAAACTTCAGCGCCTTGCGTCTGCCTGCAAAGGTGATGATTTCCATTCCCAGTATTGATGCATAGAATTCACAGCTGCGCTCGATATCCGCGACCGTCAGCACCAGGTGGTCGAGTGTTTCAATTTTAATCGGCATGCTTATTCCAGTGAAAAAGATGGCGGGCGCGGATGCGGGTAGAGCCGGCCATGGCGATGGGCATCGCTGATGCGGTAAACCAGATACCAGTGACAGCCGATTCCTGTGAGGACGAAAACATGAAACAACTCATGCGGGCCGATCACGCCGGGCAGCAGATCGACGAGGCGGAAAAAATCGACTAGCGCTCCCAGTGTATAGGCCACAGCGCCACCGAGCAGGAGCGGCAGAAAGCGCCAGCGGTAACGCTGATAGATCAGGATTGCAGTAATGATCCCCAGCCAGCCCAGCCCCAGATAGAACAGCAGGCCCAGCCATTCGTTCATATCATGAAAGAATATGGTTTTCAGGATCAGGCCGCTGATGGCCAGCAGCCAGATCAGGCTCAGGACGGCCCAGCGTCGCCAGCCACGGAACAGGATAATATGGACAGGTGTAAAGGTGCCGGCAATCAGCACGAAGATCGCCGCGTGATCCAGTCGCTGCAGCACCTCCCGCCCATTGCCACCGGGTTCCAGCAGATGAAATACCCCGCTCATGGCAAGCATGAAAAGTGTAGAGAAGACGAATACTGCGAGACTAAGCATGCGACTGCGATTGCCGCGTCCGTGAAACAGCAGAAAAATACCGAGCACCAGAAACAGGCCCGCCGGCAGCAAATGGCTGAGCGAACTGACAGGTTCGGAAAAACCGGGTATGGAATAGATGGTTGTCACGATATTTTTAGCGTGCGGATTTGTAATTTTCAGTGCGTAATTATAGTTTACGCGGGCCAGAGGTGGCTGAAGAAAAATGGTGCCGAGGAGAGGACTTGAACCTCCACGGGGTTGCCCCCACTAGCACCTGAAGCTAGCGTGTCTACCAATTTCACCACCTCGGCATGAGGACGTGTTGAGGTCGCGCACTTTACCGACGATATCCGGAATTGTCAAATATTATCAGCGGTATGGGCCGGGCTGCGGTACACTATACTTTTTTGAACTAGACAGGACAGAATTTATATATGGGCAAGAAGCGCTCAGCCGATCCTCACGCCAGACGTGAGGCAGAAAAATACGAAAACCCGATTCCCAGTCGGGAATTTATCATGGATATGCTGGACAGGGCGGGTCAGCCGCTTAACCGGGAACAGGTGGCGAAGGCGCTGAATCTGAAAAGCCCGGAGCAGCGTGAAGCTCTGCGCCGGCGTTTGCGGGCGATGGAGCGGGACGGACAGCTGATTTTCAATCGCCGCAAGGAATACTGTCTGGTCAGCAAGATGGATCTGATCAAGGGGCGGGTGATTGGTCATCCGGATGGCTTTGGCTTCCTGCAACCGGAAGAAGGCGGGGATGATCTGTTCATTTCGGCGCGTGAAATGCGCGCCCTGATGCATGGCGATCGGGTGGTGGTCAGTGTGGCCGGGGTTGATCGCCGTGGTCGGCGCGAAGCAATCGTGGTCGAAATACTGGAACGCGCCCATCAGTCGGTCGTGGGTCGCCTGTTAATCGAAGGCGGTGTGGCCTGTCTGGTACCGGATAACAAGCGTTTGACGCAGGATATCCTGATTCCTTCTGAACATTTATGCGGCGCGCAAAACGGGCAGATAGTCAGCGTCCAGATTGCGCAGCCGGCGACCCGTTTTCGCCAGGCGATTGGCCATGTGGTCGAAGTTCTTGGCGAGCACATGGCGCCGGGGATGGAAATCGATATTGCGATTCGTTCTCACGGACTGCATCAAAGCTGGCCTGCGGCGGTAGAAGAGGAAATTGCCGGTTATAGCGCCGAGGTTAATGAAGAGGACAAGGTCGGGCGCGAGGACATTCGCAGCCTGCCGCTGGTGACTATCGATGGCGAAGATGCACGCGATTTTGATGATGCGGTGTTCTGCGAACGCAAGGGCGAGGGCTGGCGTCTGCTGGTGGCGATTGCAGATGTTTCTCATTATGTGCAGCCGGATTCAGCGCTGGATGTGGAAGCCACTGCCCGTGGTAATTCGGTCTATTTCCCTGAGCGCGTTATCCCTATGCTGCCGGAAGTGTTGTCTAATGGCTTGTGCTCCCTGAATCCGCATATTGATCGTCTCTGCATGGTCTGTGACATGCAGCTCGATGCCCGTGGTGTTTTTCAGACGGCGCGCTTTTACCCGGCCGTAATGCATTCGCATGCTCGCCTTACCTACACCAGGGTGGCGGCTATGCTGGTGGATGGGGATGAGAAACTGCGGCATGAATATGCGCTGATACTGCCGCATCTGGAAAACCTGCATAAGCTGTATCAGTTGATGGCCAAACGCCGCCGTCAGCGCGGAGCGATCGATTTTGATACCACTGAAACCCGGATCGTCTTCGGTGCCAATCGCAAGATTGAAAAAATCGTGCCGGTGGTGCGCAATGACGCCCATCGCCTGATTGAAGAATTTATGATCATGGCCAATGTGGCCACGGCGCGCTATCTGCTAAAAAACAAAATCCCGGCGCTTTATCGCATTCATGAAGGACCCAAGCAGATCAAACTGGAAGCCCTGCGTGAGTTCCTCGGTGAATTCGGTCTGCAACTGCGTGGTGGTGATAAACCCTCGGCAAAAGATTTTGCCCGCCTGCTCAATGAGATTCAGACACGCCCGGATGCGCACCTGATTCAAACCGTGATGTTACGTAGTCTGCAACAGGCGGTTTACAGTCCGGACAATGTCGGCCACTTTGGCCTGGCCTTTGACGCCTATGCGCATTTTACTTCCCCCATTCGCCGTTATCCGGATCTGCTGGTGCATCGCGCTATTCGTCATTTGCTGGAACACAAACAGGCAAAAGGTTTTCGTTATGATCACGATGCGATGGCCAAACTGGGCGAGAACTGCTCGCAGACTGAACGCCGCGCCGATGAGGCTACCCGTGATGCGACTGACTGGCTCAAGTGTGAATTCATGCTCGACAAGGTCGGTGAAGAATACGATGGTACCATCAGCAGCGTGACCAGCTTTGGTCTGTTCATTGAGCTGGATGATATTTATGTGGAAGGGCTGGTTCATGTGACCAGCCTGGAAAAGGACTATTTCCATTTTGAGCCGGTAAAACATCGCATGCTGGGCGAGCGTACGCGCAAGGTTTATCGACTTGGCGATCGCCTGCGTATTCGTGTCGCGCGTGTGGATCTGGACGAGCGCAAGATCGATTTTGAACTGGCCGGTGAGGTGATGGCGGTGGCTGAGGATAATACCGCGAAGCCGGGCAGGAATCGTCGCAGGAAAAAGTCTGCGAAAAAGAAAACAGCACAAAAGAAAGCGGTAGAGAAAAAATCAACCACGAAGAAAAAAGTCGTGAAAAAGAAAGCGGCAAAGAAAAAAACCACAGCTGCAAAATCGGCGAAAAAAGCTAGCAGGAAAAAAATAGCGAAAAAGAAAATCACGAAAAAGAAAGCAGCGAAGAAAAAGACAGCTAAAAAAGCCAGCGCTAAAAAGACTGCGCGCAGGAAAAGTGCAGGGAAAAAAGCGGCCAGGAAAAAAGTGGCTGTAAGGAAAAAACGTTAACCCCTGTTCTGCGCATTCAGAATAAATAACGTGCCCATGTCTTTTAGTTCGAATTATATCTACGGCCTGCACGCGGTGCAGGCCGTGCTGGAAAAAGAAGCCGAGACCGTTTCAGGTCTGTGGCTGGAACATGCCCGTCGCGATGCGCGGGCGCAGAAACTTATGCTGCTGGCGCGAGAAGCCGGCATCGAAATTAAAAAAGTTAAACGGCAAGAGCTGGATGCGCTGGTCGGTGAGGTTCGCCACCAGGGTGTGGTGGCAGCGACGTCCGCAGTCTCCGCCCGGGATGAAGCATGGCTGAAGACCTTTCTCTCATCATTACAGGATCCCCCTTTTTTACTGGTGCTGGATGGCGTGACCGATCCGCATAATCTGGGCGCCTGTTTGCGCACAGCGGATGCGGCGGGTGTGCATGCGCTGATTGCGCCGCGTGATAATGCCTGTGGCCTGACCGGCACGGTGCGCAAGGTAGCCTGCGGTGCGGCGGAAACGGTGCCTTTTGTACAGGTGACGAATCTTGCCCGTACTTTGCGCATGCTGCAGAAACAGGGCATCTGGCTGACGGGCGCCGATGCTGAGGCTTCGCAGGATATTTTTGCCACGGACCTGCGTGGTCCGCTGGCGCTGGTTATGGGCGCTGAGGGCAGCGGTCTGCGCCGGCTCACGCGTGAGCACTGTGATCAACTTGTTCGTCTACCCATGCATGGCAGTGTGCAGAGCCTCAATGTCTCGGTCAGTACCGGCATCTGTCTTTATGAAGTCTTACGACAAAGAAAAAAGAAAGCAGGGTAAAAAAGGAAAAATACAGGCATGTTCTCCTGATTTGTCCCCTGTTTTTTTATCTTGTATCTCTGCCCTGCTTTAAGTAAAATCGCCCTCTTTTTAACGTTCTGGCCAGAATTTATCCAGTTTGGCTCGGACGCACAATTTATTTTAACTCCTTGCCTTACTGCTGCGGTGGAAGGCTACAACCCGAAGGGAGCAGTATGAGACACTACGAAATCGTGTTTCTGGTCCACCCTGACCAGAGTGAACAGGTTCCAGGCATGATCGATCGTTAT
>JASBTR010000059.1 GCA_030148325.1 Gammaproteobacteria bacterium
TTACCGTTCATCCTGAGCCTGTCGAAGGACAAGCAGATTAAACACTCTATTCACAGTATTTCCACGCTCATGGTTCGACAAGCTCACCACGAACGTGGAAATTCACAAGTGATCTGGTATTTGGAACAGCTATTTAGCCTGGGATGATGCGCTTCGTTCCTCAGCACATCCTACACATTATATCTGGACACCCTTTTGGAACTTTTATTTAGCCAAACATATCGGCTAACACTCGCAACCCGGATAATCAGTTTATTGCGAATGAACCCGCGTTTTAATTTAGGGAACCTCTTAGATAAAGTTCTTCAGTAAATCAGAAAACTCGGGGGTGCGCAGATAGCCGTAGGACTTGTGTGAAATGCCGCCCCAGTCATTCATCACCAGGTCATCGTTGACCCGCACGCCGGCATAGTTTTCTTCATAGTCATCACGCAAATGCACATCCAGGGCGACCGGATCGCGGCGATCGGCAAGATTGGACCATTTTTTTACAATGCTTGGCGTTCTAACCAGAGGGTTTTCTTCCATTATTTTATATTTAACGTGCGGTAAGCCCAGCGGCGAACCAATCGTGACAAAATGGTCAACACTCAACGTTGCATCGATGCGTCCCAGTTCTCGTAATACGTCATAAGCGATGATAGAGCCCATAGAATGCGCCACCACCATCAGGCGCTTGTCACGATTATCGAGAATCGCCTGGCGCAGGCGTCCGCGTAGTTCATTTCGGATATTTTCTTTCTCATAATAGCGATACAGATCCTTGAGCTTGCTCTTCAGAACTTTCTCCGCCAACACATCTATACCGAACATTTCCTTTGTCGAGTCAATAATGTCACCGCCAAAATCAAGCAGGGTTTCGCGGATATAATCGATCCAGCCTTCCTGGTAATATTTCAGTTCCCCTTTTCTGGCCCTGCGATATTTGTCCGGCGCGGGATCAGGCTGCGGGTACATGACATCCGCCCAGTAGACAGATTGGAAATCCAGCGAGTCCAGCGACAGTTTGCTGTTAACCTGCAAGCCTTCGAGCATGGCTTTCTCCCACCATCTTGCCAGCGTTTTCTCGGCCGGCTTGTTGGCAAGACCGTGAATACCAATGATCATTTTGCTCATATGAATTCCTCCTTTCCATTTCTGCAATTGTTCATACGCTTAAGTACCTGCGTATGAAAAAACTATATATTTTTTCCTTTGCGAGAATAACTGGATACCCTTTTGGAGCACTTATTTAGTATCAAACACCGCGCTTATTTCCCATCGACAGGCGATAAAGAATCGGCACCACAAACAAGGTCAGACAGGTTGATACCAGCAGACCCCAGACCATCGCAGTGGCGACCGGTCCCCAGATCAGCGAGTGGCCACCCAGACCGGTTGCCAGTGAAAACAAGCCAGCAATGGTGGTCAACGAGGTAATCAGAATCGGCACTACGCGGCGACGGGCGGCATAGACCGTGGCATGCAAAACCGACATGCCAAGTGCCATGCGATCATTCGCCGCTGAAATCAGAACGATGGCGGCATTGACGGAAATCCCCGCCAGCGCAACTACACCATACATGGTATACAGGCTCAGCGGATTCTGTGTCACCAGCAAACCCAGCACCACCCCGGTGAAAGCGATAGGCACCGTCGTCAATACCATAAAAGGCTGGAAATAACTTTTGAACTGCGTTCCCAGGATCAGATACATCAGACCGATGCCAAACAGGAACAACATGGCAATCGCATCCATGCTTTCCTGAATATCATCCAGCGCACCCGAAAAATCCAGGTTCACGCTGGGATAGTTGGCCTGAATCTTCGCCCATTCCTTCTTGATATAATTATTCGCCGCAACCGTGTCTATCCTGTTTTTGTCAATATCGGCTTCCACCGTAATCGCGCGGCGGAAGTTGTAATGGCGAATATTTCCCAGTCCCGGCCTGACCTCGACATGTAAGAGTTCACTCAACGCAATTTGCCGTCCATTCGCGGCAGGCAGGGTGAAGTGCAAAACATCGCGTATATCATTCAGCGGCGTTTCTTTTTTCGCCTGCACCCGCAGCACCAGTTCCTTACCGCTTTCATGCATACTGGCCACATCTTCGCCATCCACCAGCAGGCGCAAAGTCCGGGCAATTTCCTGCGGGCCGATACCGGCGCGCAGGGCCGCATCATGATTAACCTTGAGCAACAGTTCCATCTGCCCCGGACTGTCATCATCACTGATGTCCATGATCGCATCATTCTTCTGCAAAATGCTTTTCAGCTCAGCAACCGCCTCGCGTAATTCTTCAATTCTGTCGCCACGCACCTTGATGTTAACGGGTCTGGAGACCGGCGGGCCGCCGGCAAGTTTGAGAAAGTTGACCTTGAGGGGGCCCGGCATACTGAAAACAGGTTCACGTAATGCTTCGATAACCTGCTCGACACTGCGCAGGCCCTTGCCCCCAGGATTCAGCGCAACGATGATCTGACCATAGTGCTCCCCCCGATGGGGCGCCGTTTCTGTAAACATCTGTCCGGCATAGGAAACGGTCTGCTTGAGTTCGTCTTCACGCAGGTAAGGATCAATCCGTTGGCGCAATTTGACCACCGTTTCCAGTGTTTTATCCAGCGGCGTACCATTTGGCATTTCAACATTGATATAAAACAGGCGCATGGGATCAGAAGCAAAAAAATCCACCTTGACCATGCCCATTAAAACTGCGGATGACGAGATCGCAAATAACACGAGCATGCTGACCATCGTTATTCGGGGATAACGCATGACGCGTAATAACAGCCGGGTATAGCGCAGCCGAATCTGGTGCAGAAAGCGGCGCCGCCAGATATCCATTCGTGATGCCTTGCTGAAATGAATATTCGAAGCGCTAATATGCGCAGGCAACATCCAGTAAGCTTCCACCAGACTAAGGGCAAGCGCCACCGACACCACCAATGGCACCGTCATCATGTACTTGCCAAGAATACCGGGCAATAGCATCAGCGGTAAAAAGGCCGCCATGGTCGTCAGTACCGCCGAGGTCACCGGTGCAAACACTTCCTTCAGTGCCGCCAGCGTAGCCGGCATCACTTCAGCACCACGTTGCATACGGTAATAAATCGCCTCAACCACTACCACCGTATCGTCCACCAGCATGCCCAGACTAATCACCACCCCCAGCAATACCAGCACGTTCAGAGTCTGTCCAATGACAATCAGAATGCAGAAGGTGCCGGCAAGAATAAAGGGAATGCCAATGGTGGTCAGAATTGAAATGCGGCTACCAAGAAACAACCAGGTTACCAATAACACAAACAGCAGGCCCAGTGCGGCATTCCTTTGCATCACTGACAACGCATTACGGGTGATTTCTGTGCTGTCATCAATCAGCACCAGCTTGACCCCGGTCTTCACCTGATACTGGTTTCTGTCTGCAATATAGTCATTGATATGTTCGACCAGCTCAATGGTATTGGCCTTTGGCTTTTTCATTACCGCCAGCATCACTGCCGGCTGGCCACGATAACGCACGCGGATTCTGGCTTTTTCCTGACTTCGCACCACCTCAGCGATACTGCCCAGCGTAACCTCACCCTGGTCGGTCAGTACCGGCAGGCTCGCCAGATAGTCGATGTCGGTACTGGTGCCCTGCAGACGCAGGGTCCAGCGTCGGCTATCCATCTTGATCGAGCCTGCCGAGAGATCGCGAAAATACTGCTGCATGCCGTCGGCAACCAGGCTCGGGCTGAGTCCCAGTTCTTCCAGCCGCTCGGGATAAAAATTTATCTGTATTTCCGGATCATTCAGCCCCGAATCTATCAGCCGATCAACCCCCTTGATGCGCCTGATATCGTGTTTACTGTTCTCCGCCTGACGACGCAGATTTTCATCGTCACCGGGACTGGTTACAACAATCGTCGCCGTCGGATAGGCATTGGCGCTGGTGATTTCCAGTACCGCAGGCGAAATGGCTTCATCCGGCAGCTCTGCTTCCTTGTTCTGGATCTCGCGGCGCAGATCATTGAGGCGCTTGTCAAAAATGCGTTCGTCAATATCTTCAAAGCGCACCAGAATAGAGGATAGGCCTTCGCGACTGTTACTGGAAACAAACTTGATGTCTGCGACATTGTAGATCGCATCTTCCAGTAGATCGGTCACCCGCTTTTCAATATCTTCCGCCGAAGCGCCGGGAACCAGCGTGGTGATATCGATCCAGTTGAAATTAATCGTGGGGTCCTGCTGCCGTGGCAGCATGAAATAGGAAAGGATGCCAATCCCCAGCACCAGGACGAAACAGAGATTTGCAAGTACGTGGTTTTTATACAGTCTTGCCAGCATCGCTCTGCCTGCTACCGGCTTTGTTTCTGTTCTATATCGCTGACCGCATCACCGTTTTTCAGACTAAAACGTCCATCGATGATGATCCGGGTTTGTGCAGGCAGGTTAATGGTCGCCGCCTGTCCCTCCTCTGCACCCTCCAGTTTCAGAAAACGGGCGCGGCTGTTTTCAAGCACAAACACCCCCATGCTATTTTCCCTGCGCACCAGATACTCAGCAGGCAATACGGGATAGGCAGCCTGCCATTTAAGTCGACCGGGCGTGCCCGGCAGGGCCTTTCTGTCCAGGAAGTCAAAGCGCAGCACCCGATTCCGCGCCCGGGTATTAATATCCTGAACAACCGCACGCAGCCTTAGTGCATAGCGTACAGCCTGCGCCTCAAACCAGCGCTGTTCCGCCTTTACCACCTCATCAACCTGATCCAGCAATACCGAAGCCACCACCTCGAGCCGTTCCGTATCCAGTAAACTCAGCAACCGCGTACCGGGTGCGGCCAGTTCGCCTTCCGCAGCATAGCGCGCCACCACCACGCCATCAAAGGGCGCGTTTACCCGGCAACGCGAAACCTGTAACTGCTGCTGGCGCACAGCCAGTTGCGCCAGTTCATAATCAGTCTGTCGCTGGTTAAGCTTTTCATCGGATACATTCCTGCTTTTGTGCAGTGCACGGGAACGCTTGAGTTGATGCTGCGCCAGTTTCAAACGCGACTGTGCCTGTTCCAGCGCCAGTTGCGCATCGCGGCAATCCAGTTCAACCAGCGTCGCGCCGCGGCGAACCACATCACCCACCTTGACCGGGATACGCACTATTTGCGCATTGATCTGCGCACTAAGTTGACTGCGGTTGAGCGATTCAACCGTAGCCGGAGCAGACTGGATCGGGTATTTGATGAGTTCAGAAAGCGGCCGGCTGGTGACGGGAATGGGATTCTCGTTTGCCGCCGGCAGGCGGAAGGGTAAAAGATTTAGCGCAAACAGAAAGAACATTAACGCAAAGGCGCGTCTCTGCATTTTTGTATCCTTGCGTCTCCGCGTCTTTGCGTTAAAAAATAGTTTCTGTCCAGCTCAAAAACCAGTGCCGAAATTTTCTTCATAGCGCTGCTTAAACTCTTCCATACTGAAGGCATGATTCTGGGTGCCGTGGGTTTCTATCTTGATCGCTCCCATTAATGATGCGATACGGCCAGTAGTCGGCCAGTCCAGGCCATTGAGCAGGCCGTACAACAGACCGGCGCGGTAGGCGTCACCGCAACCGGTGGGGTCGTTGATCGCCTCAACCTGAGCAGTAGGAATTTCGTAGCGGTGCTTGAGAGTATAAATATGCGAACCCTCACCACCACGGGTGATAATCAACGCATCCACCATTTCCGCCAGCTCATGCGGAGACTTACCGGTGCGGTCCTCAAACAACTGCGCTTCATAATCATTCAGCGTAATCCAGGTGGCTTTTTCTGCAAAGCCAAGCAACTCCTCGCCATTGAACATGGGCAGACCCTGACCCGGATCAAATATAAACGGCATCCCCGCTTCGACAAACTGTTCCGCATGTTCAAGCATGCCATCACGACCATCGGGAGAAACTATACCGAGCTTCACGCCTTCGGTATCCAGCACGCTGTTTTCATGCGACAGGCTCATGGCGCCGGGATGAAAAGCGGTGATCTGGTTATCATCGGCATCGGTGGTAATGAACGCCTGCGCGGTATAGGTTTCCACCTGGCGCAGATATTTGCGACTGATGTTCTTCTCATCCATCCAGTCAGCATAGGGGCCGAAGTCATTACCGACCGTGCCCATGGGCAGGGGTTCTTCACCCAGTAATTTCAGGTTGTAGGCAATGTTACCGGCGCAACCACCAAACTCGCGCCGCATATCCGGGACAAGAAAGGAAACATTCAGGATATGCACCTTGTCAGGTAGAATATGGTTTTTGAACTTGTCATGAAACACCATGATGGTGTCGAAGGCGAAAGAACCACAGATCAGGGCAGACATTGAATCATCCTTTTTTTACAGGTTTAAAATTGTTTTTGTGCCGATTTTATTCAGGCCTTTATGCAGCCCCTGTTCATACCAGGTAGTGCTGAAATATAATCAGTCCCCAGACCAGGGCGACGATGCAGAGGGAAATCATAACCGCCGCCGAACCGATATCCTTGGCCCGACCCGACAGATCATGATGCTCATCCCCTATTCTGTCCACCGCCGCCTCGATCGCCGAGTTCAACAGTTCAACCACCAGCACCAGGAGTACACTACCAATCAGCAAAATATACTCGATGGCATTACTGCCCAGCCAGATCGCCAATGGCGTCAGCACTAACGCTAACACAAATTCCTGGCGAAAGGCTGACTCGTTAACGAAAGCCGCACGCAGGCCCTTCATGGAATAACCATAGGCATTGATGATACGGGTTAATCCTGTTGCACCGGGTTTGGCCATTATTCTGTCTCTATGTTTGTCTTGCCTCAGCGCAGGCCTCGTCCTTCAACGCAGAGGACGCAAAGGCGCAGAGGCGCGGAGATTATTTATGATGATATTTTAACTTCTTATCCCAGAATCAATCTGATCCCGCTTCCTCTTGATAATACAAATCAAACTCTGCGTCTCTGCGCCTTTGCGCCCTCTGTGTTATTGACCCGGCATTGTCCAACGCAGATCCATATCTTTCGCAGCTTTCACATCATCCAGCCGTCTGACCGGCAGCGTATACGGCGCAGCTTTAACCTTTTCAGGGCTGGACTCGGCTTCGGCCTGTATTTTTATCATCGCCTCAACAAAGGCATCGATGTCTTCTTTCGCCTCGGTTTCGGTTGGCTCGATCAGCAGGCACTCGGCGACCAGTAATGGAAAATAGGTAGTCGGCGCATGAAAGCCATAATCCAGCAGGCGCTTGGCAAAGTCCATGGTATTTACCCCCAGTTCCTTCGCCTGACGCTTCAGGGTGATAATAAATTCATGCGTGGCAAGGCGTTCGGGGAAAGCCGGATCAAAACCCGCCTTGCGCAGACGCGCCATCATGTAATTGGCATTCAGGGTGGCAAAATCTGCTACCCGCTGCATGCCGTCATGCCCCAGCAGGCGGGCATAGACATAGGCGCGCAACAACACACCGGCATTACCCATGAACGTGGACAGGCGGCCGATCGTCTGTGGTCGATCCTTTTCCCTGAGCCAGGAATACTCGTCATCCTTCTTCACCACCAGCGGCACGGGTAAAAAAGGTTCCAAACGTGGACTCACGCCGACCGGCCCGGCGCCGGGTCCGCCACCACCGTGAGGGGTGGAAAAAGTCTTGTGCAGATTCATGTGAATCACATCAAACCCCATGTCGCCCGGCTTGACCTTGCCCAGAATCGCGTTAAGGTTGGCGCCATCGTAATACAGCAGACCACCGGCGGCATGCACAATTTCAGCAATCTCACTGATACGCCGCTCGAACACCCCCAGGGTCGAAGGATTGGTGAGCATGATGCCCGCCGTCTGGGGTCCCACTGCGGCTTTCAATGCCTCGATGTCGACGTCTCCCTGCGCATCGGTGGGGATCTCCTTCACCTTGTAATTACACATGGTCGCCGTGGCCGGATTGGTGCCGTGCGCCGCATCCGGCACCAGGATTTCTGTCCTCGCCGTATCTTCACGCGCGTCATGATAGGCGCGAATCATGGCGATGCCGGCAAACTCACCCTGAGCACCCGCCATCGGTGCAAGTGAGACGGCGGTCATACCGGTCACGTCCTTAAGTATTTCCTGCAGCTCATACATACAGGCCATAAAGCCCTGGCTCAGATTGTCCGGACTGTGCGGATGACGCTGAAGAAAACCCGGCAGCATGGCCAACGTGTTGCCGGCGCGCGGATTGTACTTCATGGTGCAGGAACCCAGCGGGTAGAAATGGGTATCGATAGAAAAGTTTTTCTGCGACAGGCGAGTGTAATGACGCACCGCCTGCATCTCCGACACTTCCGGCAACAGCGGCCGACTCCTGCGCCGAAACTGTGAAGGGATAGTGATAGTGTCGGCACGGGCTTCTACCAAAGGCGCCTGACAGACATTAGCCCGGTTTTCTTTTGATTGTTCGAATATCAGCATGACAAATTTTGTACCGTAAAATAAATAACTTCGTCTGCTTGTGACGAGGAATTAATTTTGTAGGTTCGCCTTCAGGCGAACATGTGCGGCTAAAGCCGCACCTACATCTTAGGCGTCACCGGGCAACGATTCGCGGTCAGGCGCATGGCAATGCGCTTCAATGATGCGATATAGGTTTCGATGTCCGCCTCGGTTTTGGTTTCCGTCGCGCAAATCAGAATACTGTTGCCGAGCTCGGGATAATCTTCCGCCAGGCTGACTCCGCCGATGATACCCTGCACCGATAATGCGCGCATGACATCGGCCACCGGCAGTTCAAACTGCAGCACGGCTTCGTGGAACAGCGGCCGATTAAATACCTTGCTTACGCCCTGCGTTTCATTCAGCGCCGCCAGCAGTTTCATGCTGTTTTCATGACAGGCCAGCGCCACCCGTTCCAGTCCCTGCGCGCCCAGTAGCGACATATATATAGTGGCGGCGGTGACCAGCAGGCCCTGATTGGTGCAGATGTTGGACGTGGCTTTTGAACGACGAATATGCTGCTCACGCGCCTGCAGGGTCAGGGTATAACCGGTTTTGCCCTCCAGATCCGTCGTTCGACCAATGATGCGCCCCGGCATCTGTCGCACAAATGACTGGCGACAACACATGAAACCAAAATAGGGACCGCCGGAAGACAGCGGCGCACCCAGTGGCTGTCCCTCGCCACACACGATATCCGCACCGGTTTCACCCCATTTACCCGGCGGGGTCAGAATCGCCAACGAGATCGGATTTACTACCGCAATCACCAGCGCGCCGTGTTCATGCGCCCAGTTGACCAGCGCATCCACTTCTTCCAGCACGCCGAAAAAATTGGGCTGTGGAATTACCAACGCCGTAAAGTCGCCAGGATCGGCAGACAGGCTATCAGGATCGATGTGCCCGCCGCTGCGATCATAATCCAGTTCTTCCAGCACGATGCCCTGGTTCCTGACGATGTTGTTCGCCACCCGACGATAATCCGGATGCACCGTGCGCGGCATGAGAATACGCTTTGATTTTGACTTGCGATTGGCGCGCACCGCCATCAGCACCGCCTCCGCCAGCGCCGAAGCGCCGTCATACAGCGAGGCATTGGAGACATCCATAGCGGTCAGGCTGGCCATCATGCTCTGGTATTCGTATAACAGTTGCAGGGTGCCCTGCGAGGCTTCCGCCTGATAAGGCGTGTAGGCGGTATAGAATTCACCCCGCGTGGTCAGTTCCCAGACCGCAGCAGGAATGTGATGCTCGTAAGCGCCCGCACCGGCAAAACACAGCGTGCGGCTATCCTGATCCGCCCGTTCCCACATCAGGCGCGAGATTTCCATTTCATTCATGCCCTCGGGGATAGCTTCCAGCCCCTCAGTGCGCAGGTCAGCCGGAATCTCGGCAAACAAATCCTCAATGTTGTCTGCGCCGATGGCGCGCAACATATCTTCGACATCATTATCGGTATGGGGAATAAAGGGCATTGTCTTTCCTGCCTTGCGATCAGTCCTGTTCAGCAATCAGCTCGCTATAAGCATCGGCATCCATAAGCGCATCATAGGCGCCGCTATCATCCGGCTGCAGTTTGAAAATCCAGCCCTCAGCATAAGGATCTTGATTAATCAGTTCCGGTGCATCTGACAGCGCTTCATTATACGCAATAATTTCGCCATCCAGCGGACAGTATAAATCTGAGGCGGCCTTGACCGACTCCACCACGGCGCAGTCGTCACCTTCGGAGAAAGTATCCCCTACTTCCGGTAACTCAACGAAAACCAGATCCCCCAGCAGGTGCTGGGCATGGTCGGTAATACCAACGGTGACGCTGCCGTCTTCGTTCAGGCTAATCCATTCATGGGTTTTGGTATAACGTAATTCCTGAGGCACATTACTCATGATCGATTCCTCTTGTTATTGGTTTTCAGACGCAGGCTTTGCCATTACGCACAAACGGTGGCTTGACAACCTCAGCCGCCAGCAGCCTGCCACGCACATCCACCTTACATTTATCGCCTGCGCCCGCCTTGATGCGGGCAAACGCGATCGACTTGCCGAGGGTCGGAGAGAAACTGCCGCTGGTAATTTCACCGGCCGGCAGACCATCGACAATAACATTCTGATGATTACGCAATACCCCGCGCTCCTGCAACACCAGTCCTACCAGTTTATGCGCAACACCCGCATCCCGCTGTTTTTCCAGCGCCTCGCGGCCGATAAAATTTCGCTCCTGCGGTTCCCAGGCCACCGTCCAGTCCAGCCCGGATTCCAGCGGCGTCACGCTTTCATCCATATCTGAACCATACAGGTTCATGCCGGCTTCCAGACGCAGCGTGTCCCGTGCACCCAGGCCACAGGGTTTGACGCCCGCTTCCAGCAGGCTCGCCCACAGCGTACTGGCCTGGCCCACCGGCAACATCAGTTCATAACCGTCCTCGCCGGTGTAACCGGTGCGGGCAACCGCAAGGTTCTCATCCACTTCTCTTATATAAAATACACCGAGATCATCCAGCCCTTCAGCACGTTCACCCAGCGCCTGATGTGTTTTACTGCGCGCGTTGGGTCCCTGCACCGCGATCATGGTCAGATCGTCACGCTCCTTTATGCCCAGATCAAACGCGATAGCCTGCATCGCAATCCAGGCCAGATCCTTTTCCCGCGTAGCTGAATTCACCACCAGACGAAACCAGCTGTCATTCATGTAATAGACGATTAAATCGTCCAGCACAAAGCCTTCTTCATTCAACATACAGGAATAAAGCGCTTTGCCGGGAGATTTCAGCCGCGCAACATCGTTAGCCAGCAGCCTGCTCAAGAACGACCGCACCTGTTCACCGTAAATATCGACGATGGTCATGTGCGAAACATCAAACATCCCCGCATCCTTACGCACCTGATGATGCTCTTCGATCTGTGAGCCATAATTTAAAGGCATATCCCAACCGCCAAAATCCACCATTTGCGCACCGGCGGCAATGTGCATGTCATACAGGGGTGTTCTTTTATTCATTAACAACTTATCCTCACAGGCATATTCTGGTAAACAGAAAAAAACGCTATTCCTCGCCACTCGCCACTCGTCCCTCGTCACTCGTAACTTGTTACTCATGCGCATGATAGGACGAGCGCACCATCGGCCCGGATTTGATCCAGCTAAACCCCAGTTGCCGGGCATCTTCGGCATAGTCATCGAACTCGGCGGGATCGAGATATTGCTGCACCGCAAGATGATAACGGCTGGGACGCAGGTACTGTCCCAGCGATATGCGCAGCACACCGGCCTCGCGCAGATCACGCATTACCGCCAGCACTTCCGCACGGCTTTCCCCCAGCCCCAGCATCAGTGATGACTTGGCTTCAATGCCATCCAGCCGAGCGATCTTTTCCAGCAGGGCCAGCGAACGGGGATAACTGGAGCCTTTGCGCACCTGCCTGTATAAAGAAGGCACCGTTTCCATGTTATGCCCCCAGACCATCTGCAATTCACGTTTCTGTGTTTTAACCGTGGCCAACGCCGATGAGATATGTTCCAGCGCCTCGTCTTCGCGGCGATGAAAATCCGGCGTCAATAACTCCAGACCCACATCTGCAATCTGCCGCCGCAGGGCGACGATGGTATCTGCAAAAATACCCGCACCGCCATCGGCCAGTTCATCCCGATTAACCGAAGTCAGCACCACATAATCCAGCCCCATTTTTGCCGCCGCCTCGGCCACCCGCTGTGGCTCATCCTGATCAACCGTCCCCGGCTGACCGGTTTTCACCGCACAGAAACCACAGGCGCGGGTGCAGGTGTCGCCCAGCAACATGAACGTGGCCGTACCCTGACTCCAGCATTCCCCCCGATTGGGACAGTGCGCTTCCTCACAGACCGTATGCAACCCCGCGCCGTGTACCGCCTGCGCGGTATCACTGTAAGTCTGGCCCTTACCCAGTTGCTGCCGAATCCACAGCGGCATGCGCGACGCATTCGCTTCGGCGGAGTGATCAAACACCGGAATAATTTTTTCTTTCATGCTCATAGTTTAAAATTATGCCAATAAAAAAGGGCGTAGAAAAACGCCTGTCCGTCTTTCTACGCCCCTCTGTCCGGTAACCTGAGAGCTTGAGCCCCTTCGGTGGATCCTGAATCCTGAAAAAAATATCAGGCGATCGCTCTCCAGAGTCAGCCTGTTACCTGCAGTTCTTTTGCCTGAGCGATTCCGAGCGGGTTGCGCCTTCGGCGCCCTGCCCGTTTAAACCGATAAAAGGCAAGGTCTCTCCCGCAGGTCCTGCGGCTGATAGGCTATATTACTGTCTGGAACCGTGAAAACCAAGTTTTCTCCAGAAAATGTGTATCAACCGGTAAATAACCCCACCCTCCAAAAAAGCTGTGAGGTATTATTTGCAGGTTCGCATTCAGGCGAACAGCGCACCTGAGTCCAAAGGGTAGAAGCCGCACCTAATCAATAGAACTTGGCCGCAGGCAGCCGGGAAATTAAACCCCTGGAAGTTAGCACCCCCTCATACGTAGGTGCTTAAGCGTGTGAACAATTGCAGGTACGGCTTTAGTCGTACAAAATACTCAATTATGCGCCACACTCTACGTTATTTAACCGCTGCTGTTCGCCTGAAGGCGAACCTACAGGTGAATGAATTCCTTAAGCACCTACGTATGAGCACCCCCTATGTCACCTTGTATACCTTTACATTCTGCCCAGGAAAAAATAGATCCCAAAACAAAGCCAGGACAAAAATAGCAGCATCCAGGCCAGTTTATTGCCCCGGTTCGGCCTTATGTCGGCAGCCGTCTCAAGCAAAGCAGGCTCAGGCGAAGCCGTAACAGCAAGCTTCTTGATTTTCCTGTCCAGCTCCCGCTTTTTTGCCGCCTGTTGCTTTTTATACAGCTCAATCCCTTTTTGAATCCCCTGCGCAATTAACCGGGTTTGCTCCTTCGTCTGACCCGGCTTTTGCGTACCCCGAGCAATCGCCATCGCTTCCTCACCGGATTTTTTTACACTCGTGGATTTTCTGGAATACCCGGCCATTGTCTATCCTAATTTTATATTTCGAAAATCAATCGAACCTGATCCTGTTGATTTCCTGATCCCACCTTATTTCAAACTTGAGTTGCACCTGCAAATTGAATTTACGTATGAATATTGCTCAGACAAAAGAATAAAGCAACAAATTCTGATTCCAGGGATGCCAAGGGTTATTCCCTTAAACTTATTGAGGTAGAGTCGATAAAAGTTAACTCCTACAATAATTAGGGAGGCAATATTTGGCACATGCCGAGAAGTGCCAATAGTTGCCATTCCGCAGTCCAGAGATACCTCCACCATACAGGTGTACAGCGGTAAGTTAAGAGCCCGTCTGTTCCGCCCGCCAACCGAGCTCCACGGCCTTGCGCCGAGCCTCCGCCGGTATATCGGTGGTGATGAAGTGCCGATGCAATACCTGCACACCGATAAGATGATTAATCATGGCATCCAGCTGGGTCTGGGTAGCGGCTGACGTCGTGGATGATTCGTGTAGCGCGAATAAAGCCGACACCCCTTCGACGTCAAGCAAACCGGCCTCGGCGATGGCATCCGGATTGAGATAGCGGCTGGCCAGGGTTTTCATTGCCCGCCATTTTCTGGGGTCGGTATGCGCCGGCGGTGCCATGAAGGCAAACTTCTCGCGCTTATATAGCGTTTCCGGGAGGAGCCCCTTCATGGCTTCGCGCAGCACGTATTTCTCGGTTCGCCCATGAATGCGCATGGCGGGCGGCAGCATAGCTGCATATTCGGCCAGATGATGATCCAGAAACGGTGGGCGAGCCTCCATGGCATTGGCCATGTCAACGCGGTCACCGCCCCAGGTGAGGATCTGGCCTTCCAGCATAGTCTTGATCCAGACATACTGTGCCCGGTCGAGCGGATGCCGGTTTTTCAGCGCGTCCGGGTTCAGGGTCTCTGCGATAGCGGCACCCGGGGAGTAATCGGATAGTGCCGTGCGGTGATCAGGGTACAGCAATGCCGGTACCCGTTGGCTACTGGCGAGCCAGGGCTGCAGGCACGACGGTGTAAAACCGACGCGTGCGGTCAACGCGGCATCTTCGATACTCTGCTCGGCCAGCATGGCGCCTTTGAACAGCTTGTTATTTTCGGCCAGCAGGGTTTCCCATTCAGCGCGTTCTTTATTGGAAAGGTGGTCGAGGCCGTGCAGGAACATGTCACGGCGAAACGCCGGGTAACCGCCGAACAGTTCGTCGGAGCCCTCACCGGTCAGGACAACTTTATAACCGACCTGATTGACACGGCGACTCATCAGCAGTTTGGCGACACCCAACGTATTATAAATAGTGCGTTCGGTGTGCCAGAGCGTTTCTTCAAAATGATCGTAAAGGTGGTCGGCGTCGACACGCAGGATATCCTGCTCGGCACCGCTGGCCTGAGCCATCTCTGTTGCGATCGGTGTTTCGTCGTAGTCAACGCTATCGAATCCAATGGTAAACGCCTTGACCGGTCCCTGGGTGCTGGCGGCCGACAGACCGACAATTGCACATGAATCAATGCCACCGGAAAGATAACAACCAACCGGTACATCCGCTTCCAGTCGTAGCTGAACCGCTTCGATCAGGCGTTCACGCACCCCGTCGATGTAATCGGACTCTTTATAGCCCTGCTCGCGTGCGTCTTCCTCGGGAAAAGGCATGTCCCAGTAGCAGCGGTCTTCGATGTTCAAACGGCCATCGGGGGTGCGTCTGATCGACAGCATATGGCCGGGCTGAACCTGGTTTATGCCCGCGAAAGCTGTGGTGCCGGGAACCATGGTCTGCATCAACTGGTGGTAAAGGCCGGCCGAATCGAATTCGCGGCTCACCTCCGGATGTGCGAACACCACCTTGAGTTCGGAGCCGAATACCAGGCCGCCATTGATATGCGTCCAATACAGCGGCTTGATGCCAAAGCGATCGCGCACCAGGTGCAGGCAGTCGTCTTCGCGGTCGTAAAGCGCAAAGGCAAACTCACCACGTAAGAACGACAAGGTTCTTTCGAGACCCAGGCGCGGGTACAGGTGCATGATGATTTCCGAATCGCTTTTGGTCTTGAAGCGCGCACCCTGGGCGGTCAGATCGGCACGAATACGCTGGTAGTCGTAGAGTTCGCCGTTTTTGGTCAGCATCAACTGCCGATTATCGGAAATGAACGGCTGGCGCCCCCGTTGTTCATCCAGATCGATAATGGACAGGCGCGCATGGCTGAAACCGACGCCGTCCATTGCCTGCCAGCCGAAACCGTCCGGTCCGCGGTGATATTGAATGGCCGCCATCGCTACCAGGGTGTCGGGGTCGACAGGACGGGTTCGGTCTGAATAAATAAATCCGGCTATTCCACACATAGTCGTCAGGTAAAACTTTTCATGATTGAGGACAAAAGGGCCATGCGCATGAAGACTGCACCGCGCGCCTGGGCGAAGTACCAGTTATACGGCGTATCATCGAGTTCGCGCGGCAGCTCGCGGCCACGGGCCAGCGGATGAAGAATGATAGCGTCCTTCTTCAAGGGGGACGACTGACTGAGGCTATACTGGCTGCCCAGTTCCTCATAGTCATCTCCGACCCAGGCGATGGTATTGATATAGACGACATCCAGGTCGGGCAGCTCCTTGTCGAGGTCGTCGCTGACGCGCAGTGTGAGACCCGCAGATTCAAGTTCTTCCTGCTGGTCTTCGGAAAACGGTTGGGCTTTGTCGCTGATAATGACAACCTCGGCGATCGCGTCAGAAAATAACCCCAACAGGACGAGCAGGCTGCGGACAGTACGCATCACACCCGGTACGCCGATAATGCCGATCCTCAGGGCAGGGGCATCGGGGCAACCGGGAATAAAAGATGATGGGCGCCACTTCATCAAGGCGTATATGTCGGCCATTGCCTGGGTCGGGTGTTCGTCGGTGCCGTTCCCACCATTGATAATCGGGATACGCAGCGATTCCAGCATTTCGTAGACCGCGTTCCTGTCACTGTCGCGCAGTACCACCAGATCGCCATAGTGATTCAGCATTTCACCGATATCGTAGAGCGACTCGCCTTTTGCAATACCGGTCGAGGCCGGATCAGTAATCGACATGATGTCACCGCCCAGGCGGTGCCAGGCACTTTCAAAGGACAGGCGGGTACGCGTGCTGGGTTCATAGAACGCACTGATGAGAATCTTGCCCGTCAGCGGCCGGGTGATCATCTGTGGCTGGGTTTCATAGCGGGCGGCCAGCCTTGCAAGCTGCAACAGCTGGTCGCGCGTAAACTGGCTGGCTGAAACCACGGGACGCTGCGCCAGGTCCAGTAGTGACGTAAGATCTTCATCGATCGCATCCAGCAACTCACGTGGCTGTTCGAAGCCCTGGATGTCCAGCGGTTGCGCCTCAAGCGGCTCCGTCAACCGCGGATTCAGTTTGTTTACCATAGGCGTCCCTTTGACCAGTCCCTAATCCAGAAAATTATGAGTAAAACGGGCGCCAGAAGCGTGATAAGCGTCGCTGTACCAACCAGCCATGCAAGTGCTGTGACCGAGATTATCATGCATGCACCTCACGGGAAACAGCGAGATCGGACCAGTTGAAATCCGCCGGCCGCAGCCAGGTGCTGATCAATACAATACTCATCGAAACCGCGGCGGAAATCAGCGCGGCCACGTAAAAACCGATCAGGAAGTAACCGGCCAGGCCGATTGCCGTGCCCGCGATCATGGCCAGTGCGGCGCCCGCCGCATTGGCCTTTCGCCAGAACAGTCCGGCGGCGATGGGCCAGATGGTGCTGGCGACGAAAGCTCCGGTGAAGTAGAGTAGCTCCGCCAGCGTGGTGAGCCGCGGCAGGCACAGCAACCAGGTGGCCAGGCCCAGACCCAGTATCACCCAGCGTGCAGCACCGGCCAGTTCCGCTTCGCCGGCTTCAGGGCGAAAATGGCCTTTGTATATATCGGTCAGAATGAGGTCCGACGTGGCAGCCAGCAGTGAGTCGAGACTCGACGCCAGCGCCGCGAAGACAACAATGAACACCAGGATCGCTCCACCGGCACCCAGCAGCCTGGCAGCCACCAGGGGGCCGACCATATCGGCTGCCGGTACATTGATCCCGAGAGCGGGCACCGTCAGGGCGATAAATCCGGCGACCACCGGGATCGGCATCCAGAATACGCCGGCGATCAGGTAGGCTTTGAAACCCACGCCCTGGCGGAAAGCAAATGCCCGGCTCCACCACACGTTGGAGTGAAAGATCTCACCGATACCGAACAGCAGGTTGTTGAACAGGAACATGATGGCGGCCGGCATCAGCAGGTTGAGCAGTTCGGGACGCTCTTTGAGTACCGCGCTGTGCATGCGTTCGAAACCCACTTCCGTGATCGCCAGCCACGCCAGGAGGACAACGCCGACAAGAATGATCAGCGTCTGCAGAAAGTCAGTGCCGATCACTGCTCGCAAGCCGCCCAGCACCGTATAAATCACACACACGGCCAGGATCACGCTCATGCCGATGCGGTAATCGATACCGGTCAGGGCATGCACCAGCACACCGCCGGCCATGCCCATGGACACCAGCCAGCCGAAACCGTAAAACAGCGAAATGGCGAGAAACACACGCCAGGTGGTTTTGCCATAACGCAGACGGACAAAATCCCCGCTGGTATATCCGGACGGCATCAGGGCATGGATACGCCTGGCCAGTGGTGCAAACAACATCAACCCGACCGAGCCCAGCGAATAACCCAGCATGCCCCACACACCCATCTGCAAGGCCAACTGGGGTGCCGCCATAGTGGTGTTGCTAGTGACCCAGGTCGCCATGGCGGTCGCAGTGCCCAGTGCCAGGCCGACCTTGCGCCCGGCGAGCATATAGCCTTCAAGACCGACCGCGCGGCGACCGAGGTAACCGCCGAGGACAATCCAGATAACCGAAAAAACAGCCAGAATAAGCCAGCCGGTGCCGGCATCCAGCGTAGCGCTGTGCATGCTGTTCACGCATCCACCACAGTCTGGATTTCCTGGATCGCTTCATCGGTATTCAACACGCACGCGTAGCGGTCCTTCATCGTGATTATGGTCGCGCGCTGCAGTTCGGGCGTGACGGTCGCACAGCCATCGGAAATCAAGGTGACGTAGAAACCCAGGTCGCAGGCGTCTCGGATTGCGGTGGACACACACTCGTTACTGTAGACCCCCACCACGAATAGACCGGTAATCTCCATATTGCGCAGGATGTAACTGATATTGGTGGAGTTGAAAACGCCACTGGCGGTCTTGTTGATGATAATTTCGTTTTCTATTGGCGCGATTTCTTCAAGAAACTCGGCTTCCCTGGAGCCCGGTGCAGCATGCAGCCCCAGGCGCTTGTGTCCCGGACTGCGGTCACGGCCGTCCTGTGTGAGTGACTGAATGCGCGTGTGAATGACTTCCAGGCCGCGCGCACGAAAAGCATCCTGTAAACGGCGGACATTGGGCAGCACCGTGTATTTAAGCCGATCGAAATAGTACTCCTGCGCCTCGACCGGTACGCCCGAAGCCTCGGCATTGGCAAACACACCGAAATCAGGAGCGGCATCCAGGTACTGCATGTCGATACACAGCAGCGCTGTCTTGTGTGCTTCCAGCGAACGCGTGACAGCCGGTGAATGGGTAATGGATTGACGATACGTATCCCGTAGCGGATCGATATCAACAAAATCGGTGGATGTCTGATTTTTACTTTTGTCGTCGTTCATATCTACGTGGCCAGTTGCCTCAATGTATGTAACAGGGTATTGGCGCCCGCCTCGATGTCGTCCCAGGCCGTCCATTCAGCCGCCGAGTGACTGCGACCTTCCTTGCTGGGTACGAAGATCATCCCTGTCGGGGCGATACCGGCAATCATCTGGGCGTCGTGTGCCGCACCGCTGTTGAGATGCGTGGCAGGCAACTGCAGGGTATTCACCGCCGCATCGATCGCCGATACCACCGACATGTCGCACTGCACCGGCGCAATGTCGCTGAGCACCGAAAAGTCAAACATCAGGCCGTGACGCCTTGCAATCGCTGACAGCGTTCTGCGGAAGGCGTCAGCGAGCACCTCAAGTATCTGGCTGTCGGTATCGCGAACGTCTAGTGAAAACACCGCTTCCCCGGGAATGACATTGGCCGCACCGGGTTTGAGTTCGACGCGGCCGATGGTCGCCGTACTGTGCGGACTACCGTACTCGGCCAGTACCCGGTCGATCTGTACGGCGAATTCAGCCAGTCCCTGAAACGCATCGGCGCGCATGTCCATCGGCGTGGTGCCGGCATGATTGGCGCTACCACTGAGCCTGATCTCCCACTTGAACAGACCGGTAATAGCGTCGACGACGCCGATACTCAAACCTTTCCGGTCCAGAACCGGGCCTTGTTCGATATGCAGTTCGACATAGGCATAAATACTGCTGGGTTTACGTTGTGCATGCAGTGCTGCATGCGCATCCAGTCCCTGTTGCGCCATCGCTTCCATCAGGCTGATACCGTCGAGATCGCAGGCGGCGTGCAGATACTCCGGTGTCACCAGGCCGGCAACGGACTGGGAACCGAACATACCACCGAAACGGCCTTCCTCGTCACTGAAAGATACCGCTTCGAGCGGGCGCTGCAGTGCGACGCCGGATTCCTTGAGCACCCGCAAAGCTTCGAGTGCACAGACGACGCCGAGGGCGCCATCCAGGTGGCCCGCACCCGGCACTGTATCCATGTGCGAACCGGCGATAACGCTGGGTACGTTCTTATCCCAGTTCAATCTTGCATGCAGATTGGCGGCACCATCCTGAAAAAATGTCAGTTCACTGTCTTCGATACGCTGCCGTAACCAGTCACGGCCCGCCATATCGGCGTCACTGAAGGCCATGCGGTAAATACCCTGGTTTTCCTGCCGGCCGATTTGCGCCAGGGCGTCGATATCCGCGCGCAACCGCTCGGTGTTGACGCGCAGATCAACAGAACTCATGCGGTCTTATCCGATCCGCGAACAATCATCAGCACGGTGGCAATAAAGACAGTGACGCCCAGCCCCAGAAACAGCAAGGCGCGTGAAAGGCTGTGGTGAGCCACGGTAACGGCAAGCGGTTCACTCCAGGGTCCGACACGCTGGTTGTCCAGGCCGCGGATCCGGTAAAACCGGGTGCCGCTCGGTTTTCCGGAGATGACGGTTGCACGATCAGGCCCTGTATAGGCCATCGACGGATGCACAAAACCGGGCTCGGTAGCCTCTTGTAGTTCGACGCGTTCATTCCCGGTCTCCCAACTCAGACGGTAGAATCCTGCCGTTGCGAGGCTGTTGTCCACAGACAGCCGAGGCGCAACGGCATCGTCTGCCGGGGAGGCATTGAGCGACGGAGCCACCAAAGCCACCATGGCTGTCAGCAGGAGATGCTTGACGGGCATCATCCTGAAACTATGCAACTGTTTGCGCGGCCGATCTACGCACTGTTTCCTGGGGGTGATTTTCAACATGGTTTAGGGGCCGCCGGCGCCCCGGACTCCGGTCCTGGAATAAACTTGAGACGCAATTAAAAATATTCCGCAAATCAGCGTTGGCCTGATTCGAGTACATGTAATTTTATTTGAAATGAGACACTTAATAAAGAGAAACCTGGCGCGGACGCCGAATCAATTTTGAGTAAAAGGGGACGTAACCATGTGTACCCTGAGCAATCGCCATCGCTTCCTCACCGGATTTTTTCATGCTCGTGGATTTTCTGGAATACCTGGCCATTGTCTGTCCTATTTTATATTTCAAAAATCAATCGAATCTGATCCTGTTAATTCTATTTATTCAACCCTTCAAACCAATATTTCAATTCCTTTTCGCCCAATCAAGTTCAGCAATTTAAGCGATATACCATTGGGTTTCTTTACCCTGTTCCCATTTTTGCACCGTTGAAAGGCTGGTGTTTAAATAAGCCGCAAACACAGCCTGACTCGCTTTATTCGTTTCACGAATATGTCTGATCTGCGCCGGGGTATATACTTTTATAGATAGCAGGCACAAGACATCAAATTCACGCATGGTCTGAGCATCCAGCAGCCCTGCCCTGTTAAGCCCTTTGGCTGTATCATGAACCGTTTCTAAAATCGATTTACCCATCACGACCCACCTCGATCAACTCACCCGCACTTATTGCCCTGTTTATGAACAACTCATAATAGACGACTGCAAACGGCCAGAAGGAGACATTCTGTTTTTTTGTAAAACTTCAGCAGTCACCACGAAGCAGACAATTACCAACCACCTTACTAGAGTGGGTCTAGCATTTAGCAGACATTGGGGAAATATTGGCTGAGAGTGAAAAACTGGCAAAGCGGGCGTGGGATATATTAAAAATGGGTACATCATAAAGCATCAAAGGGGCTTTTAACGGCCAACCCACCTTTTTTAATTACGTGGGTATATATCATAGTCGTGCTGACATCAGCATGGCCTAACAAATCCTGAATGAGACGAATATCCTTTCCTGATTCCAGTAAATGTGTCGCAAAAGAATGGCGCAGAGTGTGGCTGGTTACCCTTTTCGTGAGGTTTGCCTTTTTAGCGGCCTTTCTGATAGCTTTTTGTAAACTGCTCTCATGGATGTGGTGTCGGCGTGTTTTGCCCGTACGGTAATCAAAGGCTAAATAGCTGTTCCAAATACCAGATCACTTGTGAATTTCCACGTTCGTGGTGAGCTTGTCGAACCATGAGCGTGGAAATACTGTGAATAGAGTGTTTAATCTGCTTGTCCTTCGACAGGCTCAGGATGAACGGTAAT
>JASBTR010000069.1 GCA_030148325.1 Gammaproteobacteria bacterium
AAGTCGCTCACTGGAATCCGATCGCCTTCCACTGGGGACGGGTAGTCTGACGATTCAACTTGGCCATTTTGATGTCGGGAGTAAACGTTTTGTCATGAACCCGGATATGCCTGCAAAAACCATTACCATTACTGACGAAAATGCCAGTCTGCGTGGAATACAGGAGACGATTAACAAATCGGATGCCGGTATTCGCGCATCGGTAATTAATGATGGCAACGGCTATCGGCTGGTGTTGTCTTCGCTGGTGGCGGGCAATGACAACAGTATCCGCATCAAGGTGAATGATAATGATGGTACGGATCGAGATATGTCAGGACTCTCAGTTTTTGCCTATGAACCCGATAGCCCACAGGCTGCAGGGCAGAATATGAATGAGGTGGTGGCGACGCAGAATGCTGAACTGAACGTTGATGGTATTTTTGTCAGTCGCTCCAGTAACGATATTGATGATGTGATTGACGGGCTAACGCTTAGCCTGAAACCGGATTCCGAAGGCAGTATCAATCGCATTCATGTCGAGATGAGCACTGCGAATGTGACTGAGGCGGTTAACGATTTTATCAGCAAATACAATGAAATGATCGATGTGGTAGATAGTCTGACAGGCTATGATCCTGAGACCAAAACGGCCGGTCCTCTCTCGGGAGATGCGTCGATTCGTGGCGTTATCAGCCAGATACGCCGCACGCTGGGGGACAACTTCAGCAATGTTAATTCAAAATATGATTCTCTTTCCAGTATCGGCATCAACACCGGGCGTGACGGTAAGCTGGTGCTGGACAGCGCAAAGCTGCAGACGGCCATCGAGGATGACCTGCAGCAGGTGGTACAGCTGTTTTCAATTTCCGGTTCCAGCAGTGATCCGGCAATTCGTTACCTTGAAGCCGGTGATGAAACAAAAACCAACGCCTATGATCTGGTGATTACCCGCATGGCCTCACAGGGCGCCTGGGCCGGGCGGCCGGTTATGACAGGGGGGGACATATTCCCCCTGAGCCTTCAACAGGGTGATAACAGTTTCAAACTCAGGGTGGATGGCGTCAGCAGTCAGAAAATCACACTGACGGCAAAAAATTATCTCAACCAGAATGAACTGCTGCAGGAATTGCGCAACCAGATCAACTCAGATACTAATTTTCAAAGCAATGATGTTTCAGTTGAAGCTTATTTTTCCAATGGCCGGTTGCTGCTGGTTTCCAGTCGCTACGGCAGTAGTTCTTCAGTTGAGGTCAGTCAGGCTGATGAAGGACTGAAAGACAATACAGGTTTTCAAGTTAAGCGTGGCATAAGTGGTGAAGATGTGGCAGGCACGTTTAATAATGTCGCGGGCACAGGTTCCGGCCGTACGCTTACAGGCAAGGGTGCAGCAGAAGAATTAAAAATAGAAGTGCTGGATGGCAATGTGGGTGAGCGGGGCCAGGTTTTTTTCTCCCATGGCGTGGGCGCGCGGCTTTATGACCTGACCGGCCAGTTTCTGAAAACAGATGGCATCATAAGCGTTCGTAACGAAGGCTATAGCGATCGTATTCGTGATCTGGAAAAAGAAAGGGAAAAGCTGGCGCAGAAGCTGGAGGCATCCGAGCAACGTTATTTGAAACAGTTTACAGCATTAGACGCCACGCTTGGAAAAATGCGCTCGACCGGAAATTTTCTCAACAACCAGCTGGATTCCTTACCCGGTGCAGCGAAGCGGGATTCGAAATAACAATGAATATACAGTTTAGAAAAATACCGGGTGCCGGCAGCTTGTCTGAATGCGTCAGGTGTACGGTTAATTTTCTGGGAACGGGTTTGTTCCGAGTACTTGTTAGCGGTTTGTTTTTTGTGGTGTTGGTAATGTGCTTTCATCACACATTAAATAAGGAGTCAGGTAATGAATATGGCAAAATTACATAATGCGGTTCAGCAGTATAATAAGGTTGGTGTTTCCAGTGGTGTTGAGTCCGCCAGTCCGCATCGCCTGATTCAGATGTTGATGGTTGGTGCACTGGAAAAAATTAATACTGCCAAGGGGTATATGGACCGTGGAGAAGTATCGTTAAAAGGCGGCAATATAAGTTGGGCGATTTCTATTATTGACGGTCTGCGCGCCAGCCTGGATCTAAATACCGGTGGTGAAATCGCACAGAACCTGGATGACCTGTATGACTATATGACTCGTCGCCTGGCCCGCGCCAATGTCGAAGATGATGCGGATATTCTTGATGAGGTGGCCTCACTGTTGCGCTCGATAAAGGCGGCCTGGGATGAGGTGCCGGAACGTATTGAGCAGGAAAAACAGACTCAGGGACATTAAACCCTGTGGAGAATTAGCATGCTTGCGATATCCCCACAATCTCATGCACAACATATTCTGCGTATCAGTTATGAAATGTATGTCCATGCGAAACAGTCTGACTGGAATGCTTTCACCGAACTGGAAGCAACACGCCGGCAAATAATCGACGCCCTGTTTGCTCATCCGGATATCGATGTAATGCTGGAAAAACTGGCTAAAACGTTAAGACAGGTGGTGGCGATCGATAATAAAAGCATTGCTCTGGGACAAAGGGAGAAACAGCGTCTGGGCAGGGAAATGCACGGTTTGAAACAGCACCGGCAGGCGGCACAGGTTTACCAGCTTGTGTCGATGAACTAAATTAAGGAAACTCTGATTAATTCCACCGTTCATGGTTCGACAAGCTCACCACGAACGGTGGAATTAATCAGAGTTGTCTTAAGAGTTGCTGGTACCAGATTACTCTTTACGCACCACGTTCGTGGTGCGCCCCCTCGCTTCATTCAGAACGAACGATAATTTAAATAGCTGTTCCAAATACCAGATCACTTGTGAATTTCCACGTTCGTGGTGAGCCCTTCGGTTTCGCTCAGGAGAGCCTTGTCGAACCATGAGCGTGGAAATACTGTGAATAGAGTGTTTAATCTGCTTGTCCTTCGACAGGCTCAGGATGAACGGTAATTGCTTAAAGTGGACTGGTATTTGGAACAGCTATTTAATCTCTCAGGGTTTAATTCCCGGCTGCCTGCTGCGAAAAATGGCAGGATGGGTTGATCTAGGCGAAGCCTAATCTACAACTTAATACCCCGAAGCTTGCAGCGGGGTAGTTTATTTAGTTTTCTGATTGGGTTGGCATCGAGTGATCTACAAAAGTACATCTGAAGTGACACTTGAAGTAACACAACCGCCATGCCGCTGTCATATTGCGTTGCCATAATATCCTTTCATATTAACCATAACTCTTAATGGAGGGATATAATGAACCATTTCGCACTCAAGACTATCGTCACTGGTGTGGCTCTGGCAATTGCCCAGCTTGCATCCGCCGGCACTGATGTGTTTTTTAATCCACTCACCCAGTCTACTGCGGTAGCCCAAATACCAAACCATATCAATGAATTGAACTCACCCTGGCAGGTACCGGCTGGCGTCAGTTACAAAAATCTGACCAGCCTGCATGAGATCGAAGCGGATGCTTCACAGTCGACCATTCGCGTTCCCGGCCTTGGCAGCGGCGCTTCGATGACCGATATGAATGCGTTCGATCCGAGCGGCCGCTATATTTTTATGCCGCATGAAACGCGATTCGGCGCTGGCGTTACCCGTTACGACATGATGACCGACAGGGCTGTAAACCTGTTCAAAGGCGACATGAATGGCGCACACGGTGACTGGAGCGGCGACTTTGGCGCTCTCGACCCGGCCACCTGGTCCCCGACCAATACCTTGTTGGTGGCTGAAGAGTGGTCCGGCCAGGGTCGCATGTTCGAAGTCATGAACCCCATGGCCGATGTTGCTGCTGGCGAGACGGTTGAGGTGCACGAACTGAACAGCATCCCCAACGTTTCCCACGAGGGTCTGCGTTTCAACCATGCCGGCACCGCGTTGTATTTCGTCGATGAAAATAAATCCGGTTCCATCTACAAGTTTGTACCTTCCATTCGGGGCGACTACAGCAAGGGTCAGTCCTTTGTCCTTGCTGTCGATGCCTTTGATGGTGATGCTTCCATCAACTGGAACAAAGGCGCCAATATTGGTGCTGTACGTACCGGTATGGCCTCCTGGACGCCGTTGACCGATGCTGATGGTATTACCCTGCCCGGAATTTCCGATCCGTTTGATAACGTCAGCCGTGGTGGTCGCGCCGCCGCTAACGATGCCAATGGCACGCCCTTTGGCCGTCCAGAAGACGTCGAGGTCGGTTATCTGGCCAACGGCAATGAAGTGCTGTATTTCAACGCCACCTCCGAGCAGTCAGTCTACTCTGTCGAGGAAATGGGTGATGGCACTGCTATGGTGCGCCTGTCTGCAAGCCGGGCCACGCCGACCAACCTGGGTTATGCGCCAACCACTGGCACCATATCTTCTCCTGACAACCTGGCCCAGGACGTCCTTGGCAATATCTATGTGGTCGAGGACAAGCCAAATAGTGACACCATTGGCGGTGATGTATGGTTCCTGCGCGATGTTAATGGTGACGGTGTCGCTGAATCACTCGATCACTTCATGAGCCTGCAGGCCAGGGGTGCGGAAAACACCGGCATGATCTTCAATCCGGCCAACCCGAGCCAGTTCATCATCAACGTGCAGCATCCTGAAAGTACTGGTATGGCCGATGGTCAGGGTGATGCGCTATGGCTAATAGACCTGAAGGATGTGGTCGCCCCACCTTGCCTGGATAAAGAAGACGACGATTACCGTCATAGAGCCAGGCATTCAGTCAGGACGTGCAGCGACAGCGATGACAGCAACTTTATCAGGAAGCTGCTCAAGACCGCGAAGAAGGGTCATTAATGAAATAACCCTCGTGGTTACTACCTGGACCTTGCCGTTAAGCGATTGGGTCTGCGCCAACCGAGACGTCCACCCACAAGGGTGGACGTTTTTTATGTACGCTGGCAGGCTAAATAAGCATTCCAAATCTCTACCCACTTTGTGTCCTGGCGCTTCAGCTTGTTGCTTTGATTAATGCCCCGCAGCTTGTTGTAGGGTAGTTTATTGATATATCGTCCTCTGTGTTCATGAATGCATTACTCGGCAACTATTGCATTTTGTCTGGGGATAACCTTTTAAAATCGCTTATGTTGTCCTTGTCACATTTTTCTGTAAATGATAACGTGACAGAAGATCTTCTATCTTACTGATTCGAATAATATTAATCAGAGTTTCCCTAAATAAAATGGTAATAGCTTTTAGTCAGTATCTGCCAGGAACAAAAAGGATGTTTGGCCTGTTTTTGTGCGGTATTTTATTTGGTTTGTTGCAACACAGCGCCCAGGCTGACCTTGTCTCCATTATTCAGAAAATAAAACCGGCGGTGGTCGGGCTTGGTGTATACAAGCGAACCCGGGTGCCTCCTGCTGTCGTTCTCGCGACAGGTTTTGTCGTCGCGGATGGCCTGCATGTGATCACCAATGAACATGTGGTGAGTCGCCTGCCTGAGGGCATGGATATTAGTGACATGGTGATTTTTACCGGTTATGGCGAGCAGGCAAATATTCGCAAGGTAAAACTGCTTGAGATTGACAAGGTGCATGATCTGGCAATCCTGAAAGTCAGTGGCAAACCCATGCCGACGTTTGAACTGGGGAATTCGGAAACGGTTGAGGAAGGTACACCGATTGCGTTTACCGGCTATCCCATAGGCGCAATCCTGGGACTCTATCCGGCCACCCATAGCGGCATTATTGCGGCTATGCCGCCCTACATCATACCGGTTGATCACTCATCCCGGCTGGATACGGCTATCATCGCCAGTCTCCGCAATCCTTTTCGGGTTTTTCAGCTGGACGCGGTGTCTTATCCGGGTAATAGCGGCAGTGCTGTATATAAACAGAACAGCGGGCGCGTTATTGCTGTGGTCAGCAGTGGTTTTGTCAGCAAGGCCAGAAAAAGCACTCAAATCACCCCCGGCCTGATCACGTTTGCCATTCCGGTTAAACATGTAAAACAGCTTATGAAGTCAGTAGGGCTCAGGGCGAACGGAATTAATCAGAGTTTTCTTAAGAAATAATTGTTGGAAGATTTTACTGCTGTTCCGTAGTATTGTATAAATTTGGCAATCCATATTTATTACAGAGACACGCATGCAGGACGATGTATTATCTATCGAAACGCCACTGGTGCTGAAGTGGAGCACACTGCCGGAGGCAATATCTTCCTCATCCCTGCGCCAGAATAATCTGCTGACGTTTTCCCTGATTGAAACATTTGCTGAACAGCAATCTGCTGTTCATGAGGTCCATTCTTCTTCACCTGAACTGCAGCGCCTCGAGAACAAACTGAACCTGCTTATCGATATGGTCTGCCAGTTGTCAGGACAGTCGCAGCAGCATTCTGTCCCTGTTTCGGTCAGGCTTTCCTGCAAAGCCATCGAATGGCTGTCCGACTCAGCGCCGGCTGAAACAGCATCGCTGTTACTGGAGCTTTATCTCGATGGCGAGATGCAGCATGCACTAAAAATCATCGCCCGGGTGGTTTCGGTGACAGAACGCGATGGTCGTTATCTTGTCCAGGCGCGCTTTACTTCGCTGGATGAGGTGGAGGAAAATCATCTGGAAAAATGGATATTTGCTCATCATCGGCGCATGGTTGCGCAAACCCGGGGGCGGAGTCCTGCTTCCTGAACTCGAAATACATTAAATATTTCAGTCGCTTGCATCCATTACCCCCGATCTGACAATTTTTTGACTTTTTGTGGAGGGCTGCTAACATCTAGAGAGATTTTACCTCTACTATTGGCTGTTGAAAGGAATGTTACATGTCTTATAAAAACGTGCTGCTAATTGAAAGTGACACGCAACGATGTTCTGACCTGAATTTACTCCTTAATTTTATCGATTATGGCCAGATTGAACCCACGGATATGGATTCCTGGCGTTCTGTCGATGTTCCCGAAGAAGGCTGGGATGTCATTATCATTGGCCAGGCGCCGACCTGTGACCAGACCCGGGCGAAAATTGAGGAACTGAAGGACGAATTTGGCTCCGAAACGCCGGTTCTCCTGCTGCATCATCGTGAGGGCAAACCAACCGAACTGGTTCCTCCTCTGATTGCGGGTAAAATTGAATATCCCATCAAATATCGCCAGTTGCAGCATGCCCTGCATCAGGCCGATATCTATCGTCGCACCACTACCCGTCCGGGTTCAGGCACCCAGACCCTGTTTCGCAGCCTGGTGGGCAACAGCCGCGCCATTCGCGAAATTCGCCGTCTGATCGATCAGGTTGCGGATTCGGATGCCAATGTGATGATTCTCGGCGAGTCCGGCACCGGTAAGGAAGTGGTGGCGCGTAACCTGCACTATCATTCCTCACGTCGGGACAAGCCTTTTGTGCCGGTAAACTGTGGCGCCATTCCGCCGGAATTACTGGAAAGCGAGCTGTTCGGCCATGAGAAAGGCGCATTTACCGGCGCCATCAGCACCCGTCAGGGGCGCTTTGAAATGGCTAATGGCGGCACGCTGTTCCTGGATGAAATCGGCGATATGCCCCTGAACATGCAGGTCAAGTTGTTGCGGGTGATCCAGGAACGGGTATTTGAACGCGTCGGCAGCAATAAAAGTATCCCCGCCAATGTCCGCATTGTGGCGGCTACCCACCGCGATCTGGAAGAGGAAATTGGCGAAGGGCGTTTTCGTGAAGACCTGTACTACCGTTTGAACGTTTTTCCTATTGAAATGCCGCCCCTGCGCGAACGTATCGAGGATATTTCCCTTTTGATCGAAGAGCTGATCACGCGCATGGAATATGAGCAGCGGGGTTCGGTGCGCCTGACGCAGAATGCCATTGCGGCACTGTGCCAGTATAAGTGGCTGGGTAATGTGCGCGAACTGTCCAACCTGATTGAACGGCTGATCATTATGTTCCCCAATGGCGTGGTGGATCTGCGGGATCTGCCGGAAAAATTCCGTCGTGACCTGCCGGTGGCCGAACTGCCGGAAGCCGCATCGACAGGGGCCCAGATGCTGAGCACGCAGGCGCTGGATGCGCCGGTGCGCATTCCTGCTGATGGCCTGGATCTCAAGGAACATCTAACCAATCTGGAATCCACTTTGATCAAGCAGGCGCTGGACGATGCTGATGGTGTCGTGGCCCATGCCGCCAAGCGTCTGAATATGCGTCGCACCACCCTGGTGGAAAAAATGCGCAAATATGGTTTGCAACGGGTGGATAAGGTTTCCTGAATGAAAGAGTCCGTGTCCAGTCTGTGATGTATGATATTTTATGTTCAGGTAATAAACGCAGAGGACGCGGAGTCGCAGAGACGCGGAGATTATTATTATTTAGGAATAAACTAACTGCCTTATAGCAAGCTACCAGGGATATTGAATCGCTTTGGATATCACTCCTGTTCCCCCCACCACGGCTTTCTGCAAGGTGAATTATTAAAAACTCCGCGTCTCTGCGACTCCGCGTCCTCTGCGTTATTCAGCCAATATATGAAATGCCCCCGTAATAATAGCTTCAAATCGCGCCACGAAATTGACTCATTTTTTCCTGCCCTTCCTATCTGGTTGAAAATACTAACAAAATAAATCAGGCATAGTTCTTGCTCTTGTTTCTGTGGCACCGCCTTTGGCGTCAGATTACAGGCAATGACAGGAATTTATCATGCAGCATGACAGCACTGATTCTCAGGGTTTGAAAGACGCGTTTGCGATCTTCAATCAACTCTCCAGTCAACTAACTGAATCTTATCAACAACTTGAGACTCGCGTTGCCGATCTTAATCAGGAATTACAGGCTGCGCGCGATGAACGTATTCGTGAACTGACTGAAAAGGAACGTCTGGCCAGTCGCCTGAGTTTGTTGCTGGATGTGCTTCCCGGTGGCGTCATTGTGCTCGATGGTGAGGGTGTTATTCGCGAAAATAATCCGGCGGCGGAAGCACTGCTGGGCCAGCCCCTGCTGGGAATTGCATGGAGTGAAGTGATTGCACGCGCCTTTGCCCCCCGCTGTGATGATGGCCATGAGGTTTCACTGGTCGACGGTCGGCGCGTCAATATTTCAACCTGTCCCCTGGGCGCCGAGCCCGGCCAGATTCTGCTGATTACTGATGTTACCGAAATGCGTATGCTGCAGGATCGCCTGACCCAGCAGCAACGCCTTGCCGCCATGGGGGAGACCGCCGCCTCACTGGCGCACCAGATCCGCACCCCGTTGTCTTCCGCCATGCTCTACGCCTCCAATCTCAAACGTCCGCAGATGGATGATGCTTCTCGGCGCCAGGTAGCGGAAAAAATATTTTCCCGCCTGCGTCATCTGGAACAGCTGGTGGACAACATGCTGGTTTATGCGCGTGGCGGTAAAAGCGGGGAAGAATTTTTTACTGCTGATGTGTTGCTGGCGGATCTGCAACAGGTGCTGGAAACACAGTTGCAGTCCAGCCATACCCGTTTTGAGTGGAAAGACGAAACTGCCGGCCAGCGGCTCTATGGTAACCGGCAGATGATCTTAAGCGGGCTGATTAACCTTGCCGTGAATGCGATCCAGGCCATGCAGGAGCAGGGTGAACTGCGGGCGCAGGCGAGTGTGGATGAGGCGGGCCAACTTGAGCTGTGTATCTCGGATAGTGGCCCGGGTATTCCGCCGGCAGTGCAGCGCAAGCTGTTTGATCCTTTTTACACCACGCGCAAGGACGGCACCGGACTGGGACTGGCGGTGGTGCAGGCTATCGCCCGCGCGCACAAGGGCGAGGTAAAGCTACTATCGACGCCGGGCAAGGGCAGTGCTTTCAGTCTGCACCTGCCCATTTTGCAGTCGACACACATGCACAAACATACAAAGGCCGTATCTGCACTGGATACATCCATAAATGCTCAACAGATTGCCTGAAGACTTTTACTGAGGAATTACCATGACGATGGATTTGACCATTCTGGTTGTTGAAGATGATGCGTCCCTTTCCGAAGCTCTGCGGGATACCCTGCAGATGGCCGGTTACGGGGTGCGCACAGCGGAAAACGGGCTGCTGGCGCTGCGCCAGCTTGAAGACGAAGCCGTGGATTTGATCATCAGCGACATCAACATGCCGAAGATGGATGGCCATAGCCTGCTGAAAAAAGTCCGCGCGCAGTTCCCGGACATCCCCATGATTCTGATGACCGCCTATGGCACCATTCAGCAGGCGGTGGATGCGATGCGCGACGGCGCGGTGGACTATATGGTCAAGCCTTTTGAAGCCGAGGTGCTGGTCAACATGGTTGGCCAGTATATTGGTTTAGCCGGTACCGATGAGGACATGATCGTTGTCGATGAGAGCTCGCAGGAACTGGCGCGCATAGCGATGAAAGTTGCCGACAGCGATGCGACCATCATGATCACAGGTGAAAGCGGGGTTGGCAAGGAAGTGCTGGCCCAGTTTGTTCACCGCCACTCATCTCGACACGACAGGCCTTTTATTGCAATTAACTGCGCAGCTATTCCTGAAAACATGCTGGAAGCGACCCTGTTTGGTTATGAGAAGGGCGCCTTTACCGGCGCTTACAAGGCCTGTCCGGGCAAGTTCGAACAGGCGCAGGGCGGCACCCTGTTACTGGATGAAATTTCAGAAATGGATCTGGGTCTGCAGGCCAAGCTGTTGCGGGTATTGCAGGAGCGTGAAGTGGAACGTCTTGGCAGTACCGAAATGATCAAGCTGGATGTTCGTGTGCTGGCTACTTCGAATCGTGACATGCAGACGGTGGTGGCGCAGGGAAAATTCCGTGAAGATCTGTTCTATCGGCTCAATGTTTTCCCTCTCAACCTGCGCCCGCTGCGCGAACGCACGGGTGATATTGTGCCGCTGGCGAAGTGTTTGCTGGAAAAACATGCGCGTACATCTACGCAGATGATTCCTGAACTTTCCGATGAGGCCTGTGCCTGTCTGCTACGTCATCGCTGGCCTGGCAATATCCGGGAACTGGATAATGTTATCCAGCGTGCGCTGATTTTGCATACCGATGCGGTGATTAAGGAACAGGATCTGCATTTTGAAGTCGCAACAACAGCGACTCAAACTGAAATGCTCTCGACTGCCAACATATCAGCAACCCTGTCACATTCAGCATCACAGCCAGTGGCAAATGGAGATTCAAAGGAAGAGTCATTGAACTCGGATCTGAAACAGCGTGAATGGGATCTGATTCTGGATGCTATCCGCTGTGCGCACGGCAGTCGCAAGCTTACTGCGGAACGGCTGGGGATCAGCCAGCGCACGCTGCGTTACAAGCTGGCGCGCATGCGTGAAGCCGGGATTACAGTGCCGGGCAGTTCGGAGAGCGGTATGTCATCTGATTTAGGCGCTGCTGGTCTGGAAACTGCATGACCATTTTTATCGACAAAGTTTTGACGAACACAAACCTAATCTTTCCAGGGTGTTGATATGACAAATGCTATTACTTCTGAATCACTGTTAATGCAAATGCGCGCCATGGCCAGTGCAGCGCAGGCAAAAAACATCGAAAGTGTTGCCGAGGTCGGCGATGCAGGTGAATTTTCAGAGTTGTTAAAACAGTCTATCGACAAGGTCAATGAAACGCAGATGGAAGCCAAAAAAGTTACGGAGGCCTTTCAGCGGGGTGATCCCGATGTGCAAATGTCAGAAATGATGGTGGCGATGCAAAAGTCCAGCGTTTCATTTCAGGCCATGCTGCAGGTGCGCAACAAACTGGTCAGTGCCTATCAGGAGATTATGAACATGCCGGTATGATTTCATCTGATACGCGCGGATAGTTCTCCTGTTACTCAATACAATAATTAATGAAGCAAAATATGGATCTCGTAAAATCAGAACAGTTTAGTGGACCATTCATGGGGATGCTGAGCTTGCCGGTGGTGCGGCAGCTGGGCTTGTTGATCGGTCTGGCAGCCAGTATCGGCATCGGCGTTGGTGTCGTTCTCTGGTCGCAGACTCCGACTTTCAACGTTCTTTACAGTAATGTTAGCGGCAAGGATGCCCAGGCCATGGCTGAGATATTGAAACGCAACAATATCGAGTTTCGCCTGGACCCTGACTCCGGCGCGATCATGGTCGAGTCCGGTAAAACCAGTGAAGCAAAATTGAAACTGGCGGCGGAAAACCTGCCCCAGAGTTCAGGCGAAGGCTTTGAAATTATGCAGCAGGAGCAGGGCTTCGGTTCCAGCGCCTTTATCCAGAATGTGCGTTATCAGCGGGCGCGGGAAGGCGAGCTGGCGCGTACTATCAAGTCTATCGCGGCAGTCGAAAATGCGCGAGTGCATCTGGCGTTACCGAAAGAGTCTGCTTTTGTGCGTAACCGCAAAAAACCCAGCGCTTCGGTGATGATTAAACTGGCGAGCGGGCGGCGTCTGGAAAAGGAACAGATTGCCGCTATCACGCATCTGGTGGCTTCCAGTGTTACCAATCTTGAAACTTCTCAGGTCACCCTGGTCGATGACCGCGGTCGTCTGCTGTCATCCGACAACGATAACAATGATCTGCAGATGAGCGCCAGCGAATTTGAATATACCCGTAAGCTCGAACAGACCTTCATCACCCGTATCGAAAATCTACTGGCGCCGCTGGTCGGCATGAACGGCGTGCGCGCCCAGGTCAATGCCGATCTGGATTTCACTCGCACCGAATCCACCCAGGAGCAATTCAATCCTGATCTGCCTGCTCTGCGCAGCGAGCAGCAGATCGAGGAGCAGAGTAAGGGGGTACAGAGTGAGGCCGGGATCCCCGGTGCATTAACCAATGAACCACCGGGCAGGCCGGTGGCGCCGGAAGACGTGACTGGACAGGCTGCCGGAGAAGGTCGGATCGTTGAAGGCCCGAGCAAGTTAAAGAAGCGTTCAGTGCGTAATTTTGAGCTGGACAAGATGATCAGCCATACCCGCCATAGTACGGGGGGGATTCGTCGCCTTTCCGTTGCCGTAGTGCTGGATGTGAAAACCCGCACAGACGAAGAAGGTAAAACGGTCGAGGTTCCCTATACCGATGAAGAACTGGCGCGCTTTACCAGCCTGATAAAAGGCGCGGTAGGTTTTAACTCGATGCGTGGTGACAGCGTCAAGATTATTAACGCCGCTTTCCTACCGAGTGAAGAAATGGTGGAAATCCCGGCTATTCCGATCTGGGAACAGTCCTGGTTCTGGTCAGTGCTGAAACAACTGGCGGCAGCGGCAATGGTCATGTTTCTGGTCTTCGGTGTTCTGAGGCCAATTATGCGCAAGCTGGCCGTTCCTCCCAAACAAATTGTGATCAATGAAGCCGGGGAAGAAATTCCCGAAGATCAACTGACACTGAGTCAGGAAAGCGGTGGGCGGTTGCCCAAACCATCAACTTATGAAGATAACCTGAATATGGCCAAGTCACTGGCCAGCCAGGAACCAAAGCGGGTCGCACAGGTCGTCAAGGGCTGGATTGAAGACTGATACTTATGGCAGATGATGCAACACAGAAAAGAAAGCTGACGGGTATTGAACGCACGGCAGTATTGTTGATGACCCTGGGGGAACAGGATGCGGCGGAAATTATGAAACTGCTGAACCCCAAGGAAGTGCAGAAAATCGGTGAGGCGATGGCCGGCCTGGGCAGTATCGGCCGTGATACGGTGGATGATGTTCTAAGTGAGTTCTGCGATACGGTGGATGAGCAGACCGCGCTGGGTATTGGTAACGAAGAATACCTGCGTAATGTGCTAGTCAATGCGCTGGGCGAGGACAAGGCCGGCAATATTATTGATCGCATTCTCATGGGCCATGACGCCAAGGGACTGGAAACGCTGAAATGGATGGAGCCGCGCGCCGTGGCGGAACTGATCCGGCTTGAACACCCACAGATTATTGGCATTATTCTTTCCTATCTCGAAAGCGATCATGCCGCAGAAATTCTGGCGGCCCTGCCCGAGAACATGCGTACCGATGTGCTGATTCGTGTGGCAACGCTGGACGGCATTCAGCCTTCGGCGCTGCATGAGCTGGATGAAATGCTGGAGAAACAGTTTTCCGGGAATTCAGACAGCCTCAAATCTGCGGGCATGGGCGGGCTCAAGACGGCCGCCAACCTGCTTAATTTCCTCGATTCGTCGCTAGAAAACCAGGTAATGGAAAGTCTCAAGGAAGTGGATGAAGAACTGGGCCAGAATATTCAGGATCTGATGTTTGTATTCGACAATCTCGTCGATGTGGATGATCGTGGTATCCAGTCGCTGTTGCGTGAAATTTCTTCCGAGAATTTGATCGTTGCTCTGAAGGGTGCCGATGAAGAAGTCAAAGAGAAAATCATCAAAAATATGTCCAAGCGTGCAGCGGAAATGTTGCGCGATGATCTGGAAGCTAAAGGACCGGTGCGCCTGAGTGAAGTGGAAGCGGCGCAGAAGGAAATCCTCGCTATAGCCCGTCGCATGTCAGAGTCCGGTGAAATTTCACTCGGCGGTGGAGGCGATGATTTTGTCTGATACGCTGACGTCATCGGGTAAGGAGACAACAGCTTACGAGCGCTGGGAATTACCTGCTGTGGGCGATGGCAAGGACAGCCTGTCGGCAAGGAAGTCGGCACAGCCAACCGCAGCTGAAATCGAGTCAATCCAGAAACAGGCTTATGATGAAGGCCATGAAAGTGGTTATCGTGATGGTTATGAAAAAGGCCTGGCTGATGGTGAGGCCGAAATCAGACGGAAGGCGGAAGCTTTTCAGACACTGATCCAGGCGCTGGATACCCCCTTCGATGATCTGGATGAACAGGTCATCGAGCAGACGGCGCAACTGGCCATTGCGGTAGCGCGCCAGATCATTCGCCGCGAATTACATATGGATCCGGGCCAGGTGATAGCGGTGGTGCGTGAGGCGCTAAAAAGCCTGCCGGTGATGGCAAGAAAGATTCGTGTTTTCCTGCACCCCGAGGATGCCGTGCTGGTGCGGGAAGTGCTGTCTCTGCACGATGGTGATGATGGCAGCCAGACCTGGCGCATTATCGAAGAACCCCTGTTGAGCCGCGGCGGCTGCAAAATTAATAGCGAGAACTCAACCATTGATGCGACTGTTGAGACACGGCTGCAACGCGTGATTACGGAGATCATGGGCGGGGAGCGTGCGCATGACTGAGATGCATCGGCGTGGCGCTAACTGGATTGAGGGATTAAAGAGCATCGAATCACGTCTCGCCAATGTTGAGAACGTGGTGGTGGAAGGACGCCTGAGTCGCATGGTGGGCATGACCCTGGAAGCGGTAGGTTGTCAGTCTGTGATTGGTGCTCGCTGCATGGTGGAAAGCCAGGATGGTCATGATATCGAAGCCGAGGTGGTGGGGTTTGCCGGTGAAAGCCTGTACCTGATGCCTATCGGCAGCCTCAGTGGTATTCATCCCAATGCCCGTGTTATTCCCAGCGAACATTTATACGAGGCCGAGGTGGGGGATGCCATGCTCGGACGGGTGCTGGATGGTTCCGGCAAGCCACTGGATGATAAGGGATCGCTTGAAACCAGTGAAAAGAAACCATTGATCGGTACGCCGGTGAATCCGCTGGATCGCGCCGCTATCAGTGTGCCGCTGGATGTAGGCGTGTGCGCCATCAATGCACTGCTGAGTGTGGGACGCGGTCAGCGTATGGGACTGTTTGCCGGTTCCGGCGTCGGCAAGAGTGTATTGCTGGGGATGATGACGCGTTACACCACTGCTGATGTTATCGTGGTCGGGATGATTGGCGAACGCGGCCGTGAGGTAAAGGAATTTATTGATAATATTCTCGGCCCGGAAGGCATGGCGCGTGCGGTAGTGGTCGCAGTGCCGGCGGATCAGACGCCGGTGATGCGCATGCACGGGGCGATGCTGGCCACCAGTATTGCGGAATACTTTCGTGATCAGGGCAAGCATGTTCTGTTACTCATGGATTCCCTGACCCGTGTTGCCCAGGCGCAGCGAGAAATCGCCCTGGCCATTGGCGAACCCCCTGTGACTCGAGGCTATCCGCCTTCGGTATTTGCGCGCCTGCCGCAACTGGTCGAGCGCGCCGGAAACGGCCGTCCGGGTGGCGGCTCGATTACCGCCTTCTATACCGTATTGACCGAAGGTGATGACCAGCAGGATCCGATTGCCGATGCTGCACGGGCGATCCTTGATGGTCACATCGTATTATCACGCGCACTGGCCGAAGCGGGCCATTATCCGGCGATCGACGTGGAAGCTTCGATCAGTCGCGCGATGGTGGATATTGTTGATCCCGCGCACATGAGTATCGTACAGAATTTCAAACGTATTTATTCCGTCTATCAGCGCAACCTGGATCTGATTTCCGTGGGTGCTTATTCCCAGGGTAGTGATACGCGTATCGACGAGTCCATCATGATGCAGCCCCGGATGATGCAGTTTTTGCAACAGGATCTGCACGAAGCAGTGAACTGGGAACAGAGCTTGCAGGGACTGGTTGATGTGTTTGCCAATGCACCGGCGCAGCAGGAACAACAGAATGATACGATGCCAGCGATGGCTGTAACATAATGACAGTACGATTAATGGCAGTATAGAAAATTCGGACAGGGACGCTATCAAGTTCAGGTATGTAAACAGTAAAATCCGGCAGTAAAAAGGCGCTTATCATGAAAAAATCAAAACGCATCCAGCCATTGAAAAATCTAGCTTCCCGGCACGAACAACAGGCTGCACGCACGCTTGGCCAGTCCCGTTCACAACTCGGACAGCAGCAGGATCGCCTTGAGGAACTGTTTGCCTATCGGCAGGAATATCAACAGCGTTTTCGCCGTGAAGCTGAAAACGGCATACGCGGGGCGCAGTTACAGACCTATCAGTCCTTTATGCTGCAACTGGATGAAGCCATTCGCCAGCAGCGTGTGCAGGTGGAACAGGCTGAACAAAGCTGTCAAACGGTTACCGAGCAGTGGCGTGAAACGCATATTCGCACCCAGGTGCTGGATAAAACCATCCAGCGCTTTCGCGCCCATGAAAACCGACAGGCAGAGAAAATTAGCCAGCGTGAAGCCGATGATCTTGCCGCCAGACGTTTCTGCTCACAGGAATAGCCGCAGCTTACAGATTGAATCTCTACGAGTTAAATTTCCCGCTGCTTGCGGCGAAAACTGGTGGGAGCGGGCGGTGAAAACCGGTAGGAGCAAGCTCGCTCCTACGATTTAATACCCCGTCCGCTTGCTGCGGGGTTATTTATTAATTGGCATATGCCTTGCATTTTGTTCTGCAGGATAATTATTCATGACTGTGAGGACTTATGTCAGATTCTATGCCGATCATGGCGAACAGCGCATCTGCCGAACAAACCAAAGCGCTGACAGCACAGACTGGAACGACAGCAGGCGCAGCCTCTGGCCCGGCGGCTGAAGGTTTCAACAAACTACTGGACTCCCAGTTGCAGGTAGCAGATGAGAATGTGTCCGCGTTTCCGCTGGAGCTGTTGAATACGGAAGACGGCCAGGAACTGCTCACGGCGGTGCCGGCCTCCGGCAATGATTTGCCGCTGACTGCGGCAAATCCGGGGCAGGCCGTGATGGCGCTGCCTGATCCATTTCAAGCCCAGATTCAATCCCAAATTCAGTCTCAGAACAGCACAGTCACCGGCCAGCAGACAGCAGCGCTAAAGCCAGAGGCGGGCATGAAAGTTGGCAATGAATTGAATTCAGCGGTCCCCGGCATCAATTTAGATTCAGACAAAGCGCTTAACATGGATGAGATGCTAATGGCGCGACAACAACAGCATTTGCTGCAGAGCGCGACGAACAGCAAGGACAATCCCCTGTTTGATCCCGCTATGAGCCGGCAACCAGCCAGCGAGCCAGCCAGTCAGCCGGCTTCTACATCGTCCATGCACAACATGATGAATGTGGCCGGCCTGTCCGGGGCGGCAGGCAAAGCGGATGCCATGCCGGGGCTGACACCTGCACCATTGAATGTACCGCCTCAGCATCCGGGCTGGAACCAGTCAGTGGGAGAGCGTTTGCAATGGATGGTAGGGCAGAACCTGCAGTCGGCGGATATTCGCCTGGATCCGCCGGAGTTGGGAAGTATGGAAGTCCGCATCCAGATCCACAAGGATCATGCCAGTATCAGCTTTGCCGCTCCGAATCCGCAGGTGCGGGATGCGTTGGAGTCGGCCGTTCCCCGGTTACGGGAAATGATGAATGATATCGGTCTGTCGCTGGGCGATGTGAATGTGTCACAGGAATCCTTTACCCAGGGACAGCAGGCTGATGAAGATGCCGGCGCACCGGCGAGCCGGCTTATTACCAGTGGCGAGCCTGAAAGTGACGGGCTGGATGCTGTTGCTTCGATGACGCCGCGACGAGGACTCGGCATGCTGGATGCCTACGCCTGAGGCGGGAGACTGATATTAATCGTTGCATAAGTAGATATAGGTTGAGCATGGTGTTTATGCCCACTGTTGCCGATGCTACTGACAAGGAAAGTACTTGAATTTGATACCGCGTGGGCGACCGAAGGAAGTGCCTGTAGTGCACAAAAAGCGTGCCCACGTTACACCTAAAAGATGTGATCAAGAGACAGCCCTCAGGGAGAGGGCCGGGGTAAGGGGATAAAATACATGCGAATACTTATGCAACAATTAATAGTTTGCAGGTTTTGTTGCTCTGCCGACTTTAATTAAAGAAACCCTTCAGGCTGTCGATTGATTACCCGTAACCCTTTGCCTCTGGCAGGAAATTGAAGGCCCTTATGTATACGATTTGCAAACCAAGCGAATCTGAAGAACTGGTTAACAGTTATTCCGGACTGGTGCAACGCATCGCCTATCATCTGATTGCGCGATTGCCGGCCAGCGTGATCGTGGATGACCTGATCCAGGTGGGTATGCTGGGCCTGCTGGATGCCGCGCAGCACTATGATCCCGCGCAAGGGGCAAGTTTTGAAACCTATGCCTCGATTCGGATTCGTGGCGCCATGCTGGACGAGTTGCGGCGCAATGACTGGGCGCCTAAATCCGTGCATCGAAAGGCGCGCGATGTGATGGCCGTGGTCAGTCGTATCGAAGGTAAAACCGGACGCGAGGCGCGTGCCAGCGAGGTTGCCCGTGAGCTGGACATTACGCTGGATGAGTATTACCGGATCATGCAGGAAACCAATGCCTGCCGGATTTTAAATTTCATCGATCTGGGTGCAGCGGAAGACTATGTGACTGACAGTTTTCAGTCAGATACCGCCGAGCCACAGGAAAACATTGAACAGGATGAATTCAAACAGCATCTGGCCGCCGCGATCGGCGCCCTGCCTGAACGTGAGAAACTGGTGGTCAGTCTCTACTATGATGAAGAATTCAATCTGCGCGAGATAGGCGAAATTCTTGGTGTGAGTGAATCACGTATCAGCCAGCTGCTGGGGCAGGCGCATATGCGCATTCGCAAGCAGCTGGCTGATACCGGTTAATAACCTGTCTCTTCAGAAAAAAAACATTAACGCAAAGGCGCGAAGACGCCAGGGACGCAAAATATTCATTGATTCAACCATCTGGGAGATAATGGTTAATCTAACAACCGACCTGTAAACAGTTTCCAGGTCACACCCTGATTTAGCCTCCACCCATAAACGAAAATATCTTTCTCGCAAAGACGCAAAGTTACTAAGGAAGCTCTGATTAATTCCGCCGTTCGTGGTGAGTCCTTCGATGTTACTCAGGGCAGGTCTGTCGAACCATGAACGGGAACCATTGTTAAATCATAGTGTTATATATTATACCCTTCGACAAGCTCAGGGCGAACGGAATTAATCAGAGCTTCCCTAACTTATTGTTAGGAAAGCATATTACAATTTTTTCTTTGCGCCTTTGCGAGAGTTATCCTTGAGTATGGATGGAAGCGAGTCAGGACTGATTCCAGACGGGCAGCCATCACACTTTTCAGATAAATATTTTTGCTGTGCGCCGGGCTCCATACCGCAAATAGTATATTCAACTATACTTTCTGCAGAATTATCAATGTTCAGCTATGTGTATGTTTATCGATAATATTCTGTGAACCGTTTGGCGTTCATGTTGCCGATATTTGGCGATAATAAACAGGCAGGTCTTTATTATGTTGTTATCGGGCGTATGCCGGGTCCGCCGAGGTCGTGTCTGAATAACGGGGCGGCACACTGGTGAGATTGCCTATAGCTTAAGGAGTTACTGATGTCCTTTAATGATGTGTTCATGCTTTTTCCGAGTCCGGTTATGTCCGGCTTTGCATGGTTTTTTATTCTGACCACGGTTTTTTATATTGCCCGCATTCATGCGCACAAAGCAATCTATTCCTTTACCCGGGTCTTCCACAACGCCATGCGCATGTCTGCACAATCTGTACGCCGGGCAGAAAAAAGAATGCTGGAACGCAATAAGGAAGTATTGCTGACCCAGGGGCGGGAGGCCACTGAACATATCATTGAACGGGAGTTCGAGCGTATCAATGATACCGTTCAGAAAGATCTGTCTGAGTATCCTGCACTGCACCGTCTTTTGAGTGAAGAAATAACAAACATCGATGAGGACTATCAGGAAAGTACCGAGGTTCCACCTGCCCCCCCTGGCTGGGTCAAAGCAGTAGAGGCGGTGGCCAAAATACCAGGTGCCAAGGGTGATCCTATGGTTGGACATGTTCTGGAAGATATCCACCAGTCCCTGATTAAGGCCAATACCAAGGCAACGGAAGAATATCGTAAAGCCAGCCATAAACGTCATCAGCTTTTAAGTAATATGATGCCGCACTGGCGTAAGGTTGGTCAGACCCTCGCGCAGGTTGATAAAAATATCAACAGCCTGTTACAGCGTTCAGTGACTATTGATCGGCACATGGATGAATATGAACATATCCAGGCCGGCTCCGAACGCGCCGTGCAGCGCCTGTCTTCTTCTTCCCTTACCCAGTTTTTTATCTCTGCCTTTGTGTTGGCGATTGCCGTGGGTGGGGCGATTATCAATTTCAACCTGATTGCGCGTCCCATGTCAGAAATGGTGGGCGGTACCAGTCAATTGATGGGCTTTCAGACTTCTGAGATTGCTGCGCTGGTCATTATTCTGGTCGAGATAGCTATGGGTCTGTTCCTGATGGAGTCCATGCGCATCACCCGCCTGTTTCCGATTATCGGTGCGTTGAATGATAAATTGCGGGTTAGAATGATCTGGATAACCTTTGGAATTTTACTGACCCTGGCCTGTGTCGAGGCGGGGCTGGCCTATATGCGGGAGCTGTTGATGCAGGATGCCGCAGCAACCCGGGCGCTGTTACGTGAGGGAGGAGTAGAGGTGATCGAAAGCTCCTACCTCTGGATCACCACAGCGGCACAGATGGGAATGGGGTTTATCCTGCCTTTTGCCCTGACCTTTGTTGCGATTCCGCTGGAGTCTTTTGTCCACTCCTTACGCACCGTCGTAGGCATCGTCGCTGTGGCGCTTTTACGCAGCCTGATCTGGTTGCTGCGTTTGACAGGAAATATTGCCCGCTTCTCGGGCGCTATGCTGGTTAATATCTATGATCTGTTTATTTTTGCGCCCCTATGGATTGAACGCCAGGTCCGGCTGAAGCAGAAACAGCAGGACAGCAAAGAAAAGAGTGAAACTACAGATAATGTTCACTACAGTTCCCTGTAGAGGTTAATAATGCTTAAATTAAAATTTCCCGGTTTTACCCTGACGCTGCTGACAATACTGGTATTCCTGGCCGGTTGTTCCCGAGAGCAGGTTCCGAATACACGCGGCGTTTACATGTTGATGGACACCTCGGGCACCTATACGAAAGAATTAAAACAGGCGCAGCGGGTGATTAATTTCATTCTTTCCAATCTCAATCCGGGGGATACCTTTGCCGTGGCGCGAGTGGATACCGGCAGTTTCAGTGAGAAGGATATTATCGCCAAGGTGACGTTCGAAGATCGACCAAGCATGGCGAACCAGCAAAAACGGCTGTTCAGGGACAAGATTGATGACTTTGTCAAAAATGTCAAAGGCAGCGCGCATACTGATATTACCGGCGGTATGTTACAGGCAATCGAATATCTGAATGAGGCCGGCGCCGGGCACAATTTAATTCTGATTTTTTCAGATTTGAAAGAAGATCTACAAAAAGGTTATATTCGTGATATACCCCTGCAGTTGAACGGGGTTTCGGTAGTCGCGCTGAATGTCACCAAGTTACGCAGTGATAATGTTGATCCACGTGAGTACCTTGATCGTCTGGCGAGCTGGCAGGAAAGAGTGGAATCAGGTGGCGGCAACTGGAAAGTAGTCAACGATCTCGAACGTCTGGAAGCGATTCTTTCATTCTGATTTACCTGCCGGAAATACAGAGGCGTAGGGTGGGCACGGTTTTTGTGCCCACGCATTACTTTGTTTTTGCGTATAAAAAATCTAAAATTGACCCTGAAGTTTCCCGCCTGGGCAACCAAAGGAAGTACCTGTGGTGTACAAAAACCGTGCCCACCCTGCCAGACGGCGGAGTACCAGGAATACAGTTGGTCAGAAAAAATATTTTTGTTTAAGCCTTCTTTGCCGATACTGTATATATTACTATTGATAACGAAACAGTTATTGATGCTGGCAGCAGAAATTACAGGCAGGCAATGTGACACATACCATACAGACACAACGTTCCCGTACTCCGATGTGGATCTACGAGAAAAATTTTGTGCTGCTGCATTCACTTTTTTATGATATTGATGTAAGTGATCGCTTCGAGTTTATACCTGAGCAGTCAGATATAGGTTTCACTATACATGTGCTTGAACGTTGTCGTTATACCCGCATGCTGGAACTGCGTCAGAAATTATGCCTGCCTGAAAGTTGTATGCAGGATCTGGTTATGAAAATCCGGATTTATTATGACGCCAGACTGGTCGAGGTAACAGGCTATAAGGGAATCGGGCGCCTGCAGGCTGATTATAGTTATCCTAACCCGAAAATGATGTTGAAAGATGAGAAGCGTCAGGCGAATATCCTGCTGCATGAGTGGCTTTCCCTTGTGCTTGACTATCGCTTAAAACAAAAGCGGGAATACGCCTGAACCAGGGTCTGTTGATCTTTCAGATGTTAGGCTGATTTTGAGGAAATTTTAGTCCTGACAAGGCATTTTTTACGTATCAATGCACTCCATTGATATTGATAGTAAAAAATAACGCAGGCAGGGCTAAAATTAGCCAAAATCAGACAATAGATGAAAGATCAACAGACCCCAGGGACTGAGCATTGCAATATTTATGGATTTGGCGGGATTACACCTATGGAATTTAAAATAAGCGAAAAAGGGATTCTCTGTATTTTCCGATTTTTTCTGCTAGCCCTTTTGGGCAACTTGTCCGTCATGCCGCCGCTTTATGCTGACACGCTTTCCGATGCGGCCGATGCCCTGCAAAATGGTAATTACATCCGCGCCCGAATGCTGTATCTGCAGCTGGCAAAAACTAACGATCCGGTTGCACTTTTCAATCTGGGAATGATGGAACAAAAAGGTATGGGTACACCGGCCAACCCTTTCGAAGCGCGGGCCCTGTTCGAGAAAGCATCACGTTATAAATTGGTGGAAGCCTACAACACGATTCAGCCGGCAATCAAACCTGCAGGTAATCAGCGGGTGCTGGTGGTGCAGACGCCACAGGAGTGGATCAGGGCGCAGAAGGCCAATTACTATACATTGCAACTGGCCAGCAGCACTAATCGCAAGTTGATTGAAAAATATTATAATGAAAACCGCCTGCAGGGGACAGCAGGCTACTATGTCAACCGGCGTCAGGGTGAAGACTGGTATGCGCTTGTGTATGGCGCCTACCCCACAGTGGGGGAAGCCAATGCAGCTATAGCGACCCTGCCAAAGGATCTGCGCAAATGGTCACCCTGGGTGCGCAAGCTAAAAGATATTCAGCGTCTGATAAAGCCGTAATTGTCCCTTTTCTTTTTAACCCGTTGCTGATGGCCTGTATGGTTGAATGTTAGAAAAGAATTACTTTCTAATGTTTAGGTTTGCATGATGTATCCCTGAATTTCATCGTTTGTCGAACTGTTTCTCTATTAAGGAAGCTCTGATTAATTACAATCTTGTCATTCCGGCGAAGGCCGGAATCCAGTAAGTATTTGATGCGTAACACATGGATTCCGGATCTTCGCTTCGCTACGTCCGGAATGACGCATTAATCAGAGGTTCCTAAGGTATTTATCACTAAATAGCTGTTCCAAATACCAGTCCACTTTAAGCAATTACCGTTCATCCTGAGCCTGTCGAAGGACAAGCAGATTAAACACTCTATTCACAGTATTTCCACGCTCATGGTTCGACAAGGCTCTCCTGAGCGAAACCG
>JASBTR010000070.1 GCA_030148325.1 Gammaproteobacteria bacterium
TGTTAGGCTGATTTTGAGGAAATTTTAGTCCTGACAAGGCATTTTTTACGTATCAATGCACTCCATTGATAGTAAAAAATAACGCAGGCAGGGCTAAGATTAGCCAAAATCAGACAATAGATGAAAGATCAACAGACCCTAATATTCACCTGTAGCAAGTTACAGAGGATTACATCCGGGTAATTGAACTTCTTTGCGATCCTGGCGTCTTTGCGCCTTTGCGTTGATATTTTTTCTGATTATTAGCCTGTAGAATCCCCTTCCATGATTTATCCCGATAAATTTGATGTGATTGTCGTCGGTGGCGGCCATGCCGGCGCCGAGGCGGCGTTGGCGGCGGCGCGCACGGGTGTGCGCACCCTGCTGCTGACACATAATATCGACACCCTCGGGCAGATGAGCTGCAATCCGGCTATCGGCGGTATTGGCAAGGGACACCTGGTCAAGGAGGTGGATGCGCTGGGGGGGCTCATGGGCCAGGCCATCGACCGGGCCGGGATCCAGTTTCGTATTCTCAATGCCAGCAAAGGTCCGGCGGTGCGCGCTACCCGCGCCCAGGCTGATCGCGCGCTGTATAAACAGGCCGTGCGCAGTGCGCTGGAGAACACGCCGAACCTGACCCTGTTTCAGCAGGCTGTGGAGGATCTCATTGTTGAGCAGGAACGCGTAAGCGGGGTTGTCACCCAGATGGGCCTGCGTTTCCATGCGCGGGCTGTGGTGCTGACCGTGGGCACTTTTCTGGGTGGGCGTATTCACATTGGCCTGTCGAATTTCGAAGGTGGGCGTGCGGGTGACCCGCCGGCCAATGCGCTGTCTCGTCGTTTGCGCGAGTTGCCGTTTAAGGTTGATCGACTCAAGACCGGCACGCCACCGCGTATCGACGGCAAGACTATCGATTACAGCCGGCTCGAAGCCCAGCCCGGTGATGATCCGGCACCGGTGTTTTCCTTCCTGGGTTCGGCGGCCGATCTCCCGCGGCAGGTACCCTGCCATATCAGCGCCACCTGTGAGCAGACCCATGAGATTATTCGCAATGGTCTGGGACGCTCGCCCATGTACAGTGGCGTGATTGAAGGGGTCGGGCCGCGCTATTGCCCGTCTATTGAAGACAAGGTGGTACGCTTTGCCGAGCGTAATTCGCACCAGATTTTTGTCGAGCCTGAAGGCCTGGACAGCAATGAGGTCTATCCCAATGGCATATCCACCAGCCTGCCGTTTGATGTACAGCTGGCGTTTGTGCGCACGCTCAGGGGCTTCGAGCAGGCGCATATCACCCGCCCCGGCTACGCCATCGAATATGATTTCTTTGACCCGCGTGATCTGAAGCCTTCGCTGGAAACCCGGCACATGGGCGGGCTGTTTTTCGCCGGTCAGATCAACGGCACCACCGGCTATGAGGAGGCGGCTGCGCAGGGTCTGCTGGCCGGGCTGAATGCTGCACGTCAGGCGAAGGAGCTGGACAGCTGGCATCCGCGCCGGGATGAAGCCTATCTGGGCGTGATGGTGGACGATCTGATTACCCTGGGTACGCAGGAACCTTATCGCATGTTCACCAGCCGCGCCGAATACCGGCTGCTGCTGCGCGAGGACAATGCCGATTTGCGCCTCACCGAAAAGGGCCGGGAACTGGGGCTGGTTGATGATCAGCGCTGGCGTCTGTTCAGTGAAAAACGTGAGGCCATCGAGGTGGAGCGTGCGCGCCTGCAGGCGACCTGGATGCGCCCGGCGACTTTGCCGGCGGATGAGGCGCAACGGGTGCTCGGTCAGCCGTTGAGCCGGGAGGTCTGCCTCTGGGATCTGTTGCGGCGTCCGGGCGTCAGTTACGATGCCTTAATGAGCCTGCCCCAGACTGATGTGTCGATTGATTCCGCCGCCGTCTCCGAGCAGGTGGCAAATCAGGTCGAGGTGCAGGCCAAATATGCCGGTTATATCGATCGCCAGCATGAGGAGATCGCGCGCAATCGTCGCCATCAGGATCGTACCCTGCCTGAAGATTTTGATTACGCCACCGTCAATGGGCTTTCCGCCGAGGTCTGTGAGAAACTGCAGTGCAGCCGACCGGCGACGCTGGGGCAGGCGGCGCGTATCCCCGGTATGACCCCGGCGGCGATTTCGCTGTTGCTGGTGTACCTGAAGAAAAAGGCGGGATAAAACCTGAAAATACAGGGAGGAGAAGAATGAAACGATATTACCTGCTCTATCTGGCGCTGGCGTCAATGTATCTATTAGCGCCATTAGCAACGGCTGACAGTAACGGCCTGATTTCAAAAAAGAGTGCCTACAGCGTCAGTGAGACGCTGGATCGGCTGGAAAATCTTTTGACAAAAAAGGGTATTACCATCGTTACCCGCTGGCGGCACGATGCCGGTGCGAAAAAAGTCGGTATTTCCCTGCGCCCGACCGAGCTGCTGATTTTTGGCAACCCGAAGCTGGGCAGTCATTTTTTCACCAGTCAGCAAACTGCCGGTATCGATCTGCCGATGAAGGCGCTGGCCTGGGAAGATGAAAACGGACAGGTCTGGCTGAGCTATAACGATCCCCAATACATTGCGGATCGGCACGGGATCAAAAACCGCGCTGAGATTGTAAGTAAAATGACGGCCGCCCTGGATAAATTGACCAATGCCGCTACAGGGCCTTAAGGGACAGGACTGAATATGGCGCACCCACTGGCGGAAGGTCTGGCGCAAGGTCTGGAAAGGCTGGAACTGGCGCTTGATGTGGGGGTGCAGGCGCGGCTGCTGGCCTATCTCGATTTACTGGCGAAGTGGAACCGCAGTTACAACCTCACCGCGGTGCGCAAGCCAGAGCAGATGCTGGTGCGCCACCTGTTCGACAGCCTGGCGATCTGCCCGTATATCAGGGGGCCACAGATTCTGGATGTGGGGACGGGCGCCGGCCTGCCGGGTATTCCGCTGGCGCTGGCCTGCCCGGAACATGACTTTACCCTGCTTGACAGCAACAGCAAGAAAACCCGCTTTGTGACCCAGGCGCTGGCGGAGCTGGGGCTGGGCAACGTGACTGTGGTACAGTCACGGGTCCAGACATTTGAAGCAGCCGCGGACTTCGATACCATTGTTTCCCGCGCCTATTCAACTTTGGCGGAATTTGTCCGCGACGTGCAGCCTCTTTTGGCGGCAGACGGGATTCTGCTGGCGATGAAAGGCGTGTATCCGACGACCGAGCTGGCGGAACTGGCCGCGCCGTTCAAACTGGCGCAGAATGTCGAACTGCAGGTACCGGGGCTGGATGCGAAACGCAATTTGCTGATTATCCGGCGGGACTGACTGTTAAAAACAGGCAAAACTCGGGAACAGACTAAACGGCACAAAATCAGGAAAACCTGAATGAGCAAAATTATCGCCATTACCAACCAGAAAGGCGGGGTTGGCAAAACCACTACCTGTATCAATCTGGCGGCCTCGCTGGCGGCTACCAAACGGCGGGTGTTACTGGTTGACATGGATCCGCAGGGCAACGCCACCATGGGCAGTGGCATCGACAAACACGAAACGACGCTGACTACCTGTGAACTGTTGCTGGGCGAAGCCGAAGTCGGGCAGGTGCTGCAGCGCAACGAACTGGTCAACTACGATGTGCTGCCGGCCAACAGCGACCTGACCGCAGCCGAAGTGACGCTGATGCAGAAGCTGGGCAAGGAGCGTCGCCTGCGTGTAGTGCTTGGTGACATTCAGGATAATTACGATTACATCCTGATCGACTGTCCCCCCTCGCTCAATATGTTGACCCTGAATGCGCTGGTGGCGGCAGATTCAGTGATGATACCGATGCAGTGCGAATATTATGCCCTTGAAGGCCTGAGCGCCCTGCTCGAAACTATTGAAAATGTACGTCAGTCTGTTAACCCCCAACTCAAAATAGAAGGGTTGTTGCGTACCATGTTCGATCCTCGCAACAACCTGGCTAATGATGTATCAGGTCAATTGATTGTGCATTTCCCTGATCAGGTTTATCGCACCGTGATTCCCCGTAACGTGCGCCTGGCCGAAGCGCCCAGCCATGGTTTGCCGGTGATTCACTATGACAAGCATTCTCGGGGGGCGCTGGCCTATCTGGCGCTGGCAGGGGAAATCCTGCGCCGCAACGAGAGCAACGAACAACTGGCGGAGGCTTCGGCCTGAGCCAATAACGACGGAAACAGATAACTTATGGCAGCAAAGAAACGAGGCCTGGGACGTGGACTGGATGCCCTGCTGGGCAGTTCAGCCGGCAGTGTGATTAGTAATCCGCCGGGTGTGGACGATAAGCATGTCGAGGGCCTGCAGAATTTGCCGGTGGATGTGATCCAGCGTGGCCGCTTTCAGCCGCGGCAGGATTTTTCTGCCGAGGCGCTGGAGGAGTTGGCCGACTCGATTCGCGCGCAGGGTGTGGTGCAGCCAATCGTGGTGCGGCCGCTGCAGGACGTTGCCGGCAGCAGGTATGAAATCATTGCCGGTGAGCGGCGCTGGCGCGCGACCCAGCTGGCCGGGCTGCACGAGATTCCGGCGGTAATCCGGGATGTGCCGGATCAGGCCGCCATGGCCATGGGCCTGATTGAAAATATTCAGCGCGAGGAGCTTAATCCAGTCGAAGAAGCAACTGCGCTGCAACGCCTGATCGAGGAATTTGGCCTGACGCACCAGGAAACCGCCGAAGCGGTGGGGCGTTCCCGCGCCGCCGTATCCAACCTCCTGCGCCTGTTGAGCCTGGAGCCGGTGGTCAGGAAAATGCTCGAGTCGGGCAAGCTGGAAATGGGCCATGCTCGCGCCCTGCTGGCGCTACAGGTGGAATCCCAGCAGATTCAGGCGGCGCGGCAGGTGGAGGCAAAAGGACTCTCCGTACGTGAAACTGAACGACTGGTGCGTAAGCTGCAGGCGCCGGCCCATGATAGCGGCAAGGAAAAAAAATCGGATCCGGATACGCTACGGTTGCAGGAAAGCCTGGCGGAAACGCTGGGCGCAAAAGTCCAGTTTAAGCACAATCGGCAGGGCAAGGGAAAAATGGTGATCCATTACAATAGCCTGGATGAGCTTGATGGCATCCTCGGCCATATTAAGTAGTAGACAGAACGCTGAAGGGGATGGCTGATTAGCCGGGTTGATAAGGTAACGGGCGTCGCAGGGATGCTCGGGTCCCGTTTGTTGCACCAGGGGCGTGTTAACGGCCTCGGCGTCCCGGCCTGGGTGACTCAAAGTTAACCTTCATTGGCTTGCCGTTAAAGTCCTTGCCATTCAGGCCGGCAATGGCGGCGCGGGCCTCATGGCCTTCCATTTCGATAAAGCCAAAGCCCTTGCACTGGCCGGAAAAAACATCCGTCACAAGTTTGCAGGAGCGCACTGTGCCAAATTCAGAAAACAGGGCCTGAATGGCTTCTTCGCTCGCGCTGGCGGGCAAATTGCCAATAAATAGTTTTTTCAATTCTGTCCCCCTTCGGGAATATAGGGCTGTTATTGCTAAATCAGCCGCAAAAAAAGAACCCCGCCGAGGCGGGGTTCTTCGTATCGGGTTATCCGATGAGGTCTCGATCAGGCGGGGGTAACGCTGGTCGCCTGGAGGCCTTTGGGGCCGTTCTCTACTTCAAAGGTGACCGGCTGACCTTCGTTCAGGGTTTTGAAGCCTGAACCCTGAATTACGCTGAAATGTACGAACACGTCCGCGCCGCCGTCATCCTGAGAAATAAAACCAAAACCTTTGGATTCGTTAAACCACTTTACAGTACCTGTAGCCATAAAACTTTTACCTTAAATAAATTAAAAAAATAACGTTGTGTACAGGTAATGAAACGGGGAATTCATGGGGTAACACGAAGGGAACAACCAACACTGCCAATAACAAAATCTGTAACTGGATACACTATAGGAGAATTTTTTCGGTTTTACCAGAAATAATTTATTTCAGGATAATAAATGACCCCGCCGCAAGCGGACGGGGTATTAAATCGTAGGAGCGAGCTTGCTCGCGAATGCGGTTGGATGAACCTCAAACTATTCGCGGGCAAGCCCGCTCCTACCTGTTTTCCGAGCCCGCTCCTACCGGTTTTCGCCGCAAGCAGCGGGAATTTAACCCATAGAGATTAAAAGCGTTTGTTCACACTGTCCCTGCTGAATTTGGCGGCCCGAGACAAAACCACAGACAAAACCACATCGTGCCACGGGTCGGGTGGCGTGTATAATGGCCCGACGTGATTACACGGGTACTCCATCAATACAACCATATTTAGTCCCGCCAGGAAAATAATGAGCTTAAAACAGATCTGGGTCGATGCCGACGCCTGTCCGAAAGTGATCAAGGAGATCCTGTTTCGGGCGGCGGACAGGGTAGGTCTGCCGTTGATCCTGGTTGCCAACCAGCCCCTCCAGGTTCCCCGATCCCGCCATATCCGTTCGATCCGGGTGGCCGCCGGCTTCGACGTCGCAGACAATCATATCGTGCAGCAGGTGGAAGAGGGCGATCTGGTGATAACCGCGGATATCCCGTTGGCCGCCGAGGTCATTGCCAAAGGCTGTCAGGCTCTCAACCCACGCGGCGATCTCTATACCGAAGAGAATATTCGCCAGCGCCTGAATATGCGGGACTTCATGGACACCCTGCGCAGCAGCGGGGTGGATACCGGGGGCCCGGCATCGTTCAGTCAGGCTGATCGCCGGGCCTTTGCCAATCAGCTGGATCGGTTACTGGCCAGCTAGGGTCTGTTGATCTTTCATCTATTGTCTGATTTTGGCTAATTTTAGCCCTGCCTGCGTTATTTTTTACTATCAATGGAGTGCATTGATACGTAAAAAATGCCTTGTCAGGACTAAAATTTCCTCAAAATCAGCCTAA
>JASBTR010000071.1 GCA_030148325.1 Gammaproteobacteria bacterium
TTTGTGTAATAATTTAATGGCTTTCATGGCGAGTCCCAAATTAGTTTGTGGTGAACCAATTGGATCAAACCTCGCCATGAAAGTATATCTATTTCTTTAATTTCATTGAGTTACCTAAAATATTCGTGGGGATAACTCAGGTCTAAATGAGTAATCAAAATGTCGTTGAGCGTGTATTTGAATCCATGCTCTGGCGTAGCCGTTTGATTGTGATTAGCGCCGTGATTGTGAGTATGCTGGCATCAATGGGCATGTTTTTTCTGGCAACGGTTGATGCGTATTTTATGTTGGCGCACCTGGGTAACTATCTCTCGCCTGATCTTATGGGTGATGCACGGGCAGGCTTTCGGGCACAGACTGTGACCCATGTGGTGGAAATTATCGACGGTTATCTGCTGGCAACCGTGTTGCTGATCTTTTCGCTTGGCCTGTATGAATTGTTTATCAGCAAAATCGATCAGGCCGAAGGCGAAGAAAGAGCCTCGAAAGTGCTGGTCATTCACAGTCTGGATGATCTCAAGACGCGCCTTAGCAAAGTGGTGTTGATGATTCTGGTGGTCAAGTTTTTCGAACATGCTATCAGTATGAAATTCAATTCCAGCCTGGATCTTTTATACCTTGCCATCGGCATCGCATTCATTGGCCTGGCGCTTTATCTTTCTCATGCTGCTGATGTCCCACATAGCCGGGCAGGGGAAAAAGCGGGGGATAAATCATGAAACCGCATATTTATTTTTTCCTGCTGCTCTGCTCTGCATGCCTGTCACAGGCACATGCACTGGCTGCTCAGAATTCTGCACCACGCGATCCTGCTGCACATTTTTTCAATGAAACCTGGGGTGATTTTCAGGAAGAGTTGCAAAATGCCCGCGAGCAGGGCAAGAAAGGGATTATGATTTTTTTCGAAATGGATGAGTGCCCTTTTTGTCACTACATGAAAACCAATGTGCTCAACCAGCCGCAGGTGCAGGACTATTTTAGAAAGAATTTTCTGCTCTTCAGCGTCGATATCGAAGGTGATGTGGGGATTACCAATTTGCAGGGAAAACACATGCGTCAGAAAGATTTTGCTTTTCGGGAAAACCGGGTACGTGCAACGCCGGTGATTGTCTTCTATGATCTTGAGGGCAAGCCGATATATCGCCATACCGGACGCACAGCCGGGGTAGCGGAATTTATGTGGATGGGCCAATATGTAGCCGAGGGTATTTACAGAAAACAGCCCTTCATACGGTACAAAAAATTACGCCGTCTTGAAATTAAAAATCAGAAAAATAAAAGCCAGGAAAGTAAGAAACAGAAATGAAACTGGTTAGAGGCTATTGGGGCAGACCAGCTCATCGTGCTGTTTTTTGTATTTGCCAGTTGTGCTGTCTGTTGCTGCTTCAGGTGTTAATAGTGGAAAGGCTTGTAGCAGAATCGCTGCCAGAACCGTTAACGCTGGATTATGCACTGTCCCTGTCAGAACAGATGCATCCCCGCCTGCAACAAAGTGAATCCCTGCTGCAACAGGCAGAAGCTGAAGAACGGGCAACCGAACTGGAAAATGATGCCCGGATTCTGCTCGAAGCCCGGCTGCGTTATTCCAACCCACTGATCAATTATGAAAACAAAACAATTCGCGAAGATCACCGTCTTGGACTTATTCTGGATAAAACGCTGTATGATTTCGGCCGCTCATCGGCACGAGAAAGAGCAGCCCAAAACCGGGTCCAGAGCCGGAAATATTTTTATCGTGATAGCCTGCGGCAACAGCGGCTGGATATTATGCGCCGTTACTTTGATGTAGTGCTGGCTGATTTCGAGTTTGTGCGCTACAACGAAGAAATGGCCGTGGTTTTTGTTGATCTTGAAAAATTACGTGAACGCCATGCCCTGGGGCAATTATCAGAAATTGACCTGATGGAAAAGGAAGCAGAATACCGCCGGGTGCGCAGCCTGCAGGTGGCGGCGCAGAACCAGCAACGTATAGTCCGCGCGCGCCTGGCCTATGCCATGAATCGGCCGGGGGAACTGCCGGCAACCGTGGCGCGCCCGGGCAAACTTCCTCAGATAGATAACCAGATACCGGCGCTGGAAAAACTTCAGGCGCAGGCGATGTTGCAGAATAATACAGTGCAGGCCCTGCGTGCGGAAATTGCCTCGGTGCGTGAGAAACTGTCCGCGATACAGGCCGATTCCAGACCGGTGTTGATTGGTGGTGCGCAGGCCAATGCCTATTCCCGTGCCCGCGCCGGCTATGATCGCTGGCGACTGGAACTTAAACTTGAAATGCCATTGGCCGAAGGTAATCGTATTGATGCGGCTGTCGCGCAGCAACGGGCAGAACTTTATCGCCTGCAGGCAGAGTTGCGAGATCGTTCTGAGCAGATAAAACAGGAAATACTGGAGCTTTGGCTGCAACTGGAGAATTTGCATATTCAGCGCCAGCAGATGCAAACGCAGTCAGAATATCGGGAACTCTATCTTGATCGAAGTCGAGCACTGTATGACATGGAAGTAACCACCGATCTGGGAGATGCTATGGTGCGTATTACCGAGGCTGAACGAGATATTATGATTACAGATTTCAACATTGCTCTGGTCTGGGAGCAACTGGAAATACTTGCGGGTGGCACATTCAGCACAATGGAAGAAAAATGAACGGAAACAAAATGCAGTCATCATCCGGCTGCCATTTGATTGTTGCACTGAGTGCAGCTTTGGCCGGACTATTGCCGTTGCAGGCACTGTTGGCAGAGGAACTGTCAGGCACAACGACATGGGTTAACCGGGTGGAATTGAGTACGCCGGTTGCCGGGGTAATTATTCAGGTTAGCGCCGCAGCGGACCAGAGATTGAAACAGGGACAGGTTCTGCTGTCACTTGATCAGCGACCGTTTGAATATCGTATTCGTGGCCTGCAGGCAAAAATTGATAAATTGCAGGTGTTGCGTGATGAAATGCAGGCGGAGCTGAAACGCGCCATGGAACTGTATGAGCGAACCCTCTTGTCAGATCACGAGCTGGAACTGGCAAAAATTGATGCGGTCAGTGCGGATGCGGATTACCGGCTGGCGCAGTCGGAGCTTTCAACTGCGCAGCTGGATAAGGAATACAGTACACTACGCGCGCCCTTCGATGCAGTTGTGCTGAAACGCTATGCGGAAAAAGGTCAGGTTGTCAGCAGCCCGGAGCTGATGCCGCAGGTGTTGTTTGTACTGGCCAGCAGTGAAAAGATGAAAGTGCAGACGACGCTTGACGGCAATGCAGTGTTGGGCCTGAAAAAAGGACAGGCTGTTAAAGTGCAGATTGGTGAGATCATTTTTGAGGGAAGCATTTCCGTGTTGGGGCTGGAGCCAGGCACAGATACAGGCGCTTATCCTCTGGAAGTGGAATTTGAGACATCAGGCCGGTTGATTCGAGCCGGTCGTAAGGCAAAATTGATATTATGAATATTTGTGTCCATTGTATTGTTGAAGGTCAGGTACAGGGTGTTTTTTTTCGCGCAGCCACCCAGAAGCGAGCAGAGAAACTTGGCGTGACCGGATTTGCTCGTAATCGATCTGATGGTACGGTCGAGGTGCTGGCCTGTGGCGATCCTGATGCGGTTGAACAGTTGTGTGAGTGGCTGAAATCCGGGCCGCCTGCGGCGCAGGTGGAAAGCGTTTCCTGCAAACCAAATGATCTGTTGACGCCAGGAAATTTTTCAACAGGCTAAATAAAAGTTCCTAATTCCTGTCCACTTTACAACACGGTTTTAAGCTCTCGTAGGATGTGCTGAGTAAAACGAAGCGCATCGTTCGCGTGTCTAAATAGCTGTTCCGAATACCAGTACACTTTAGGAATAGCCGTTCGTCCTGAGCTTGTCGAAGGACAAATAGATTAAGCACTCTATTCACCGCATTTCCACGCTCATGGTTCGACAAGCTCACCAC
>JASBTR010000072.1 GCA_030148325.1 Gammaproteobacteria bacterium
TTTGTGTAATAATTTAATGGCTTTCATGGCGAGTCCCAAATTAGTTTGTGGTGAACCAATTGGATCAAACCTCGCCATGAAAGTATATCTATTTCTTTAATTTCATTGAGTTACCTAAAATATTCGTGGGGATAACTCAGCATTAAAATATGTGTTAAACATGACTCGCCGCCTGTCTGATATCAATACTGAATTCGAACGGGCGGTATTTATCGCAGTCTACCGTTCACGAATTCAACGGCAGCGACGACTGCTTGCAAAACTGGTGTTAATTATCAAGCATGGGCTTCGCGGGCTGTTTTTTTTATGGCCGGCCTACGTGGTGCTTGTTGCGTTAATGTTTCTACCCTGGCTGCAGGAAAGAATGCTGTACCTGCTTGTGCTTGCCCCCGGCATGCTGGTCTGGTTTTATATTTACGCGCGTGGCGCACGGGTGGATTATTATCAATCTGTACACGAGCGGATCCTGGATAAGGATTTTATCAGGAAGCTGGTTTTCCATTGAATAATTGTATGAGTAAAAATAACAGGAAGTAAAATATGTACCCAAATATGCAAACCAGAAAGTTGATCGTTAATGGTCAGGAAGTCCTGACCGACAGCGAAGGCTATATCGTTTATCTGGATGACTGGACAGAAGGTTTTATCGAGGCGCAGGCGGAAGCGGAAGGCCTGATCCTGACCGACGAACATCGGGAAGTAATAAACTTTCTGCGCCACTACTACCAGAAACACGGAGTGCAGTGCGAAGTCAGAAAAATGATCAAACACTTCAAACAGGCGTGGGGAAAGGAGCGAGGAAATAGCCGCTATCTACACCAGATCTTTCCACGCGGCGGGCCACAGAAACAGGGCAACCGCCTGGCCGGCCTGTTACGGACCAAAGGCGAACATTGAATTTTCGCTGCGTATAACAAAAAAACCGTAGGTTGGGCTGAATGAAATGAAGCCCAACAGAATACTGCAATGCGTCATTCCGGCGAAGGCCGGAATCCAGAAGCCAAATAAAAGCGCCAAAAGGATGTCCAGATATAATCTGTAGGATGTGCTGAGGAACGAAGCGCATCGTTCGCGAGTCTGACCTGGAATGATGCGCTTCGTTCCTCAGCACATCCTACGAGGCTTATTAGCCTTCGCCGATAAATTAATGTTGTTAACACGTTGCCGATTTGTGGCGGGCTAAATAGCTGTTCCAAATACCAGTACACTTCAGGTATTACCGTTCGTCCTGAGCCTGTCGAAGGACAAGTAGATTAGGCACTCTATTCACAGTATTTCCACGTTCATGGTTCGACAAGGCTCTCCTGAGCGAAGCCGAAGCCTGTCGTGAGTTTATCGAACGGGGCTCACCACGAACGTGGAAATTCACAAGTGATCTGGTATTTGGAACAGCTATTTAGTTTATTTTCCCTTTTCTTGCAATACAGGTTGCGATGATGGAACATGAATCCATGTCATCGAAGCAACAGCCCGGACAGCATTCCTGCAATATAGAGGATGGTGGTGCGAGAGTGAGGAACATTGTTCCTGCGATGAGCACGCCGCTGGCCTCAATTTTTGGCAGCGGCTTCCTTGTGGTTGTGCCTGTTCTGGCAAGCGCGGTCGGCCCCTATGCAATACCGGCAATGATTGTGGTGGCGTTTATCGCCTTTCTGGTCGGCACCATTGTTCGTCATAACATACTCTGTGCCGAGCCTGTGCTGGCGAAGGGCAGCAAACAGTTCACCGTTATGGTTGAACGACTTTCTGATTTCGCGCTGGTTATCGCCTATGTTATTTCGGTATGCCTGTATGTGCATATTCTCTCTTCCTTCGTTCTTGTCAGTTTTGAACTGGACACTGCATTCAATAAAAGCCTGTTAACCACCATCGTAATAGCTGTGATCACTGTTATTGGCCTGTTGGGTGGATTGAAGCCACTGGAGAAACTGGAGCGCTGGGCGCTTTATGTGACTATTCTAATCCTCGCTCTTCTGCTGGTTTTGTTCGCTGTTTATGACGTCAACCAGTTTCTGGTCCAGGGCCATTTCAGTTTGCCTGAAATGCCGGAGCGAAGTGCATGGGAGATCGTAACCATTGTCGCGGGCACATTGATCATTGTGCAGGGTTTCGAAACAACGCGCTATCTGGGTGAAAATTTTGACCCGCTCACGCGTATCCGCGTCGCACGCTGGTCACAATATTTTTCACTCAGCATCTACGTATTATTCGTCACCCTGGCGCAGCCCATCGTTCCGGTGCTAAATGGAAACTACGGCGATAACAGCCTGATCACCCTGGCGGCAACGGCCTCATTGTTTTTACCCCTGCCCCTGATTATAGCCGCCAGCATGTCGCAATTTTCCGCCGCAGTCGCAGATACCCTCGCTGCCGCCGCCAATATGAAGGAGGCGAGTCGAGAACGCATCAGCGCACGTTGGGGGTATTTACTGGTTGGCGCAGCCGCAATAGTGCTGGCCTGGTCAAGTTCCACCTTTGAGGTTATTGCGCTGGCATCACGCGCCTTTGCTTTTTATTACCTGCTGCAGTGTCTGGTAGCGTTCACAGTTTGTCGCAATATTCGGGAACGTATCCGCTTTGTCTTTATCGGGCTTATCCTGAGCTTTGTTCTTCTTTTTGCCGTGCCGGCGGGTTAGATTTTATTCTGTGCAGCGGCGATAAGTCTGGAGCATTGAAGGGGCTGGCTAATGGGCAGCGCTCTTGAATACCGGCCCAGGTTGAAATGAAGCCATTTAATCTAAGAAAACTCTGATTAATTCCGTTCGCCCTGAGCTTGTCGAAGGGTGTGGCTTTTAAGTGGTTGATTTTATTGTGCTCGCTATTCATGGTGACAGGCTGAAATCGGCCCAAAGCTGACCTATCGTGATTCTGGGTGTCACGATGGAACAGCCAGAACCGGTACTTCGATAATTCATAGGATCCTAATGGAATCGATTCAAAGCAGACGTTCATATGTAAGGAAAATTGTAAATAGTGGCACATCCCCTATCCTTCGTGCTATTCTTCTTAAAATAATATAATTATCAATATGTTAAAGTGATTTTGTCAGGCATAGGTTAAGGTGATGTTACGATATGATAAAGGCAGTAAAGCTTGAGCAATAAGAAGAAATTGTATGCTCCAAGAGAGGCAGTCTATTCAACAAGTCTTGGTAGCTGTGTTCAAGGAAGGGCAGAAGAAGTTCTCAATACAAAGAACTTCGAGCGCTATAAAAATAATATCGATTTGATATTTACATCGCCCCCTTTTCCTCTAAATCGAAAAAAAAAATATGGAAACTTAACCGATCAAGAATACCTAGATTGGTTGTCTGAGCAATCCGAGTTGTTTTCGAAATTTCTATGTGATGATGGATCGATTGTAATTGAGATGGGGAATTCTTGGAATCAAGGATCCCCAACAATGTCCACTCTTGCGCTCAGAGCGTTACTCGGATTCTTAGAAACAGGCGGTCTTCATTTGTGTCAGCAGTTTGTATGGTACAACACAGCAAAGTTACCAACACCAGCTCCTTGGGTTACTATAAACAGAATTCGAGTTAAAGACGCATTCACACATATTTGGTGGATGAGTAAGTCTGAGAGGCCTAAGGCAGACAATAGAAAAGTATTAGTTGAATACAGTAATAAGATGAAAGGATTGCTAGAAAAAGGACGTTATAACTCTGGCCATAGACCGTCGAATCATAAAATTAATGGAGATAGTTTTCTTATTGACAACGGAGGAGCTATCCCACCTAACGTGCTAGTTTCTTCCAATACCGAGTCACAATCACCTTATCTTAAGCACTGTAGAGATCAGAAAATACAACCTCACCCTGCACGGATGCCAATAGATGTTGCTCGCTTTTTTATTAGCTTTTTAACTGATCCAGGAGATATAGTGTTGGACCCGTTCTGTGGTAGTAATACTACTGGTCAAGCTTCAGAAGAAATTGGTAGGCGATGGATCGGTATAGAAGCGAACATGGAATATATTAAGGGCTCTATTGGTCGTTTTGATCAGCCAAATGTAAAAGTGAAGAATGGTTTTGAATAGAATTCCTAAAAAAGATGAGCTATTAAAAGAAATTGTGCTTACCAACGAGTTAGTTTGGGGTAGGCGAATTAGTAATGATGCTATTACTGACTGGTTGTCCAATTTTTCTGGCGCAGTGTTTGATAAAGAATACGAAGAATCACTCGCACTTTGGATACTTTCTAATTACGTTTTTTATAATGAAGATGAGGTGAAACACCTTTGCCGAACTGTATATAGAGAACATCTGCACCGAAGATTGCTTTTAGAGCTGGTCGGGGCTATTGATGAGCGCCTTGAGCGGATCAATTCATCCTCTATGTTTTCAAGTTTGGGTAGACAAGGGGAAAGTGGTGCCATGGTGTTATATTTGTTTCGCACCACGAATGACATTGGTAAACGAGATATTGTTCCTGAAAGCGGTGTTCTTAGGCCGGGTACTGAAACAGTTGTATTTATTGATGATGTTACATTGTCAGCAAATGATGACAGTCAGGCATGGAAGTATCTTAAGTTAGAAATAGATAAATACTCCCAGTGTAAAATTCATTTGTTAACTCTTCTTGCGTCTGAAGCAGCTGTTGAATTTTTAGCTGCGAAAAATGTAATGGTCACAAATGCCATAACATTAACAAACGAAAATAAAGCATTCCATGCAAAATCTAATATCTTTAATTTGAATAGTGATCATAAAGATAATGCTTTAAAACTTGCTGAATACTACGGAAAAAAATGTTGTCCTACTGATCCGTTGGGATATTCAAACGGTCAATATTTGTTTGGTTTTTTTTATAACGTTCCAGACAACACACTTCCCATTATTTGGTCTAAACAGAACGGATGGAAGCCAATATTTGAGAGATACCACAAAAATTATGGAAGGACTAAGTCAAGTGAGCTCGGATATTTTGTATAAAAATCCTTTTAGTGATTACCACGCAAACCAGATTGATATAGAGTCATTGCTGGAGTACTGGTGCGATCCTTTTTCAATATTTTCTAAAGCAGGATTGTCCGAAGTGGATGTTTACCAAGAGTGTGGTCCTCTAATATTTATGGGGGGAAGAGGGTCGGGGAAAACAATGTTTCTAAGGCAGTGTTCCCTTGATGTTCAAAAGGTACGTTATGAGCATAAGAAGCCTCTCGATCAGTCTTTTGTGGATTATCTAAATAAACTTGGTGGTATAGGTATTTATATCCGATTCGATGGGGCGACGTTAAAGTCATTTGAAGGATCTAATCTAACCGAGGAAGTATGGATTAATCTTTTTATCCATTATTTTGAATTGTTCGTAGCAAGAGAACTATTAACTGCTGTACATGCAATTGAGGTAACAGGGGGGTTATCGTGTTCGTCGTCACACGGAAAATTTCGAAAAGGGGTTTCAAATCTTCTGGGTTGTAAACATGAACTAGAATCTATTCAAGTGCTTATTGATGAAACAACCAAAAGACTCCTTGAAGTGTCGGATTTTAGAGCAATTGTCGGCTTTCAGTCAAAAACGTTTAAACCAACCAAACCTTTTCTTTCTCAATCTTTGAGTTTTTCGATACCAAAATTGGTTAAGGAGTGTTTTCCGGAAATACACGATAAGACCAATTTTATTTTGTTGCTTGATGAATGCGAAAACTTTAGCTCTCCACAGCAGCAAGTTGTTAACACATTGCTTAAGTTTGTATTTCCGGGTTTTACATTCCGCATAGGTATGAGGCGGAATGGATGGAGAACATATGCAACGGTAAATGAAGATGACTTTGTGAAGGAGAGTAGAGATTACCGTAAGTATATTTTTGAAGAAATTCTCCATTCAAAATCTTCTGGTTACCAACAATTTCTTAGAGAGATTGCACGAAAACGTTTAGAAAAAGTACCCATATTTAAGGAACGAGGTCTTACAGATATTTGCTATTTTCTTGGTGAAAAGGAAGACCTTGAAAATGAAGCGCTATCTATTGTTGATGGGAAACCAAAAAAGATTGATCATTTCTTTAAGTCGAAATTTCCTAGTTTGAAGAATGTGGATTTACCGCCTAATAATAGCCCACTACTAAGAATGTTAGGGTTTCTTTGGATCGTCAGAGGAGAAATGCCAGAAGTCACAGAAAGAGCAATATATGAACTAGAGAATCTAGAAAAAAAATCGCGCAGTGAGGCTGCTAATAAACTTCAATATGATTTGGTAAATAAATATCGACTTTCACTGACTATTATTCTTGCTTCTATTTATCGAAAGCAAAAACTTTATTATAGCTTTAATACATTCAGTTATTTGTCATCTGGCATTGTTGGTCATTTTATAGAGTTATGCAGGTACGCATTTAGATATGCTGAGTTTGAATCGAAAGACAAATGTGTTGATGAGCCTATTTCAAATAATTTGCAGGCAACAGCTTCCCGTGAAGTGGCTTTTGATGAGCTCCAGCAAGTAAAGAGAATTGAAAAGCACGGGGGACGTTTATATCGGCTTGCAGAAAATCTAGGTTCGATTTTTCGAAAGTATCACTTGGATCTAAAAATACGCTACCCAGAAACAAATCAGTTTTCGCTGGATGAGAGTGATTTGGATGGTGAGTCTAAATCAGCTTTTGATGCAGCATTAATGTGGTCGGTTATTCAAAAGAAACCTAGATTACAACAATCAGCACCTGGTGCAAAAAAGACAGAGTTATATACCCTAAATAGAATATTTTCTCCGATATTTGAGATCAGTTACAGAACACGAGGAGGGATTAGTGAGGCATATGGGTGCAATGATTTTATACGATTGATTTCTGAGGAGAACGTACCGCCAAGACGAGCGCTGGAGACCAACCCCCCCGAATCACGACAGAATACTCTTGATTTAGGATGAAGTAACTTAATGGAAAGAGAAGTATATGACATGGGTTTGGTGTCGGAAGGTAAACTTCCAAAACATCTTGATTGTTTTATCATTGCCGCCGGTGCGGACTATCGTTCGTATAAAAATCTTGAAAAGCTCGTTGACACAGGCTGTGAAATAGAAAAGCTTATTGTGTTCGATTTTCCCCAGCGCCACATGAAAAGTGATCTAGAGTATTCTTATGCATATTGTAAATATGAATCGATTTTTATAGGAGAAACAATAAAAATAAAGGCAGACATTACCGATTCAACAACTTGCATTCCAAACCTAATAAGTAGCATAGAAATAATGTCTAGTTACGATATTGGGCTAGATATATCATGCTTCACCAAACCATATTTCTATGTGCTGTTGAAATATTTGGCTTTTATACAAATGAATCAGTTGCTTGTTTTTTATACACAACCGAGAGCTTATAGATTTAGTGATGAGTCATACTGTTCATTCAGGTCGAGTAGTGGACCAATTAGTGTAGGGGAGGTGCCTTCGTTTCCTGGGACTGATGATCGAAAAGATGAAAGAATGTTAGTTGTTCTTTTAGGATTCGATGGTGACCTTTCTTCAGAGATAAGTGAAATAGTTGCACCGACAAAAACAGTGATTGTGAATGGGTTTCCAAGTTTCGAGACAAAATTCAAAGATATAAGTTTGATAAATAATGAAAAATTGGTAAACCTTTCTAGTAAGCTATTGTATAGCAAGTCATCTAATCCATTTGAAATATACAACACTCTAAAAGCATTGGTCTCTGAACACGATGATGCTGCGATTAATATTGCACCTTTAGGTAACAAACCAATGGCATTGGGTGCGTGTTTGTTTGCAATCCATAACCCCCAGGTAAGAATAATTTATCCATATCCAGAGAAGTATGAAAATATAACGACGGATAGTTGTTCGCTTTCTTGGGTATATAAATTATCTTTGCAATCCTGAGCGCGATCATGTTTCCTTGTATGAAGCACACAATTATCAGAATAGCAGTGTGTTGTTGTTAGATAGTAGAACAGGCTGGGGTCAGTGAACAATAGAACAGGCTGGGGTCAGTGAACAATTGATTCTAATATAGATCATGATGGCTAAGGATTAGCAGGCATTTCATAAATAAATGTCTGCTTTCTATGTTTTTAGAAAATTAGTTAATATTTTGAACGACAGCTAAGTGGTGATGGCTGAAATTTAACCGAAATAGCCAAAGGTCTCCTACCGGCCGTAAGCTGGCTGGTTATCAACTAATGATTTATGGACAGAAAATCTGGTGCTGGGCGGCCTGAGTTTATCGAGGCGTTCAGGAGTGGATTAGGTATTCGAGGTGCGTGTCGGGAATCGGCTGAGACCGAAAATGCCTGTCTGCTCAGGGAACCTTCGCTTACTTACAGGACGCATTTTGTGGTCGAAATGGGCAGCCTAAGGGGAAATAATACGATATTATTAGAATAGATCGTATTAAAATCAGTGTATTGCGCAGGTCCGATCCCGCCTGCTTGCGGCGGGGTGGTTTATTGAACAACCCATACATATAGTGGAGTGGTGCCTGGTATACATGGATAGCCCTCTAAATCATAAAAATAAATATGTGGGGCGCCTGATTTTGTGCGCCCTTTTGTTCCTTTTTTTCTGGAGCTTTCTATTGCCCATATGGGACATTGATGTCTGGTGGCACATGGCTTCCGGGCGATGGATTATTGAAAATAACAGTCTTCCTTCCAGCGACCCTTTTTCAGTTTTTTCTGCACAAAATAAAATACGAACAGATATTGTTCTTAAGGGGCAATGGCTCGGTCAGATCATACTTTACGAAATTTATAATTATTTTAGCGATGATGGTTTAGTTGTATTCCGATCATTGTTGCTGTCCTCTTTTTTGCTTTTAACTTATATCCGAGCAAAATTACTTGGAATTTCAGAATCCACTTCTTTATTTTTAGTCTGCCTTATTGGGTTTAATTTATTTGGTTTTACCGGGTTACGGCCGCAGCTTTTTGGCTTCGCCTTTGCCTTATTTGTTTTTTTACTTATTGACTGGGTAGAGAATACCGGAAAAACAAGGTATCTTCTTCTGCTTCCGGCTATTGCTATAGTCTGGGCAAATACTCATGGGTCCTTCATTCTTGGTGTCGTTCTGCTTTTTATATATTCGATACTAAACTTTTTTGAATATGGGTCCAAACAAAACAAACATCAAATTAATCCAGGGATTCTGTTTGTTTTGGCGGTTTCATTTGCTTTATTTGCCTATATTAACCCAAATGGATTTCAGGCGGTGCGATATATTTTTGAGCTTCAAATCAGCGACCTGCAATCTCGTACTTCAGAATATACCAGCGCCCTGAAAATTTATACTTTAGGCTACCCGCTTGCACAATCCTGGATCTATTTATTTTACGCTCTAACCTTAACAGCCTTGCCCGGGATTTTTCGGCTTTCACCAGGAAAAGCTGTTATCACCCTGTTTCTTGGCGCAATTAGTATTGATTCATTCCGCTACTATCTATTTTTTATACTTATATCAGGCCCGTATGTAATGCAGGCCATTATGCAATACGACAGGGTTCAAATATTCAGCAATTCCCTGTCAGACATCACTCCGCTAAAATATATTATTCCCCTCATTGTTTTGTTCGGCGCCTTCATCCTGCTGCAGACAAATTACAGAACAGCATCTGTTCCACACAATATCAACGCATCTCGTTATCCGACAGTTTTGAGTCGCTATTGCAGCGATAAAAATCTTCGCGGCTATATGTTTAATTATTTTGGCTGGGGAGGCTATTTAATCTGGAATTTGTATCCGAATATGAAACTATATATCGATGGTCGAATGCTTGATGATTCGAAGCTGGATAAATATATGAACATGTTGTGGGCTACAGAGGAAGGGGTTCAGTATTTCAAAAATGAACATTTCGACTATGTCATGATTCCGTATTTTAAGCCCGGAACAAAGCAGGTTTATGCTTTAAATCGCTATTTGCAAAGCCAGGCGGACTGGAAGGCTGTATACCGTGGAAACCATGGTCTTCTTTACAGGAAAACAGGTGTTCCGAAATAATGTAATTATTTTTTTGTGAATGGAAAAAAGCACAGGACCAGGTTTTCCCATGCCATATTTCTCATTCCCACGCTCCTGCGTGGGAATGCATACGGTGGTGATGGTGTGAAGTAAGATATGGGTTACCACGCAGGAGCGTGGGAGCCAGAACAACCAGTAGGTTGGGCACAAAAAATCGCACCCACCCTATCATACCACCCGCTCTGTGGGTGGTTTATTTTGTCACAGCAATCTGGCAATGGTGTTAATTGATTTGCGCGCCTGTTCACTTTCTACAGCGCCGCAACTTAAACGGATGTGGTGCTGATACTGGCCCTGTGCAGAGAACAGTAAGCCGGGGGTGATGGCGATTTTTTTCGCCATTGCCTTCTGGTATAAATCTATGCTGCTGCAGGCTTTCGGTAGTTCGATCCAGAGCAGGAAGCCGCCTTTGGGATTGGCGATGCGTGTGCCTTTGGGAAAAGCATCGGAGACCCATCGTCTTAATTGATCCATTCGCTGTCGATAAATGCGCGCAGAATGTCTTACGCAACGTCGATAACCGTCTTTGGCCAGAAATTCGGCCATAACCAGCTGGGGGTGGATTGCGGTGCAGATATTGTCGAGAAATTTCTGGTATTTCACCTGTTTCTGAAAACGGCCGGCCAGTATCCAGCCGATGCGCAGGCCCGGCGCTACGGTTTTGGAAAACGATGAGCAGTAGAGAACGTTTCCACTTGTGTCGTAGGCTTTGGCGGCTTTGGGACGTCGTGGTTCATAACTCAGTGAGCCATAAACATCATCTTCAATCAGGGCGACATTATATTTCTCCATCATCCTGATCAGGCGTTGTTTGTTTTCTTCCGACATAGACGAGCCCAGTGGATTATTGAATGTCGGCATTAATACGCAGGCGGTGATTTTTCGTTTTCTAATGCTTCTCTCCAGCGCATCCAGATCGATGCCGCTGCCGGCATGGGTTGGAATTTCAAGCACTTTCATGCCTGATGATTCTATGACCTGTAATACGCCAAAATAGGTCGGGGATTCGATTGCGATGGTGTCACCGGTGTTCGATGTTGCGCGTAGTGCCAGGCCCAGCGCTTCCAGGCAACCGTTGGTGATGATGATGTCATCAGGCGTGCACCGAACCCCACTGTCCCTCATCAGACGTGCGATCTGTTTGCGCAATCCGGCGTTTCCCTGAGTTTCTTCATAGCGGGATGCGGCTCGACTTTCTCGTCGGGCAATACCGGCAAGCGTGCGTGACAGCGTTCCCAGTGGGAGTAAACTCGCCTCGGGTACGGCTGCGCCGAGTTTTACCAGACCAGGTTGTCGCGCCTCATTTATCAGTGACATCGCCAGATAGCCTACATTGACTTCAGTCGGTGATGATCTGGGTTGACTGATAACCGGTTCATCGAGTTGTTCGGTAAACCATGGGCAAACGTAGTAGCAGGATCGGGGTCTGGACTCAATCAGTCCATCCTGTTCCAGATTCTGGTACGCCTGGATTGCGGTAGCCAGACTGACTTCGTATTGTTCACTAATGTGTCGCAGAGAAGGCAGGCGTTCATCAATGCTGTATATCCCCTGTTGAATGGCCTGTGACAAATCTGCCGCAAGTTGCTCATAGAGAAAGGTTTCACGATGATTTGTCATTGGTTTTCTTAATCTTGTCGGCTTTGCCTGCAGTAACGAGGCCTGGCAGGTGTGGCTTTTGCCCTTCGGCACAGGCGAGTCGCATGTGTTCGCCTGAAGGCGAACCTGCAGCGTGAGTGTGTCCAGGTTCAAATCTGTACTGGTCGAATTAATCATAGACTGTATCTGTAATGCATGCCAGTTTCTGGTTACAGTTATGCCACTAATCTAACGGAGGGCAGGGCTGTGGCGGCGTATTGGTTAAATGGGAAACTGGTTAACAGGGAACAGGCAACGGTCTCCGTGTTTGATCACGGCCTGTTATATGGTGATGGTGTTTTCGAGGGAATTCGGTTCTACAGGCGTAAGGCTTTTCGCCTTGAGGCGCATTTGCGTCGGCTGAGTCATTCCGCTACCGCCATTGGTTTGATGCTCCCGTACACACTCGATGAACTGGAAACAGCCATCGAAGATGTGATTCGGGCCTGTACCGAGGCGGATGGTTATTTGCGCCTGGTGATTACGCGCGGCGAGGGATCGCTGGGGATTGATCCCGCATTATGTAAGCGGGCTACCGCCTTTATTATTGCCGACCGCATTGCCGTTGTTGCGCCGCATGTTCTAGAACAGGGCGCAAAACTGGTGATTGCGTCTACTCGTCGTTTACCGCCGGATGGACTTGATCCGCGCCTGAAGTCGCTTAACTACCTGAATCAGGTGCTGGCAAGAATGGAAGCCAGTCATGCCGATGCGGATGAAGCTGTTCTGTTGAACGCGCAGGGCTACGTTACAGAAGGGACGACGGACAATATCTTCATTGTCAGGGATGGGACGTTGATGACGCCGCCTGTGACTGATGGCGCATTGGAGGGGGTAACCCGCGATATTATTCTGCAACTGGCGCGTGAGCTGGGTATCACATGCAGCGAAAGAACCCTGGCGCCTTATGATCTTTATACCGCTGATGAATGTTTTTTGACGGGCACGGCGGTAGAGCTGGTGCCGGTGCGTGAGATTGATGCCCGAATGTTGCACTCCTGCCCCGGGCCGGTGTTTCAACGTCTGCAAAACGCATTTCGGGACAGGATCGCGGGTGAAGCGGGAGAAAATAGCATGAAAAGGGTAGCGTCATGATTCGGGTCGGGGTGATTGGGGCAAGTGGTTATATGGGGGGTGAAGTGGTCAGGGTGTTACTGAATCACCCTGGGGTCGAGCTCGCCTGGGTGACCAGCCGTACGCCGGGACCGATCGAAAACTACCATCCAGATCTGTATGGACAGGGAATTGAGCTGATTCGTTCTGATGATATATCGCCTGATGACATAGCAGTCTGTGAGGTTGTATTTATGGCCTTACCGACATCGGCCTGTTTGCAGATAGCGCCGCGCCTGCTGGAAGCGGGTTGTCGGGTGATTGATTTAGGTGCGGCATTTCGTCTGGACTCTCAGCCTGTCTGGGAACGAATCTATGCCCAGCCCCATACGCAATGGCCATTGGCGGAGGAGGCCGTGTACGGCATATCGGAACTTCACCTCGAAGACATCAGGCAGGCGAGACTGATTGCTAATCCGGGCTGTTTTTCCTCGGCGGCCATTCTGGGACTCGCACCCCTGCTTACGCAGGGGCTGGTGGATAGCCGTTCCCTGGTGGTCAACGGTCTCTCGGGTACCGCCGGTATGGGTGCGGAACTGTCACGCGCTGCGCACCATCCTGAGATTGGGAATAATCTGCTGCCCTATAACGTGGTGGATCATCGGCACACTTATGAGATGGAGCAGGAGTTGTCACGGCTGGTCAGCGATGAGGTGTATGTACATTTTACGCCGATCTATGTGCCGATCACGCGAGGTATTCTCAATATATGTCATGCGTTTAGCCTTGAATCCGTTTCACGGAAAAATCTGCTCGCGCTTTATTCTGATTTCTATGAAGGCCATCCCTTTATCAGGATCTATGACCTGCCGGAAGATAAAAATGAAGCCTGGCAGTATCGGGCCTACCCCTGGGTTAGCACAGTCACAGGTACGAATTATTGTTACATCGGTCTGGATGTGGATGAAAAACGAAATCGAGTAGTGGTGTTCAGTGTGCTGGACAGTCTTGGAAAAGGTGGTGCGCGGGTCGGTGTTGAAAATATGAATTTGTTGTTCGGGCTGGAACGCAGCAGCGGCTTACAGCAGACAGGTTGCCATCCCAATTGAGAGCATCTCGTAGGGTGGGCGCGTTTTTTTGTGCCCACGCTGATCATAAAAATGATGTGTCCATCCTGTGAATCAATCAGGTGCAGGATTGAGGTTTTAATGATGGGAATACGGAGGCTAAATTGCCGCGTGGGCATAAATATCGTGCCCACCCTGCTGCAGTCAGGCAATAGCGAAAATAATTATGGAAGCTCTGATTTATTCCGCCGTTCGTGGTGAGCTTGTCGAACCATGAATACCGATGTAATAAAGTCAGTGTCTTATAAATAACACCCTTCGACAAGCTCAGGGCGAACGGAATAAATCAGAGCTTTCTTAGTATATTTCCAGCGTTTTATTTTATAAAGAGTTCCTCAGCGGTGTTGCGATTGTACTGACGTTTATCGCATTTTTACCGTATATACGCTCAATCCGACAGGGGAGGCGCCGGCGCCTGGCCGTCATCTGATTGAAATCTGGAATAAACCGCCCGGAATCCGTATTCTGACCTTAAATATAGCTTCCAGCTGCCGATAACAGGGGGAACCGACTAATATCAGGAGTGACGGTACCCCAACCCGCAGTATTCCATCCCGATGACGCTCGATTTTCTGAACAAGGCAATAAACAGGCCAGGTAGATGTATTGCTGCTGATAGCAATAACCTGCGTTCTCTGCTGATACTATTTGCCCTGCTGCTGGCGATAGCCACTGTCAGTGAACCCCGCCTGTTGAGCACGCAACAATTAAACGCATTGCAAAGCCGCTATGGCCAGGCCGCCGTTAACCGGATTGAGGACTGGCAGAGAATGCTGGTGGGCAATCGAGATGGATCGGAAATAGAAAAGCTGGAAGCGGTGAACGATTTTTTCAACCGTATGCGCTTTGTCAGCGATCTGGAACACTGGGGAAGGAAGGATTACTGGGCCACGCCGGTCGAATTTATTGTGACTGCGGGTGGAGATTGTGAGGATTTCTCAATTGCCAAATATTTTACCCTGCGTGAACTGGGTGTGGCGACAGAGAAGCTGCGTCTGATTTATGTCAAGGCGACGTCCATTAATCAGGCGCATATGGTTCTGGGATATTATGAAACGCCGGATGCCGAGCCGAAAATACTGGATAACCTGGAGCGGACGATAAAGCCGGCTTCGCTGCGTCCGGATCTGATCCCTTCTTACAGTTTTAACGGTAACAGTCTCTGGGCTGCAAAAATGTTGCGTGAGGGTGGGATAAAAGTGGGTAAAAGTGAGAACATTGGCATCTGGAAGACACTGATGAAAAGAATAAAAATGAGTCAATAGTATTGCCGGAAGAAATGGCTATGATAGTTATGTTTTATAAAAAATATTATAAAGGTGAACTCCGGTGAGTTTGAAACAGCAGATTTTAACCCTGGTTGCGATCGTTCTTGGTCTGGCCTATGTGGGCACTTTGTATATCAGCATTAAAAGCACTCAGGATTATCTCAATAACCAGCTCTCCGTTCATGCTCAGGACACGGCGACTTCGTTGGGTTTATCGCTGGCGCCTGTTATTCGCAAACAGGATCTGGCGCAGGCTAATTCAATGATTGATGTAATTTTTGATCGGGGTTATTTCAAATATATATCACTGGATGCCTGGCAGGGATCATTTAAAATTAAGCGTGAACTGGATGTCTGGACAGCGAAAGCGCCCGACTGGTTTGTAAAATTGCTGGCGCTGGATACGCCTGTGCAGACAAGCGAGATATTTGTTGACTGGAATAACAGGGCGCAGTTGTCGGTCAGCATTCATCCCGGCTATGCCTATGATGAGTTATGGAAAATAACGCGCAATAATGTTCTCTGGTTATCGATGGTGACGATTTTTATCAGCGTGCTGGTGTTTTATGGCTTACGCAGGCTGCTGCAACCACTGATGAGGACAGAGCAGCAGGCGCTGGCTATTGCGCGCAAGGAATATCTGTTTCAGGATGAGTTGCCGCACGCGCGGGAGTTACGCAATGTGGTCACGGCGATGAACCTGATGACGGAGAAAGTCAGAGCGAATATAGAAATGCAGGTGGAGCTGGCAAACAGCTATCAGCAACTGGCTTATCGCGATGCTTTGACGGGACTGGCAAACCGACGCGGCTATCTGGCAGAACTGCAGAGCTTTATGCAGGACAGGGATGAATTCAGGAATGCGGCCGTTTTGATCATTCATCTGTCAGGTTTGACGCGTGCTAATGAAAATTATGGCTATGAATATGGTGATAAGGAATTAAAAACGATAAAAAACTGTCTTTTCCAGCTGCGGCTGGGAGATGAAAAGCAGGTGCCGGCACGGATAGGGGGAGGGGATTTTGCTCTGTTGATCAAAAATCCACATGCCAATGAGGCAGTGGAATGCGCCGAGATAATATTAAGCGCGTATGCCTCCAGGGGCGATAGTAAATACCCCGGTGATCTGTATATAGGAGTTACTGAATTCAGTTCAGAGAAGAATATCAGGGAGATACTTTCCGAGGCGGATCAGGCGCGACGTCAGGCAGAATCCCCCGACGCTGAAAAATGGCATCTATTTGAAAAGCCATCAGCCCATATGCCGGGGGTAAAGACGGCGGGTGAATGGAGAGCGTTGCTGGACAGGGCTGTTGAAACTGAACCTGAACGGTTTGAGATCCATGTGCAACCGATTAAATATTTCGGTCGTGAGAAAACAGGCCTTGTTGAAGTATTGCTGAGAATAAATGAGGCGGGTCAATCTGTTGCGGCGGGGGTGTTTCTGCCAACTGCACAGGATCATGGCCTGGTGCATAAAATCGACAGGCTGGTGGTTAGCCGGGTACTTGAGTATTCCGGTGCCAATCCGGATATGATTTATGCGGTGAACCTGAATATTGCCAGTCTGGAAGATGCTGATTTTGTTCAGTGGTTATTGGATATACTTGTTGAATCTGGCGAGAGAGGCAGGCGTTTACTGTTTGAAATTAATGAATCCGGACAGCTCAGGTCAACGGCGATTCAGGCGAGCCTGAATCGCCTGGCAGAGTACAGCGCCGGGGTGGCGATTGAACGGTTTGGCAGCGGCAATCATGATTTTGGTTATTTGCTAAAATTAAAATTGCGATATATAAAGGTATCCGGCCACTATATCAGGGGCATTGAAGATAACAGTGAACATCAGTTTTATCTCAGGACGCTATTGCAAATGGCGCATAATCTGGAACTGGATGTGATTGCCGAACCGGTTGAAACCGAGGCCGTTGCGCGTATTCTGGAAGAACTGGGCTTTGATGCTATACAGGGTTATTATGTTGGACATCCGCAGCCGGTATGATCGTGGATAATATCTTTCCTGGCGATAACCTGGAGGGTTAGCTGCTTGACAATACAGGAACAGGATAAAAATCTGGAGTATATCCAGATACAGACGCTGTTAAAGAATTCTCCGGGATTCATTCTGGCATCGGTTTTTTCTGCAACTATGCTGACCGCCATTTACTGGAAGCAGCATCCGCACGACTTGTTGTTAGCCTGGCTGGGGGCTATCGTGGTGATTAATATGGTGCGCGGTTTCTTTGCCTGGAAATTCTATAGGGAAGACGTGCAGGCGGAGAATATGCTGTTGTGGTGGCGTCTGTTCTCTATCCCTTCGCTTCTTTCTGTCTCTATCTGGGGGCTGGGCGCCTGTGTTTTTTACATTCCTAATGGTGGTCAGTACCAGGCAGTAGGGATTGTCGTTCCGCTGGCGCTGGCGGCGGGCTCACTGGTCTTTTTGTCCATGGTGCGCTGGCTGTTCTTCAGCTCTTTTCTATTGATTACGGTTCCCCTGTTGCTACGGGTATTGATTGAGGGGGATTTTGTTAATATTATTATCGGCCTCCTGATTGCTGTTTATATCGCCATTTTCATGATTTTTGGCCATAGTATGAATCGCATGCTGACCGAAAGTCTGCGGCTTCGATTTGAAAATCTCGAACTGGTTAAACGTTTGACGCGAGAAAAAGAATCCGCCGAGATGGCCAATGTTGCCAAGTCCAAGTTTCTGGCGGCAGCCAGCCATGATCTTCGCCAGCCTCTGCATGCATTGTCTCTGCTTTCCAGCGCACTCTGTGATCGCATCAAATATCCGGAAGTCAAACATATCGTTGACAAGATCATGCTGGCGGTATCCGCGCTGGAAAATCTGTTCAATGCCCTGCTGGATATCAGTAAGCTGGATTCCGGGGTTCTCAAGCCGAATATCACAAGTTTCAGATTGCGGGATATTTTCGACAAGATTGAAAATGATTATCGGCCGGAAGCCGATCGCAAGGGGCTGGAGTTTGTCGTCGATAGTTGCTGTGATGCCATTGTCTATTCGGATAATATCCTGCTGGAACGGGTGATCCGTAACTTTGTTTCCAATGCCCTGCGCTATACGGATAAGGGAAGGGTCAGGCTTTTCTGTAAGCCGGGGAAGGGAAAAATTGTTATTGTCGTTGAAGATACCGGTGTAGGCATTCATGCAGACAGCCTGCAGGCAATTTTCGATGAATATGTGCAGATAGGTAATCCTGAGCGTGATCGGGAAAAAGGACTGGGGCTGGGGCTGGCCATTGTTGCCAAGATCAGTCAGTTGCTGGACCACCATGTGCATGTAAATTCAGCACATGGTGAGGGTTCAAGTTTCAGTGTTGAAGTTCCCCTGGGCCGAAAGCAGGATATTCCCCGGCCAGAGTCAGAACTTGTGCGGACTCCCGGAATGGAACTCAGTCAGCTTAAAATCCTGATTATCGATGATGAGCGCTCCAACCTGGATGCGCTGGATGCGTTGTTACGGGGTTGGAAATGCGAAGTGATTTCCGTTGAATCGGGCGAGGAAGCCTGTGAAAAGATCGATGCGTATAACGATGAGCTGGACTGTATTCTTACCGATTATCGCCTGCGCAATAACAAAACCGGGCTGGATGCGATCAGGTCGATCACGGAAATTATTGGCAGGAAAGTTCCGGCGGTGCTGATTACCGGTGATGTGGCAATTAAAAAACTACACGAAGAAGGTGCCGATGCTTACCACCTGATGCACAAGCCTGTGCAGCCTGCGCGTCTGCGCGCCCTGTTGAAACATATTCATCAGCAGAAATTGCGGGAAGAAATGGAAGCACAACAGGCTGAACAGGGCTCAGGCTGAAACAAACCCTATTTCTTTGGCCATGATTACCGCCTGGGTGCGGTTGGTGGCATTCAGTTCTTTCAAAATTGCGGTAACATGAATTTTTACCGTGCCTTCCGCCATGCCCAGACTGTGGGCAATCACTTTGTTGGACATACCTTCACACATTAGTTTCAGTACATCGATCTGACGGGGCGTAAGGCGTGATCTTATTTCTGCGGCCGCTTCATTTTTGTCCAGATCCGCCAGCAGGGGGCCGGAGCTTGTGATCTGGCGTATCTGGAAAGTGCCGCTGGTGATGGATAGATCGGGAACGAAAATTTCCCCGTCCAGGATCTGTTTCAGCGCATCCAGCATTTCGTTACTGGTCATGGACTTTGGGATATAGCCTGAAGCACCGCTTTCTATGATGCGCAGCATATCGGCTTCATATTCTGAAGCAGTGACAATGGCCACAGGCAATTCCGGGTGATTTTCACGCAGTTTGAGAAGGCCGGAATAGCCATCGATGCCCGGCATGTCCAGATCCATCAGGATCAGATCCAGATCGGTGTGTTTTTCGACATAGTCGAGAACTTCCGCCGCATTCTCAGCTTCCATTACTTCGACATCATCACCCAGCGATTGCAGGGTATAGAGCAGTCCCTGACGGAACAGTGCATGATCATCCGCTATCAGTATTTTCATGGGGGCATTCCAGGTGGAAAAATGAATTGCACTTAACAAAATTATTCCGGTTTCCAGTTTAGATCACTATTACTGGAACCTTAAGTTTTTTACAGCCTTTGAACCATATCACTTTAGTAAAGAGTGTGCCTGAAATAATTCAATCTATGACTAAAGTTATAGGTCCTTTATATTATTTACAAAAGTGTGACTTAGTTCCATAATCCCCATGAGATGTGTCAAGATATTTAGGCATCAAAGCGGGGACTGTGAGAAAACACGGACATCCCAGAAAACACGAAAACACAGACATCCAGAAACAATTCAGACAACAAAAATAATAAGTGTGAAGGAGATTGATGTTGGTATTACAAAAGCGCCTCCCCTGCTTGCAATATCTTACCCGATTTATTGTGTCCCTACTGTTATGTTTGTTCAGCATTTCAGCAACCCAGGCTGAAAATCTGGAAGAAACATATCGCAAAGCACTGGACAACGATCCCCTGTTTATCGGTAGCCTGCATGCGAAACGGGCAGCTAAGGAATCGCTGAATCAGGCGCATGCGGCTTATTTGCCCAATGTCAGCCTGGATATCGAGCGCACGGAAACCACTCAGGATGTAATCAGCAGTGACAATGCCGTGTTTGCGGTCGGACAGATTCGTTTCCCCACCAATAGTTATACCCTCAAACTGACCCAGCCCCTGTTTCAGTGGGCCAGCATCGTGCGCATTCGCCAGGCGGAAGTGGAAAGCAAACGCGCGGAAGTGGAATATTACAGGGCGCGTCAGGATTTGATGCTGCGCACGGCTGAACGTTATATGAAAGTGCTGGCCGCACAGGATCTGCTTGAATTTTCGGAAACCGAAAAAATCGCCGTCCAGCGCCAGCTGGATCTGGCCACCGGGCGTTATCGCATGGGTCTGGCGCGTTTAACCGACAAGCTGGATGCTGAAGCGCGTTTTGCCTGGGTGGACTCGGTCAGTGTCGAAAATCGTTTTGCTGTGGATGATGCTGAGCAGGAACTGCGTGAGTCGACCGGGGAATTGCCGAAAAATCTGAGCCGACTGAAAAAAGACATTGTCCTGGAACGGCCCGATCCCCTGGATTTACAGGCATGGATTGATACGGCAATAGAATCCAATCCAGATATGATTATCCAGCGCTATGCCGTGGAAATTGCCCGCCATGAACAGGAACGCCAGAAAGCCGGTCACCTGCCAACCCTGGATGTGGTTGCGCGACAGAATTACCGCGAGACGGGCGGCACCCTGTTTGGTGGCGGCAGCGAGGTTGTTAACCGGGATATCCTGCTGCGCTTTAGTTTGCCTATCTATGAAGGCGGCATGGTTAGCTCGCGCAGTCGGGAAACGGCCGAGCTTTATGCCAAAGCCAAACAGGATCTTGAACAGCAGACCCGACTGGTGCTGCGTCAGACCACCGCCGCCCACCACGGCGTCATCAGCGCTATCAGTAAGGTGGAAGCGTTGAGTCGCGCTGTGAAATCCCAGCAGCGCACATTGAAGGCCAAACGCCAGGGCTTCAAGTCCGGACTCAATACCAATATTCATGTGCTCGATGCCGAGCGTGATCTTTATCAGGCGAAAAAAGATTATGCTCAGGCCCGCTATGAATATTTACTTAACAGTTTACGCCTTAAAAAAGTAACGGGAAATCTGACGGAACAGGATCTGCTGGCAATCAATAACTGGCTGGAATAAAGAGCATCGCGCCGGCTGGGGAAGTGTTCCATGTTTAAATATATGAAGAAGCCTGCTTATAAGCAGGACAACGCTGAAACAGTCAGCACAGGATCGGGTATATTGCTGGAGCCGCTGGAACCGCGTATCCTGCTTTCAGCCGAGATTGCCATTCCGCCCCAGGATCTGGCGCAGGATCTATTACTGGCCGATTCGCAAAACGCCGCTACCGATGCCGATGACGGGATTGTGTTTGACCCCCCCCTGATGGGCGATCAGCCTGACGTTGATGCTGCGTTAGTGTCTGCGGATGTTGCCGCTGTTGATGGTAGTGCAAATAGCGAAGATGTGATTGTTCCCAGCGATGACGTAGTCGTGAATGAGCAGGCTGCTGACGGTGAAGAAAACAATGCGCCGGCAGACAATGCTACGGATGTTTCCACCGACAGCACACCCGCACCAGAAACTGAAACGATCCATCTCGCCCCATTGCCAGCGGAGGCCCTGTATGAATTCAATCAGCAGGTCGGCCTGCAACTGATCTTCGTTGATCCTTCGGTCCCGGAATTTAACACCCTGCTTGCAACATTACCCCTGGCTGAAAAGGATGATGCATCCCTGGCAGTGGCAACGGCTGACAGCAATACCGCATTAGAGAATAATTCTGTCAGCAACTCAGGCATAAGTGAATATTCCTATATTGATCTGGCCGCAGCGGATGTTAACGCTATTGAAGCACCCGTTATTTCCGATAGCGAGAGTGACAGCCGTACGCTACAGGTATTTGTGCTGGACAGCAGTCGTGATGGTTTAACTCAAATTACGGATGTGCTGGCGCAGTATGACAATGTTGCCGGCGTGCATGTGTTGTCGCATGGCGCGGCGGGTTATCTGCGCCTGGGCAATGCCGGTATTAACAACAGCAACCTGAACAGTTACCAGAGCCAGCTGCGTGAGTGGGGCAGCTCATTGACCGAGCAGGCCGATGTCCTGCTGTACGGTTGCGATGTAGCCGATGGCGAAAGCGGCGTGGATTTCATCCAGCGCATCAGCGAACTTAGCGGCGCCGATGTGACGGCTTCCAGTGATAATACCGGCGGTGCGATTGCCGGTGGCGACTGGGTGCTGGAAAACAGCACTGGTCTTATCGAAGCGCCCAACCTGTTCGCCGACGCGACGGATTATAATTATTTACTGGACACCGTGACCGTAAGCGGGACCACCGCCGTTGATAATTTTGTCCTGACGGCTAACCAGATTTCGGATGGCGGCACAGATACCGCCTTTGCAGATGGTGATGACATTGTTATTAATGCGGATGCCGCTGACGATGTTGTTTCTGTTTTGGACCTTGCCTCGGCGCTTTCATTGACAGTCAATGGTGAAGGCGCTGACACGCTGGACCTGTCGAGCCTTGGCGCTGATTTGACCGTAACCGTACAGACCAATGGCGACATTGTTGTCAGCGATGGCGTAGACAGCCTTATTGTCAGCGGTATAGAAAACCTGATCGGCGGCAGCGGCGTCACAACGCTGGATTATTCGCTCTGGACGGATGCGGTTAGCGTTGATCTGCAGGCAGGCACGGCAACCGGTTTTACCAGTATTAGCAACATCAACAATGTTATCGGCGGCAGCGGCAATGACAGCCTGGTCGGGGATGCAGGAGACAACCTCCTGTTCGGTAATGCCGGGAATGATCAAATCACCGGCAACGCCGGTAATGATACCCTGCGAGGCGGCGCCGGGGACGACAGTTATTTCTTCGCCGATGGCTGGGGTGAGGACACGCTGACCGATACTGAAGGCGCTAACACGCCGGACTTTGATGCGGTAACCGGCACACTCACACTCAGTAACAATGCAGGCAGTATCGCGATTGGGGATGGCATAAATACGGTCACGCTGAACCTTGGCGCCAGTGACGCCATTGCCAATGCCGTGCTGGATATCAGCAGCTGGCAAACTGCACTCGAAGACGGTATGCAGCAGTTGACCGACTGGGCCGGGGCGTTGGGTGGCTACGGTGAGATGGCCAATGCCCTGCCGACGCTGAGTCTGACGCTGGATCAGGTACTTGATGCACAGAATAGCATCGCCCAGTTGCAGCAGCGACTGGCTGATTATTTTGCAAGCCTGTCTGCCGCTGAGGTTCCGACCAGTGAAGGTCTTCTGAATTATCTGGCGGGGCTTGATGTAAGCGATGTACAGGACAATCCGGATCTGGGTGGTCTTAATGCCAGTATCGCCCCCGGTATGACGCTGGATATCGTGATCGGTGCGACTGGTAATCCAGAACTGAAATTTAATTTTAATTACAGCGCTGAACGCAGCACCACCTTTGATATTAATCTGGGACGTGAAGCCGCCGAGCTGGGTGTGCAACTGGATGCTGCCGCCACCTTTGATCTGTCTGCACAGATGAATCTCGATGCGGCACTGAGCCTTGCCATCGATGACACTAACAACGCAAATTTCTTTCTCGATGTAAACCAGTTTGATGTTAATGCTGGCATCAATGCCACTGATATGAACTTCGGTGTGGATATTGGTTTCCTTGAAGCCGGGGTTCGGGGCGGCAGTATTCAACTCGATGCCGGACTGGATCTTGGATTTAACGACATTGATGGCGATGGTGCCAATCGCCTGAACATAAATGAACTGTCAGGTGATATCGACAGCCTTGTAAATTTAACCCGGCAGGCCGGTAATGGTTTAACTGTCAGCCTGCCAGTCAGCGTCTACAGTGATACGGCGCAAAGTCAGATCTGGGACACTTTTGCGGGCCAGACTATTGGCGTGACTGCTACTGATGTCTTCAATGGAGAATCGCCGGATATCACTCTCAGTAACGATATCCGGGATTTCAATAATCTCAGCGCCGAAGAAATGCTGGGTATGCTCAATCAGCTGGATGAATGGTTGTTGCAGCTGGCCAAAAGTGAAGTGCTGGATCTGGAAATTCCGCTGACTGATGGCGTGACTATTGGTGAGACGCTGGATTTTGCTCAGGCTTTCCGTGATGATGTTCTGCGTCAGCTGGCGCAATATGATGAACAGGGATTTATCGAACGCGATGCGGGTGGTAATCCGATCATACATTTTGATAGCGTGCAAACGCTGTCAGAAAAACTGACTGAAGTTCTGGCGGCGTATACAGCGGCAGGCTTTGAGGTGCTGGCGGACTATGATGTCGCCAGCCAGGATCTGAGTTTCCGTCTTGACTGGTCACGTGACTTTGTTGACAGCAGTACAGCCGTCGACTTTGATGTTGACCTTGGTAGTTTCGGCGGCATTCAATCGGCCAGTGAGTTGGGTCTTAGCGCCAGTGCTGACCTTGGTTTTAGCTTCGGCGTTAATCTTGCGCCTAATGAAGAACTGCACATTGCTCCACCCCTGTTCGCTCCTGACCTGCCTGCGAATGGTGTCTTGTCCGACACTGCCAACTTTAGTGTTGCACTTTATGAAGACTCGGCTAGTGGCGAAATCCTGTTAAGCATAATTAACGTTGCTGTTGTTGCCGATGCGACGAACACTTCGATTGACGATCTGGTCGATGATGTTCAGGAGGCCCTGAATATTGCTTTGCAGGCACAAGGCTTTGTTGATGGCGATATTGTTGCCGAATACACCGGAAATCGTATTGCACTGACCGCACTACCCGCTAGCACCACGATTGACAATGGTGATGGTACTTCATCGGCACAGACGCTGGAGCGTCGTGTGGAAGTCAATACGGTTACTGGTAACACCGCCTATTCTGAACTGGGCCTGATGATCTCCCCCACACCGTTGGATGGGATTTTAAGTGACACGGCCATCTTCACGCTGGTCGTAGATGAAATAGACTATGTGATCAGTGTCGCCGCCGATGCGAGCAATAGCTCGGTAGATGATCTGCTTGACGATATCAATGTCGCACTGGCAAGCGCCGTCGGTAGCGATGGCAGTTCTCTGCCTGTCGGAGTGGAAGCTTACCGGGCCATGAATAGCAATATGATTGTGTTCAAGGTTGCCGCTGATGCCGGCGTTGCCCGCTTTGCTATGAAAGATATAAACACGGTTAGCGCCGATGAACTGGGTTTTGATTTTACCGGCGCGGATGGTGTGGCGGATAACGAGCCGGTAGCGCGTGGTCGCGCGACAGAATTTTTTATTGAGGATGCAAGTTTTAGCGGGAATCTGAGCTTTGACGCCAGTAATATTGAAGGTCGTGCTAATTTAGGCTTCCTGGCTATCAACATGGATGACAGCGCGGGTAGTATTACCGCCAGCGCCAGTCTGGATCTGTATGATATTGAAAATGACAGTAGTCGCATCACCCTTGATCGCCTGCTGGAAAAAATGGCTGATGGCGATATTGCCAATCAGACAGGCGGCATTGTCGATGCCGGTATCACGGGCAACGTTGATATCGATCTGACGGTGACGCCGGAAACCGGCATTGGTATGGACGGTCTTGCCGCAGCGACGGTCAGCCTGGATCTGGATATTGTCGACTGGCTGGCTAATGCACCGGTGATGAATGATAGCAGTGATGATTATGCGATTCAGGTGAGTTTCGATGGTCCGGACATCGGTGAATATCTAAAATTTGAAAACATCGGTTTTACCGATGTCATTAGTGGGCTGAATCAGGCGGTAGATTATCTGCGCGATCTGGAAGATGAGGGCGGTACTGGCGGATTGGTCGAGGCGCTGGATAAAGATCTACCGGTGATCAATCGCAGCACTTCAGACCTGCTTACCATGGCCGATCAGTTTGCTACTCTGGTGGATGATCTCGAAGCGGATCCCGCCGGCAGTGTGCAGGCCACCGAAACCCTGATCAAAGATTACCTGGGACTGGATTCCGACAGTGATCTGGTCGAGCTGGTGCTGGATACCACTGCCGCCGGTACGGCGGCGCTGCGCATCGATTTAAACTATACGCGCACGCAGGACATGGATGTGCCGATGGAATTGAGTCTGGACAGGCTGGCCAGTCTGGCAGGCTTTGGCGGTTTCAATGACAAGTTCGGTAATTTTATCGGTGTCTCTTCAAGCGGCGATCTGGGGCTGGAAGTTGAAGGCGGTTTCAATCTTTCGATGGGACTGGATCTTTCCGGCGTTAACGCCACAACCTCGCCAACCGCTTTTATGTATGGCGGCAGTGATGGCACAGGCTTAAGCTTTGATGTGCGCGCGGTTGGCAATGATCTCGAGTTTACCGCCCAGACCGGCCCCTTCGGCATTAGTGTTATTGGTGGCGACGTCTCGCTGGGTTCCGGCATCGAGGTGTTTCTTGAAAATGCAGAATATGACTTCGGCGCATTGAATGCCGGTGAACTAAGTATTGACATTACCAATGGCGGCCTGGCTCAGGCCGCCGACATAAGTCTGCCGGTTTACTTCCCCAGCATTTCCAGCCCGGTAGGTGGTGAAGGCAACAACATCATGGCCATCACGGTGGATGATATCGCTGACTTCTTTGACGGCGTTACGGGCAGCGTTTCTATCGATGCGCCCGATTTTACCAATCTGCAACCACTGACCCTGTTCGGCATGTTAAGCAACCCGGCGATTCTGGTGGATGGGCTGGATGCCCTGCTTGGCACCCTGCAGGATGGTCTTAACAGCGAAGTACTCAATGTGAACCTGCCTTTCCTGGGGGATGCCCTGAGTCCGGCGGCACAGTTTATCGAAGGCTTCCGCGAAGATACTCTGGCCTATCTCAGCACCGTGCTCAAACAGAGCGGCGCGGATGATCCGGATGTGCTGGTGCAGGAAACCCTGTTCAATATTTTTGCCGCCGAAGCCGATGGCGCGGTGAAACTGTTTGACGAGTTCGGCGGCCTCGGTCTGCTGCAGGATCGGGATGGAGATGGTATTGATCTCGATGATATCGAAGTCAGCGGGTTTGGCCTGACCGATACCTTCGGCCAGTTCGATTTTACTCTCGGAGACAGTTACATCTGGGAACAGGATATCGGTTTTGATATCGGCCTGCCGGCGCTGGGTCTGGATCTGGATGCCGGTGTGGAACTGGGTATTGAATGGGCGATGGACTTCGGTTTTGGTCTGGATCAAACCGACGGCTTCTATTTTGTAACTGAAAACGCAAACGAACTGGAGATTATTACTTCCGCCGTATTAACCGATGGCAGTGGCGGCCCGGCCAGCGCTACCGGTACGCTGGGTTTCCTTCAGCTGCAGGCGGAGGACGCCTTTGATCCGGCAAGCGATCCTGTTGATAACATTGAATACAGCCACCTTGCTTTGGTCTTTGGTGTTGAACTTGACGATCCCAATTCCGATGGTCGCCTGACTTTTGGTGAGATAGTTTCACCCGCTACTGGCTTTAGCGATATTGTCAGCGCCAATGCTAATGGTCATGCAGTTGGTGAACTCGATGTCAATGTCAGCTTTGCCGGTCTGGAAGATATGCTTTCCGCTGTCGACGGCCTGAGCGGTCTGGGCGCACTGCTGCCCGAGATCAACTTCGACCTGGCGATGGACTGGTCTTTCCTTAATTCTGACACCGCTGCCGGCAGCGGCAGCTTTGGTGCTTCGCCTGACGTAGCGTTTAATAATATCGAACTGGATCTGGGTTCCTTCATCAGTGATTTTGCCGGTCCCTTCCTTGAACAGATCGGTGATGTTCTGGAACCCCTGGACTGGTTGATTGGCCCGGATGGCATGCTCAACAAACGCCTGCCGGTGATTTCCGATCTGTCGGGCTATACCGTGACCCTGGCATCACTGGCGGAGATGTATGATCCCAGTGCAAGGATTACGCCCTTCCTGAATTCAGTCCAGCAGATTTACAACCTGATTGATATGGTGGAAAACGCAGTAGCGGATGCCAATGGTGACAGTCTTATCCTGAATTTTGGCAACATGGATCTCACCGAACTTTCCGGCGGCGATCTGCGTGGTCAGTCCAGCCTATCCGGTCTCACTGCACCATCAAGGCCGGATATTGATCTAGACAGCATTGGCGGTAATGGCGATGCAAAAGAGTTCGCGAAAACCGTAAGCAGTGAAACGACTGTCGGAGAAGGCAGTGTGAACTTTGCCATTCTTAAACCGGTTAATATTTTTGGCCTGTTGCTGGGCAAGGAAGATGTGAATCTTGTTACTTATGATCTGCCGAAACTGGAATTCAATTTCGACTATCGTCAGTCCTTCCCGGTCTTCGGTCCCTTAAGCGCAACCCTGCGCGGCGCGTTTAACGCCGGAGTAGATCTGGCGATCGGCTATGACACTCTGGGTCTGTCTCGTTTCCTCAAGACCGACAATCCGGGCGAACTCATCAATGGCTTCTTTGTCAGTGATATTGACTTCGGAACGGGTGAAGATGTGGTCGAAGCCTGGTTGCGCGGTTCGATTGCCGCCGGCGCTTCCCTGGATCTGGTGCTTGCCGAAGCGGGGGTCGAAGGTGGCATCAGCACCGGTATCGATTTCAACCTCAGCGATCTCAATAACGATGGCAAGGTGCGCTTCAGTGAGATGGGCGCCAACCTGGAATACAATGACTCCAATCCATTAGCCGTGTTTGACATCAGCGGCACTATCGACTGGTTCTTCCGTGCCTTTGTCGAAGTGGATCTGCTCTTCTTCCAGTTTGAAGACAGTATGAATCTGGGCAGCGGCAATATCTATTCTTTCGATATTCCGTTTGATCGCCTGCCGGTGCTGGCGCAGGATATAGGTAATGATTTAATTATCAATATTGGCAAGAATGCGGAAGCCAGATTACAGGGCAATGCATCAGACGGCGATGAAACAATTACAGTCAGGTTTGACGATAATGATAACGCCAATGCCGGGGATGATGAATACATTGTCAGCTACCTGGAGTCCGGTGTTCTGTATGAAGACAGCTTCAGTGCCGTGGGTATCGAGAAATTACTGATTTATGGCGGCGCGGGGAATGACAGCATTACCATCGATGAGAGCGTAACGATTGCCACGGAAATTTATGGCGGCAGTGGCGATGACAGCATTATCGGCGGCAGTGGCGATAACCTGATCTTCGGTGGCGAGGGGCAGGATCGAATTTACGCCCGCGGCGGTAACGATGAGCTTTATGGCGGTGAAGGCGGCGATATTATTGAGGGCGGTGCGGGGAATGATGTGCTTTATGGCGGTGCGGGCAACGATACCCTGCGCGGCTTTGCCGGCGACGACGCCCTGTATGGCGGCCTGGGCAATGACACACTTGAAGGCGGTGTTGACAATGATACCTATTACTTCGCCAATGACTTCGGCAACGACACGGTAGAAGACACCGGCAGCAATCTGAATCGTGCGGCAGGACAGGCAGGTGATACCTGGGACTTCACGGCCGTGACCACTGACATCACTTTCAACTTTGGTTCGGCGGGCTATCTCGACAGCGATGTGGTCAAGGCTGTCAACCTGAGCAATTCGGTCACAGAAAACGTGTCACAGCAGTTTGCGGTTGAAACCGTCCTCGGCGGCAGCGGTGCAGGCGGAACCGGTTCAGATACCTTCAATATCTATCGCACTGCGGATTATGGCAGCGCGGCGGGACCGGATGTCCTGTTGCTGGATGGGCAGGCCGGTTCGGATACCTATATCAGCTACTTCAAACCCGCCTGGGTTCCCATTTCTATCCCGATGGATGTCAGCATTCGCGATCAGGGCAACCTCTGGGATACAGACAGGGCCGTTGCCTTCGGTTCAAACAGCGCGGATCTCATGGAAGTAAATACACTTAGCGTGGATTCCTACAAGCCATTCAGTATTAGCTCGGAGGTTGATGCCAGCACGGTTACCCCTCCGGTAGCCGATCTTACCGGGGCTGAGAAACAAAGCTTTGGCTATGGCGCCTATGGGTCGGATTCCGGTCTGGAATCGCTGGAAGTGATTGCCAAACGGGGCAACGATACTATCTTCGTTGAAAGTACGCCGGATTATCTGGCTGCCTCGGTCAGGGGCAACGAAGGTGAGGATGTGATCACTGTCGGCCGTTCCACTATTGCAGGCGACGGCTTGCTGGATAATATCGATGGCAATGAGATTACCGGTGCGCTGGTGATTCGTGGCGATGAAGACAGTGATACTTTAATCATCGATGACAGCCGTGATAACACGGATAACCTCGATGGTGTGCTCACAGATGAATATATCTCGGGTATGGGCATGACTGTTGGTATCGACTACGGCACGGTGGAAACACTGGGCCTGGCCATGGGCAGTGGCAATGATATGTTCACCGTTGCCGGGAGTATAGGTGGTGCAACTTATCTTACTGGCAATGGCGGCGATGATGTAATTAACATTCAGAGCGCCAACGGTATTCTGCAGGCGCGTGGCGGCAGCGGCAACGACAGCATTACGCTACAGAATAACAATAGCGGCAGCGCGGTCAGCCTGTTTGGTGAAAGCGGGAATGATGTTCTCAACGTCCAGCGCATGATTGAACCGGTCACAGTGCGTGGTGGTGATAATAATGACGTTATCAATGTCGGCAGTGCTGCGCCTGACCGCAACGGAACAGTCAATTTTATTTCTGACCTGCTGCATGTGGACGGCGAAGCCGGCAGCGATATTCTCAATCTTGATGACACCGCTGAGACGGAAGACGATGCACTGCGCGTGACTTCGACCCTGCTTACCGGTCTGGGCATGAGTGACGGCGTTCGCTATGCCAACATGGAGTTCATCAATATCGCTACCGGCAGTGGCAGTGATAATGTTGATGTAGAAAGCACCGCATTCGGTTCACTGACCACTATTTCTACTTTCGATGGTGATGCGACCATCAATGTATCTTCCGATGCGCCGACCAACAACGGCAATCTCGATGGCATCGAAGGTGAATTGACTCTGCTCATGGGCAGTGGCATCAATGAACTAAATATCAGTGACCTGGGTTCAACGGTTGCCGATAATAACATTCTAATCACTGAAAATCGTATTACCGGTCTGGCCCCGGCGGCGATTAATTATTTCACCAGCGGTCGTTATGACAGAGGCGTGAATATCTGGTTTGGCGAAGGCAGTGATACGGCAACCGTGGCCAGCACGCATGGTGACAGCGTTACAACGATCTGGGCGAATGAGGGTGATGATCAGCTTACTACTGTCGATGCGGATAGCAGTGCCGATGATGGTCTGCTGGTCGTATTGGGTGAAGGCGGCAGTGACACGCTCGATGCCAGTGGCTGGAACTCACGCACGATTATGCTGGGCGACTATGGCGAGATTAACTACGATACCGGAAAGAATACAGACATGCCGGCAAGCATTGCTTCAGTACGTTTTGAGGAAGGTGCTGATGATATTCTGATGGGCAGCAGCGCCAGTGACTGGCTGTTCGGTGGCGTGGGCAATGATCAGATATTCGGTGGCCGTGGTGACGACATACTCTTTGGTGACGGCGGCAAGGTGTCTGTCAGCGATGGTCGGATTATTGCGGAAACCACCGGCTTCTTTATCGGTGGTGTGGACTTTATCGATGGTGGGCGTGGCGATGACTGGATGCTGGGCGGTGCGGAAGGCGATCTGTTCGTGGGCAATCTTGCCGATGATATTATTATCGGCGACTATGCCCGTATCACGGTGGAGAATAATAAGGGCCTGAGTGTAGTTCGTCTGGGTCAGGACAAACTGGATTTTATTGCCAGCACGCTGTTTACGCTTTATACACCGGATGTCCTGCTCTTTGGTCCGGCGGCTATTGGCGGTATCATTCCCAGCGGTAGCGCTGCGACGGCTTATGAGCCGGTTTATAACACGATTTCAGAGCCGGTTGGCAGTCGTGGTCAGGAGATTGAGCCGGAACCTGAACCTGCGCCTGAGCCGGAAAAAACGGCAGAAGAACTGGCCTTCGAAAAGGCGCTGATCACTAACCCGCCTGCGGCGGGTGATAATGCCGATATTAAACCGGCAGCGCCTGAAGTTAAAACTGAAATACCAAAAGTTGAGGAAGAAAAGGTTGACTGCATCCGGATCAAAGGTGAGCGGCTGGGAGTTTCTGAACTCTGGAGCCAGTTGCTTGAGGCGGACAGTTTTAATGAAGCTGTGGGCGTAGCCAGCGATATGATTGATGTCATTATTACCGGTGAATCCAAGAAACTGCCGGACAAAGTCGATTGCAGGCCGGTGAATGAGGGTGATCACGGTGCGGATGATAACAGCAGCGGGGATCACAGCGCGTTGGAAATGCCGGTGCTGGCTCTAAGTGGTTTGCTGGGTATGCAGGCCTATACAAAAACAAAACAAAGCGCCGATAACAGGGTACAGTTTAATCGCAACGCCTTTGAGCGGCTGGAACGTGAAAGCCAGGCACGGCGTTATTCAAGCTGGTAGGTGTCTGCATTTACCAGATCATATAATTGTAAGAGGAATTTATCGTGGCTGAAGCCAATAACAAGAAAACTGAAGATCAGGCTACCCGGATTCGCTGGGATGACAGCAATATGCGCAGCACCTATGCCAATGTCTGTAACGTTGCCAGCACTCGCGAGGAAGTCACCCTGCTGTTTGGCACCAACCAGAGCTGGCATACCGGGCAGAAGGAACTGACCGTTGGTCTATCCGATCGAATCATTCTCAATCCCTATGCCGCCAAGCGCCTGTCGATCCTGCTTAATAACGTGGTGGGCGAATATGAATCCCGCTTTGGCGAAATTGGCCTCGATGGTGAGAAAAAATAAGTAGCTGCCCCCGTTGTATCAGCCCGCATGGCCTGCTATGGATGATGAGCTAAATAACTGTTCCAAAAGGGTGTCCAGATATTATAAAGTAGGATGTGCTGAGTGAAACGAAGCGCATCATTTCAGGCTAAATAGCTGTTCCAAATACCAGATCACTTGTGAATTTCCACGTTCGTGGTGAGCTTGTCG
>JASBTR010000065.1 GCA_030148325.1 Gammaproteobacteria bacterium
GCGCGCGACTTCTGATTCATTGGCATAACGCCAGTTGGTTTCGGACTGGGGTTCAACACCACCGGAACCACAGAACACGCCGACGCCGCCGTCCAGCACCTTCAGCGAACGATAAACTTCAATCGTGAAATCAACGTGGCCGGGGGTATCAATAATATTCAGGCGATGGTTGTCCCAGATACAGGAAGTTGCCGCAGACTGAATGGTAATGCCGCGCTCCTGCTCCTGATCCATGAAATCCGTGGTGGCTTCGCCATCATGCACTTCACCGGTTTTGTGAATTTTGCCGGTCAGCTTGAGAATACGCTCCGTGGTCGTGGTTTTACCTGCATCCACGTGGGCAAAAATACCTATGTTTCTGTAATTTGTTAAATCAGTCATGTTCCTGCTACTCATGTAAAATATGTTTATTAATCAGTGACTTGCTGGTTAGCCCACAATCACAACCGGCAAATCCCAGGTAAATCTGGTTCGCCCGCTCCCCCGGATGCTTCACGACGGCGGCGCATTATAGCCCAAACTTCCATGAAATGTATGATATTGAGGCTTCCAGTGTAATATTTACCGTGATCTGGTGTTTAGCTGTCCAGAATGCCGGCGAAAAGCTGACAAACTTCAGGCAGTGCGAATCTGTCTCGGCAACACTATTGTGTTAGACTGTGTACATACAAACACAATTGAGGTGCGATATGTCTCAGTCAACCACCATGACTATACGCCTGGATCCCGAACTTAAAGCCCGTCTGGATAAGCTGTCCACAGCCACTCAGCGCAGTAAATCATTCCTTGCTGCAGAAGCGGTTCGTGAGTTTATCGAGCTCAATGAATGGCAGGTTAACGAAATTAAAACCGCCATCAAGGAAGCCGATACCGGTGACTTTGCCAGTAACCAGGAGGTTCAGGCGGCTTTTAACAAGTGGGGTGTAAATGGAGATTAAATGGCTACGGAAAGCATTAAAGAATCTGGATCAGATAACAGAGTATATTGCCAATGATGATCCCGAGGCGGCCCGACTTATCGCGCAGCGCATCTACCACAGCATTTCCCTGCTGAAAGATAACCCTTCTCTGGGCCATCCAGGACGATTGCCGGGCAGCCGTGAACTCATCATCCCTGAAACGCCTTATATTGTTCCCTATCGTGTTCGCCCCCGGCTGCAACAAATTGAGATCCTGCGGATATTTCATAGCTCACGTAAGCTGCCGGAACGCTGGTAGTTTTTCCGTTAGTACAGGTCTTACAGTATGCTAAACTAGCGGCCCATGAATAACCCTGACCTGAATATCGATCCGCAGGAAATCGCCAAGTTTGAAGAACTGGCCTCACGCTGGTGGGACCCCCACAGCGAATTTAAACCCCTGCATGACATTAATCCCCTGCGGCTGGATTTCATCGACCAGCGCGCGGCGCTGACCGGCAAGAGCGTGGTCGATGTGGGCTGCGGCGGCGGCATTCTGTCCGAAAGCATGGCCCAGAGAGGCGCTATCGTTACCGGCATCGACATGGGTGAAGCGCCGCTTGGCGTGGCACGTCTGCACCAGCTGGAGTCCGGCGTCGAGGTGGATTACCGGCAGATTACCGCCGAAGAACTGGCGGCAGAAAATCCCAATGCTTACGATGTCGTCACCTGTCTGGAGATGCTGGAGCATGTGCCGGATCCGGCCTCGGTGATCCAGGCCTGCGCCGATCTGGTCAAGCCCGGCGGCCACGTCTTTTTTTCCACCATCAACCGCAATCCCAAAGCATATATGTTTGCCATCGTCGGTGCGGAATACCTGCTGAAACTGCTGCCCAGGGGCACCCACGACTACAGCAAGTTCATTAAACCCTCCGAAATGGAAAGCTGGATCCGACAGGCCGATCTGAGCCTGCGGGAAATTACGGGCATGAGCTACAACCCTCTGAGCCAGAGCTATTCACTGGGCCACGATGTCAGTGTGAATTATCTGCTGTATTGCCAGAAGTAAACGTTACGAGGGACGAGGGACAAGTGACGAGAATTAAAACTGTCCTCTTTGATCTGGACGGTACCCTGGCTGATACCGCGCCGGATCTGGCGGCAGCTTTGAATGCAGTGCGACTGGCTGCGGGCAAACCCGCCCTGCCCTTTGAAAAGATCCGTCCCGCCGTCTCCCACGGCGGCAAGGCGCTGATTGAAGCCGGTTTTAATCTTGCCCCTGACAGCGATGAAGCAGAGGCGCTGCGCCTGCAACTGCTGGATCATTATCGGCAAAACATCGCTCACCATACCCGCCTGTTTCCCGGCATGGACAGGGTGCTGGCACATATTGAAGAAAGCGGCGGCAACTGGGGCGTGGTTACCAACAAGCCCGGCTGGTTGACCGAACCCCTGATGGCCGAGCTGGATCTGCAGCAGCGCGCCGCCTGCATCGTCAGCGGCGATACCCTGGATGAGCGCAAGCCCCACCCCGCGCCTCTGCTGCACGCCTGCGAACTTGCGGGCAGTCAACCTGAACAGTGTGTCTATATCGGTGATGCTGAACGCGATATCATTGCCGGTAATCGCGCCGGCATGCACACCCTGCTGGCGCTGTTTGGTTATCTTGATGAAGCCGACCGACCCCATGAATGGGGCGCCGATGGCAGTGTGGAATCACCCGAAGCCATTTTGCACTGGCTAACCGGCACGGAATAAAACCAGCATTATGTACGATACACTGATTTTTCTCGCCATGATCCTGATACCTGCCGCCTTCGGCGCGTTGGCTGTCTGGCTGTTCCTGCAAAATCGCATCATCGCCCTGCGCGAAGACAACGCACGACTCGTCACCGCCCTCGAGTTGCAGGAAAAAACCGCCGAGGAAAAAATCGCGGCGCTGAAGCAGTCCCATGAACAGGCGCAACAGCAGATCCGTGAACAGCTTACGGATACTTTCAGCACCCTCTCGCGCGAAGCGTTGAAACACAACAGCGATGAATTCCTGAAACTGGCGCAGGAAAACCTCAAGCAGTTCCAGACTCAGGCGCAATCCGATCTGGGCCAGAAAGAAAAAGCCATTGAGCATTTAATCAAACCCATCCAGGAAACCCTGAAAAAAACCGAGCAACAGATCCAGGGCATGGAAAAGGAACGCCGCGAAGCCTATGGCGCCCTGCATACCCATCTCGAGAACATGGCGCGAGCGCAGGCCAGCCTGAGCACGGAAACACGCAATCTGGTCAACGCCCTGCGCCGTCCCGAAGTGCGCGGCCAGTGGGGCGAGATGACCCTGAAGCGCCTGGCCGAGCTGGCAGGAATGGTGGAACACTGTGACTTCTATGAACAGGAAACCATACGCACCGATGATGGCCAGCAACGCCCGGACATGATCATTCGCATGCCCGACGGCCGCGAGATCGTCGTCGACGTTAAAACCCCGCTGGACGCATACCTCAGTGCGATTGAAAAAGAAGACGACCAAAGCCGCGATCAGGAACTCGTCCGCCATGCCCGTAATGTGCGCAACCGCGTTAACGAACTGGCCACCAAGGCTTACTGGGCTCAGTTCAGCAAGGCGCCGGACTTTGTCGTCCTGTTCATCCCCGGCGATCAGTTTTTAGGCGCTGCACTGGACAATGATCCGTCCCTGCTGGAAGACGCCCTGCGCCAGCAGGTCATTCTCGCCACCCCCACCAGCTTCGTCGCCCTGCTACGCGCGGTAGGCTACGGCTGGCGTCAGGAACAGCTGGCGGAAAATGCCGACAGGATCAAACAGGTCGGTGAAGAACTGTATAAACGGCTGGGCACCTTTGCCGGCCATCTGCAGAAACTCGGACGCAGCCTGGAGTCCAGCGCCAAACACTACAACAGCGCGGTAGGATCTTTCGACAGCCGCATCCTGCCCAGCGCGCAGAAATTTACCGAGATGGGCATCAGCACCGCAAAGAAACTGCAAAGCAGCGATCAAATTGAAACTGCCGTGCGGGCAATCGTTGTGGACGATCCGGAAGAAACGGATAAGGGTGAGTAAGCTCTGTAGGTGCGGCTTCAGCCGCACATGTTCGCCTGAAGGCGAATCTACGACACCGCTTGCTGCAAAATAGCTCCGTAGGTGCGGCTTCAGCCGCACATGTTCGCCTGAAGGCGAACCTACGACACCGCTTGCTGTGAAATAGCTCCGTAGGTGCGGCTTCAGCCGCACATGCGGGGAACTGAAATTGTTATAGCAGTTTTTGGTAATCACAGTTCAGAATCTTTGCAAGTTTTTTTGCATTGCTTTTACCTAATGCACGTTTGCTATTTTCCATCTCAGATAGATGGTGTTGAAGAATACCTGTTTTATCCGCCAGTTGTACCTGCGTCAGTTCGGCGCGTTGACGATACAGACGCAGATAGTAAGCAGGGGTCTGGTATGCAGCACCGTGGCGCTGTTTAGCTTCGTCATGTAATTTTTTTGCAGGAATATGATCTTCCTCCAGATATTGATCCAGTGTGGAGCAAAGCATTTCTTTCAGCCGGCGCGTGTTTATTTTGCCACTGGGTTTGAGGACGATATCGCCTACATCATGATGGATTTTTAATGGTTGGCTCATCGGTAAGCTTCCCGTCGGTGTCCGACATAAAATACTTCAATCTCTACAAGATTATCTGTTAACCGATAACGCATCCGGTAACGGTAGTTCAATCGTAATCGGTATTCGTTATCGCTGGTTTTTAAGGAAGCTCTGATTTATTCCGCCGTTCGTGGTGAGCTTGTCGAACCATGAATACCGATGTAATAAAATCAGTGTCTTATAAATAACACCCTTCGACAAGCTCAGGGCGAACGGAATAAATCAGAGCTTCCTTAATGTATTCCATCCTTGCGGATTAACACCCTGCTCTTCCAGATCAGCAACAGCAAGATCTGCCAAATCCTGAATTGATTGAGGCAGTTTTGCCAGTTGTTTATAGGCTTTTCGTGTTAAGTAGACAGTCCATGTCATAATAAACACCATATACCAGTAAATGGTATATTTCAATTATCTATTTTTCAGGGAAGCTCTGATTAATTTGTCATTCCGGACGTAGCGAAGCGGAGATCCGGAATCCATGTGTTACGCATCAAGCACTTACTGGATTCCGGCATTCACCCGCAGTGACTGGTGCGGCTTTAGCCGCACATGTTCGCCTGAAGGCGAATCTACGACACCGCTTGCTGCGGGGTTATTTAATCCAACGATTTGCGCAGGGCGCGTTTGGTATCTTCCAGCACTTCATCCGCTGTGCGTTTTGCCTTTTCCTGGAAGCTGTCGCCGTCGAAAGGATTGCTGTACAGCGGTTTGCCCTTGCCAATATTGACCCCGAACCACAGCCCCAGACACAGTCCCAGCAACAATCCAAGCACCAGCATTTTGAGTCGTTTCATATTTTATTCATCCGATATAGCGGCCATACACCCTGTCGGCTTATCATAAGCATATGTCCCGTCTCGAACAAGCCTACCACCACTGCCAGTCGCTGGCTGCCGGCCACTATGAAAACTTCCCGGTGGCTTCCCGCCTGCTGCCGAAAAGACTGCGCCGGCCCATTAGCGTGATCTATGCGTTTGCCCGTACTGCCGATGACTTTGCAGATGAGGGTGAGCTGAGCAAAACGCAGCGTCATGCAAAACTCGATGACTACTCAG
>JASBTR010000082.1 GCA_030148325.1 Gammaproteobacteria bacterium
CGCCAGGCCTGCTCCGTGAGCTGCTTTTGTTGGATAGGCAGCCGCGTTTTCTGGGATGGAAACGGGTAGTCACCCGTGGTTAGACGAAGCGCTGTCAAGAATTCCACCGCCTGTCGTGGTAGCTGCACATAGCGCTCTACCTCTGTCTTGCTCTCCCTGATATGAAAGGTCTGCTTCTCCAGGTCAATATCCCGCCAGGCAGCATTGCAAACTTCTCCAGTTCGACACCCTGTCCAGAGGGTAAATCGAAGAACATTTTTCTGTGTGGCCGTATAGTCAGAACCCGGCAACCATTTTAGCAACGTCGCCAACTCGGTATCAGAGAGGACCCTTTTTCCTCGTTGAGAGGTAAGTTTTACTTTGGCCTGTCTGAGGCTTGCTTTGGCAAGGACAGCAGGATTTGCAAACTCATCTGAAAAATAGCCCAGACCAATGGCAAACTCGTAGGCCGCGGTAAGCTCTCTCAGTACATTTCCTGCTTGAACATTTGCCCCACGTTGAACAATTGTCATGACCATATCCACCACGAACTTCCGCGTGACGACATTTGCCGGCATCTCTCCCAACTTGGGAATCACATCGCCATAGAGCGTCCTGCGTGTCTCAGACTGCCCCTTCGGTTTTCGTGCACCGGCGATGATCCTTCCGCTTGGAGATTTCCGGTCTTCGATATATTGGGTTAGGTAGAGTTCTACGAGATTCTCCACGGTGAATAACTTTTCAACCGACTCCGCCAGCTCTTTTTCCTGCTCCTTTTCCTGCTTTTGCAGTTCCCTTACTTCGGTACCCGGGCAACGACCCTGACGACGAATTTGCTTTAGCTCTTGGAGTTTCAGTCTCGCTTCGGCCAGAGATACTTCCGGAAAATTGCCAATTTTAACCTGTACCAGTTTCGAGGTAATTGGGCTGGTATAACGGTAGAAAAATGTTTTCACTCCGGTAGCACCGCACGCTACTCGCAAACCCGTGTTTTCGCCGGTATCCGCCTTGTCCTTATCACCCGGCTTCATCACCTCTACTGTTCTGGCAGATAGAGATTTGGTATTCTGTAATGTTGCCATGGGCATCCTATTGAATTGATGTCAGTTTGTCCGACGCAACGGAAAAAGTGTAGGTTGTTATCTTTTACAAAATTTACACCAGAATAACCTACACTTCAACCTACACTTTTTCATGAGATTGGATGATATTTTATGAGATTCGCTGAGACGGAAAGAGACGACAAAATAATATAAAAGCTTTATAATTCAATTGGATGAACAGCATAACAGCATGAGTTTAAAAGAAATAAACGAGAAGCATACGCCCATGATGCAGCAATACCTGCGTATCAAGGCTGACTATCCGGACATTCTGCTGTTCTATCGCATGGGGGATTTCTATGAGCTGTTTTTCGACGATGCACATAAGGCTGCCAATCTGCTCGATATTACCCTGACCGCCCGCGGCCAGTCTGCCGGTGAACCAATTCCCATGGCTGGCGTGCCTTATCATGCCGTGGACAACTATCTGGCCCGGCTGGTGAAACTGGGCAAATCCATCGCTATTTGTGAACAGACAGGCGACCCGGCCACCAGCAAGGGGCCGGTGGAGCGCAAAGTTGTACGCATCGTCACCCCCGGCACCCTGACCGATGAAGCCCTGCTGGAAGAACGTCAGGACAACCTGCTGGCCGCTATTTTCGCTGACGCTGACAGCACCGGTATCGCGACGCTGGATATGGCCAGCGGCCGTTTCCGCCTGCAGCAGGTTAGCGGCATCGAGGCGCTGCTCGGCGAGCTTGAGCGGCTGCAGCCGGCGGAATTGCTACTCAGTGAAGATCAGCCAGAGCAGGACTGGCAGACACCGTTAAACTGCCTGAAGCGTCAGCCACCCTGGCGTTTCGATCCGGACAGCGCCAACCGCCTGTTATGCGAACAGTTCCAGACTCGGGATCTCAGGGGTTTTGGCTGTGACGATGCGCCACTGGCCGTGCGCGCCGCGGGCTGTCTGCTGCACTATGTGCAGGAAACCCAGCATGACGTACTCCCGCATATCTGCGATCTGCGCGTCGAACAGCGTGAAGACAGCATCATCCTTGATGCCGCCAGCCGCCGTAATCTGGAACTGGAATACAGTCTCAGCGACCAGCCTCAGCACACCCTGGCAGGCATTCTCGATCACTGCGCTACGCCCATGGGCAGCCGCCTGCTACGGCGCTGGATTCACCGCCCCCTGCGCAAGCACCGTATTTTGCGCCAGCGCCAGCAGGTGATTGCCTGTCTCTACGACCAGCATCGCTTTGAGACGCTACAACCCCTGCTACGACAGGTGGGCGATATCGAGCGTATACTTACCCGCATCGCACTCAAATCCGCCCGCCCCCGCGATCTCAGCCGTCTGTGTACAGCACTGGGTCTGCTGCCCGAAATTCATAAGCTACCGGCAAAACCTGGCGACAGGCTGGCCGAACTGCTGCAACAGATCAGCGAATTCCCGCAGGTTTACACCCTGCTGCAAAACGCACTCATTGAGACTCCACCCTTGCTAATTCGTGATGGCGGTGTCATCGCGCCTGGCTACGACGAAGAGCTGGATGAACTGCGCAGCCTGCAGGCCAACGCCGACCAGTTTCTCAGTGAACTTGAGGAACGGGAACGCCAACGCAGCGGCGTCAACAGCCTCAAGGTAGGCTATAACCGGGTGCATGGCTATTACATCGAGGTCAGCCGCCTGCATTCGGAAAACCTGCCCGAAAACTACCAGCGTCGCCAGACCCTGAAGGCGGCGGAACGCTACATCACCCCGGAGCTCAAAGCGCTGGAAGACCGGGTGTTGAGCGCCAACGAACGCGCGCTGGCGCGAGAAAAACAACTCTATGAACAACTACTGAACACACTGCATGATGATCTGACTGAGCTGCAGGCCAGCGCCCGCGCCCTGGCCGAGCTGGATGTGCTCAATACCCTGGCGGAACGGGCGCAGAGCCTGCAACTGAACCCGCCAACACTGGACGAGACACCGGGACTGGAGATCCAGTGCGGTCGCCACCCGGTAATCGAACGCGCTCAGTCCGAGCCCTTTACGCCCAATGATATCCATCTGCACGACAACCAGCGTATGCTGGTCATCACCGGCCCCAACATGGGCGGCAAATCCACCTACATGCGCCAGACTGCGCTGATCGTGCTCATGGCGCACATCGGCAGCTATGTACCCGCCGACTCGGCGCGAATCGGCCCCATCGATCGCATTTTTACTCGCATCGGCGCCTCCGACGATCTGGCCGGCGGCCGTTCTACTTTTATGGTGGAAATGACCGAGACCGCCAACATCCTGCACAATGCCACGGCCCAGAGTCTGGTGCTGATGGATGAAATCGGCCGTGGCACCAGCACCTTCGATGGTCTGTCACTGGCCTGGGCCTGCGCACAGGCGCTGGTGCAGGAGATCCACGCCTGGACACTGTTCGCCACCCACTATTTTGAACTGACCCGGCTGCCGGACGAGCAGCCCGGCTGCGCTAATGTGCATCTGGATGCGGTGGAGCATGATCACGGCATCGTCTTCATGCACAAAGTCCTGCCCGGGCCGGCCAGCAAGAGTTACGGCCTGCAGGTGGCCGCTCTGGCCGGCGTGCCTCAGTCGGTGATCCGACAGGCGAAAGACAAACTCACGCAACTGGAAACATCCGCCTGTCCCGTTCAGAATAAAATTCAGAGCAAACCCGCAGCAGCAGAGAACAGGTCATCCATGCTGGCAGACATGCTGAAAAAAATCAGCCCTGACGATCTCAGCCCACGCGAAGCACTGGCCTTGCTATATCAATTGAAAAAACAACTGGAAGATCATACTCTTCAGGAAACTCCCGAATAACACCAATACCGTAGCCTCCACGCTCTTTGTGTTATTCTAAAATACATAGTTCAACTTCTTTTCTGCGGGAATCTGTCATGACTTATGTGGTAACCGACAACTGCATCAAATGTAAATATACTGACTGTGTCGATGTCTGCCCGGTTGACTGTTTTCATGAAGGGCCGAATTTTCTGGTCATCGATCCGGAAGAATGCATCGACTGCACCCTGTGTGAACCGGAATGCCCGGCTGAAGCCATTTTTGCCGATGACGACGTGCCCGAGAACATGACCAACTTCATTGAACTGAATGCCGAGCTGGCCAAAGAATGGCCGGTGATCACTGAAATGAAACCGGCGCTGGAAGACGCTGAACAATGGGACGGCGTGCCGAACAAGCTAAAATATCTGGAACGCTAGGGTCTGTTGATCTTTCAGATGTTAGGCTGATTTTGAGGAAATTTTAGTCCTGACAAGGCATTTTTTACGTATCAATGCACTCCATTGATAGTAAAAAATAACGCAGGCAGGGCTAAAATTAGCCAAAATCAGACAAT
>JASBTR010000083.1 GCA_030148325.1 Gammaproteobacteria bacterium
ATTGTCTGATTTTGGCTAATTTTAGCCCTGCCTGCGTTATTTTTTACTATCAATGGAGTGCATTGATACGTAAAAAATGCCTTGTCAGGACTAAAATTTCCTCAAAATCAGCCTAACATCTGAAAGATCAACAGACCCTACGTTCGTAATGAGATTGCCGAACTACGAACGGGGAAAGCCATAATGTTACATACTATACCCTTACGCAAGGCTCTCCTGAGCGAAGTCGAAGGACTCTGGACTTCAGGACAAACGGAATTAATCAGAATTTTCCTGAGCAAAAGTGAAACAGTCCAGTATTTTGTTCCGCTCTTTAATTAATTTAATAGTGTTATGCCTGGCTACTCATCCGTGGCCAGGCCAACCTGCTTCTGAAGGCGATTGCACAACACTTCATTCCCCACACAGCCATGGCTTATTATTGCGCCTGACGTAAAAATAATAAAGCGCAATTTTCCTCTCGGCAAGGTAGAATAAATACCCTTACAGGTCATATGCACAGCTCATGTCAAACACATCCGATAACAGTCTGTTTGTCAAAAAGCGCGCCATCCCGGCGACGCTGCAGGCCGATCTGCAGCGGGTCATGGAAGCACGCCATCATGATCCCTTTTCTGTCCTCGGATGTCATGTCGAGGGTGACACGGCCCGCATCTGCATTTTTAAACCCCAGGTCGAAGAATTAACAATTAGCTCTCAACGGCTACCCATGCGCCGGCTTGAGAACAGCGATATCTTTTTCTGGCAGGGCAAAGCGGAAGAGGTTCCTGAACACTATCAGCTGCACTGGATTTCAAACGGGCAGGAAATCAGTGAATATGATCCCTACTGCTTTGCGCCACAGTTGCCCGATTTCGACATTCATCTTTTTTCCGAGGGAAAACACTGGCACATACAGCAGTTTCTGGGCGCGCATCTACACCAGGTTGACAATATCAACGGCACTCTGTTTGCAACCTGGGCGCCGAATGCTGAACGTGTCAGCATCATCGGTGAATTCAACCAGTGGGATGGCCGGGTACATCCCATGCGGGTGCGCGGCGGCAGCGGTGTCTGGGAGCTGTTTATTCCGGGGCTGGAAGCCGGCGCACTCTACAAGTTTGAAATCCGTAACCGTGATTCCGGCGAGATACTCAGCAAGACTGATCCTTATGCCCGACAATATGAATTGCGTCCCAACACCGCGGCTATCATCACTGCCGAGAGTGACTACCGATGGCAGGATAGCGAATGGATGGCACAACGCCAGCAGCATGACTGGCTGCATCGTCCAACTTCAATTTATGAGGTCCACCTCGGCTCCTGGCAGCGGGACAGCAATAACGAATTTCTCAATTATCGTGAGCTGGCGCAACGACTGGTTCCCTATGTGGTTGAACTGGGTTTCACCCACATTGAGCTGCTGCCGATTACCGAACATCCGCTGGACGCCTCATGGGGTTACCAGACCACCGGCTATTTCGCCCCAACCAGCCGCTTCGGCACGGCCGACGACTTCCGTTACTTTATCGACTACTGCCACCAGCATAATATTGGCGTGTTGCTCGACTGGGTGCCGGCGCATTTTCCAAAAGACGCCTTTGCCCTGGCTCGCTTTGATGGCAGCCCCCTGTACGAACATGAAGATCCACGCCGTGGCGAACATCGTGACTGGGGTACGCTGATTTACAACTTCGGGCGCAACGAGGTCAAAAATTTTCTGCTTGCCAGCGCGCTTTTCTGGCTGGAGGAATTTCATCTCGATGGCCTGCGCGTCGATGCAGTGGCCTCCATGCTATATCTGGATTATTCCCGTGAAGAAAGCGACTGGATCCCGAACATTCATGGCGGCAACGAAAACCTTGAAGCCATTGTATTTCTACGCGAACTGAACACCCTTACCCACGCACAACAGCCCGGCACTGTTATTATCGCCGAAGAATCCACTGCCTGGCCTCAGGTCACCCGCCCCACTAATCTGGGCGGCCTGGGTTTTTCCATGAAATGGAACATGGGCTGGATGCATGACACCCTGAAATACATGGCTGAAGATCCGGTGCACCGACAGCATCATCACAACCAGCTGACTTTTGGTCTGCTCTATGCATTTACCGAAAATTTTGTCCTGCCCTTCTCCCATGACGAAGTGGTGCATGGCAAATCATCCATGTTGTATAAAATGCCCGGTGATGAATGGCAGCGTTTCGCCAATCTGCGACTGTTGTACTGCTACATGTTTACCTACCCCGGCAAGAAACTCCTGTTCATGGGCTGCGAATTCGGCCAGGGTGATGAATGGAATCATGAAACCCAACTGGAGTGGTATGTGCTCGACTATCCCCTGCATCAGGGTGTAAAACATCTGCTGACGGACATCAACACCCTGTATAAAAAAGAACCCAGCCTGCATCGGCTTGACTTTAAACATCAGGGCTTTGAGTGGCTCGACTGTGAAAACAGACAGCATTCCATTCTTGCTTATATCCGCAAGGATGAGCAGCATCAGGTCGTGGTGGTTCTTAACTTTACGCCGGTGCCGCGTGAACATTACCGTATCGGCGTCCCGCTTCCAGGCGCGTACCGGGAAATCCTGAATTCAGACTCAGAATATTACGGCGGCGGCAATATAGGCAATGCCGGGCTGGTGCAGACTGAAGCTGTTCCCTGCATGGGGCGCAACTATTCCCTGACCCTGAACCTGCCGCCGCTGGCAGCGCTGGTTCTGAAACTTGAAGGAAATACATAAACTACCCCGCAGCAAGCTACGGAGTATTAGTCAAAGGAACAACCTGAACCGCCAAGACGCAAAGGACGCCAAGTTTTAGCCAAACAATTCCTGGCGTCCTTTGCGTCTTGGCGGTTAATATTAATCACAGCAAGCTGTGGGGAATTAAACCCATAGAGATTAAAAACCATCATGAGCCGTATACTGTTTGCCACCAGTGAAGCCTACCCCCTGATCAAAACCGGTGGGCTGGCCGATGTTGCTGGTAGCCTGCCACGCGCACTGCTCTCACTGAAACAGGACATACGTCTGATCCTGCCCGCCTACCCCGAAGCCCGCGAGCGCATGGGAAAATACAAAACCATCGCCTCATTTGAGCTCGACGGCCATGCGCTTAAACTGCTACAGGGCCGTTTGCCCGGCGCCCGGGTCACGACCTGGCTGCTCGACTGCCCGACGTTTTTCGATCGGCCCGGCAACCCCTATCTCAATCAACAGGGTCAGGTCTGGCCTGACAACGCCGAACGCTTTGCCCTGTTTAGCAAAGCTGTCAGCATGCTGGCGCTGGATCAACTCAGGCTTGCCTGGCGTCCCGATCTGGTGCATTGCAATGACTGGCAAACAGGACTTGTCCCCGCTTTACTGGATCAGCAAGCCCGGCGCCCGGCCACCCTGTTCACGATTCACAACCTGGCCTATCAGGGGCTGTTTGATTATGACACTTTCGTGAAACTCCGCCTGCCGCAGCATCTCTGGCACCATCGGGCGCTGGAATTTCACCAGCAACTGTCCTTTATAAAGGGGGGACTGGTGTTTGCCGACAGCATCAACACCGTCAGCCCGAGCTATGCAAAGGAAATCCAGCAGCCTGAATTCGCCTACGGCCTGGATGGCCTGCTGCGTCACCGCCGGCACGTACTCAGCGGAATTCTCAATGGTATTGATGTGGATGAATGGAATCCAGGCACCGATCCCCATCTGCTACAGAATTACAACCGCCGCTCACTGGCAAAAAAAATTATCAACAAAACGGCGCTGCAACATGAATTCAAACTACCGCAGGCACCTGAGATTCTGCTATTCGGCTTTATCGGCCGTCTGGTCGAACAAAAAGGCCTGGATGACATTCTGCAAACCCTGCCCGGCATACTTGATACGCCTGTGCAGTTTGTCTTTCTTGGCAGCGGCCAACATAAATATGAACAGGCCTTGAATAAATTAGCAACACAACACCCTGATAAAATTGCCGTCAAAATCGGTTACAGCGAGGAACTCTCACACCGCATCGAGGCCGGCGCCGACGCTTTTCTGATGCCATCCACGTTTGAGCCCTGTGGTCTTAATCAATTATACAGCCTGCGCTATGGCACCCTGCCTGTGGTGCGCAAGGTTGGCGGTCTGAACGACACCGTAAAAGATATCCAGAAAAAGAATCTTGATAATGACAGTGCTACCGGGATTGTCTTCAGCGGCACCCCGGGCGATGGTCTGCTCGAAGCCCTGCAAAGAACCCGGAAATTGTATCAGGATAAAGTACGTTGGAAACAGGTACAGCTTGCCGCCATGCGCCAGGATTTTTCCTGGCAGCGCAGCGCCCAGGCCTACCTTGATTTATATCACGCCAGTATCAGGCGAAATCCAAAACCCCTTACTGCTACTGCCTTTTCGCCGAGCTAAGGCAGTCCTTACGCCAGAGACAGCCCATCTGGTCACAGTCACTACTGGCGGCAGTGGCAAAACATTCGTAGTTGCCCTCGACTTGCTGGATTTTACGGATCAGGTTTACTTTTGTTGTTTTACCTGCATTGATCCCGTGCTCTTTCGCAATCGTGCGAATCTGCTGCATTTGCATTTGTCACTCCTTGGAAAAAAAAAAAGTAATTACACTCGCTGAATACCTGTAAGGTATAGCAGACTATTTTCAAATTGCATCCCTGAAGTGGAGACGAGGGACGAGGATCAGAATATCAGGGGATCCAGGACCCTGGCCAGTACCATAATTAAGTAATGTTTACTAAGCTATAGTCGATACATCTGTTTTCGGATCGCAAACCCTCACTGACTCAGGATAAAGAAATGCGCATCGCACTGATTGGACTAGGAAAAATGGGCGCCAACATGGCGCGGCGGCTCTGTCGCGGCGGCATCGAGGTTGTAGGTTATAACCGTTCCAGCGACATTGTCACGCAGCTGGAAAAAGAGGAAGGTCTGCTCCCGGCCTCCTCGCTGGAAGACGCCGTTGCGCAACTGCCTTCACCTCGTATCATCTGGCTGATGCTGCCCAGCGGCGAAGTAACAGAATCTGTCCTTGAATCACTGGCCAATATGCTTGCCAGCGGCGATATCGTGATTGATGGCGGCAATGCCAATTATCATGACAGTCAGCGCCGCGCTGCCCAGCTTGCGGAAAACGCAATCGGCTTTGTCGATGCCGGCACCTCCGGCGGGGTCTGGGGGCTGGAGAATGGTTATTGCATGATGGTTGGCGGTGATCAGGCGCATGTCAAACCGATCGAGCCCCTGCTGAAAATCCTTGCCCCTGCTGCCGATAAGGGCTGGGCCCATGTTGGACCGGCCGGCGCCGGTCACTTCACCAAGATGATACACAATGGCATCGAATACGGCATGATGCAGACCATGGCCGAAGGCTTTGCCCTGTTACAGGGCAAGCAGGAATTCCAGATTGATCTCGCCGAGGTCGCAGAAATCTGGCGCCACGGTTCGGTCGTGCGCAGCTGGCTGCTGGATCTGAGCGCCGAGTTTCTGCGAGAGGATCAGAAACTGGAAAATATCTCCGCCTATGTGGCCGATTCCGGCGAAGGTCGCTGGACCCTGGAAGAAGGCATCGCCCAGGGCCTGCCCACACCGGTAATGGCGCTGGCGCTGAATATGCGTTTCGCCAGCCAGCATCCGGACAGCTATAGCAATAAAATGCTGGCCATGATGCGTAATGCCTTTGGTGGCCACGGCTATAAAAACAAAGAGTGAGACAATGACAGAAGCATTCACATTTATTATTTTCGGCGCGACCGGCAACCTTGCCCGCAACAAACTATTACCGGCTATCTATCATCTGGAGGAGGCGGGACGCATTCCCGATGGCAGCGCCATTATCGGCTTCAGCCGCCAGCAATGGAATGGCGACGAGTGGCGCAAACCAATGGAAAAGATCCTCTCCGGCAAGGCGCGTGGCGGCACTAAGCCGGAAGTGCTGGCGCGACTGCACCAGCGCATGCACATGTTCAGCGGTGACATGAGCAACCCCCAGAGTCTGAAAAAACTTCGTCAGGAACTGGAAAGCAACCCGGCCTACCCAAAAAATATTATTTTCTACATGGCTATCCCACCCAGTTTCTATGTGCCGGTCAGTCAGGCCCTGTCCGCGGCCGGGCTGAATCATGAAGACGGTAGCTGGCGGCGTATCGTTATCGAAAAACCCTTCGGCCATGACGTCGAAGGCGCGACCCGCCTGAACAGAAGTCTGCACCAGCACTTTGCTGAAACCCAGTTGTTTCGCATCGATCATTATCTTGGCAAAAGCATGGTACAGAATGTACTGGTATTTCGCTTTGCCAATCTGATGCTGGAACCCCTGTGGAACCGCAACTATATCGACCATGTACAAATCACCCACTCCGAGACACAGGGCATTGCGGGTCGCGCCGGCTATTACGATGGCGTTGGTGCCCTGCGCGACATGCTGCAAAGCCATTTGCTGCAAATGCTAACCCTCGTAGCGATGGAGCCGCCGGCCAATCTGGATGCCGAATCCCTACGCGACGAGAAGGTCAAGGTGTTGAAATCCCTGCGTCCAATCTCACGTCGCGCCGTCAATGCGCACGCCTTTCGCGCTCAGTACGTGCAGGGCGAAATCAACGCTGAAACGGTTCCCGGTTACCTGGATGAAGAAGGCATTCAACAAAACAGCAGCACCGAAACCTACGCTGCCATGAAACTGTATATCGACAACTGGCGCTGGCGCGGCGTGCCGTTTTATCTGCGTACCGGTAAAAGGCTGGCCAAAAACAGTTCCCTGATCAGTATTCGCTTCAAACACCCACCACAGCAGCTGTTTCGCCAAACCCATATCGAGCAGCTCAAACCCAACTGGATCGTGCTTGGCATCCAGCCGCAGGAATGCCTGCGCATTGAAATGCAGGTGAAACAACCCGGGCTGGAAATGCTGACCCAGACCACCCAGCTGGATGCCAGCTATTGCTCACTCAGCGCCTATCAGCTGGATGCCTATGAAGCGCTGTTACTGGATGTTATCGAAAACGACCGCTCTCTGTTTCTGCGTTACGACGAAGTCCATTATGCCTGGGAAGCGGTGGATCCCATTCTTAAACTCTGGGACAGTGAACGGGAATTTATTCATACCTATGCAGCAGGAAGCTGGGGACCGGATGGCGTGCAGAAGTTATTCGATCGTGAAGATCAGTACTGGCGTAATTCGCTGAATGAGTGAAAAGCAAACTTGGCTGCACCCAACAGGCCCACCTGCTCTTCCATAACCACCTTAATCGGAAAACTCTGCATCAGTTCCGACATCACGCCCTTGTCATGAAAAGCGCCAAGAAAGTAATCTGTATTTAACCGCTCGATAACCTTCGGCGCAATGCCACCTGCAATATAGACACCACCGCTGGCCAGATAATTCAGCGCCACATTACCGGCCTGTGCGCCATAGATATGGACAAAACAGTCCAGGGTCTGCACGGCGATCTCATCATCCCCGAGCAGGCCATGATGACTGATTTCAACTGCAGGATCATCCGCCTGCATAATGCTGTTGCTAAACTCGGAAGGCGATCTGTTTTCCTGAAGAAAAAACTGGTAAATGCGTTGCAGGCCCGGCCCAGACAGCAGGTGTTCATAGCAAACATAATCCAGTGACCGTTGCAGATAACGTAACAGCCTGATCTGCAACTCATCTGCCGGCGCAAAACCCACGTGCCCGCCCTCACTGGGATAAGGAACATAGCAACCATCCTGATAAATCAGGCTGCTGATCCCAAGCCCGGTGCCGGCGCCGATCAGGGCGCGCCGTGCATGTTTTTCAGGCTGACCGCTTTGCAGGGTAACAAGCTGCTTATCTGCCAACGTGGACAGTCCATAACCTATGGCCTGAAAATCATTAATCAGGGCCAGCCTGTCAATTGATAGCGCATTTTTCAGTTCTACTGTTTTAAGAAGCCAGGGCAGGTTTGTTACCCGCGCCTGCTGATCACGAACCGGACCGGCTACAGCAAAACAGGCCGCCTCAGGAAGAGGATCAACATCATTCTGCAGGAAGGCTTTGAGGATAGGAACCAGGTCGGGATACTGACGACTGGCATAGATCTGTTCACGGACGATCTGGATTTTTTCCGCTCCTTTTTCCAGCAAACACAGGCGGGTGTGGGTGCCTCCGATATCACCGGCCAGCACCCGCATAATCAGTACTCACCCAGCTTACTGGCAGCAGCCCGATCCAGAAACCAGTGGCTGTCCGGCATAGCGGCGAAACGTTTAACCGGATAATTCTCCTCATCCGCATGAGTAAAAACCTTTGCCAGTACATCAGCCTTGTCTTCACCACAAACCAGTAACAGGCGCTGATGCGCCTGCTCGAGGACAGGGAATGTCAGGCTCACGCGCCAGGCCTGCAACTTTTCAACATAGACCTCAGCCACCGTGCGTTTGTCTTCATCGAGTATGGATGTTTCGGGAAACAATGAGGCCGTATGCCCATCGGCGCCCATGCCCAGCATAATCAGATCAAAGCAGATTCGCCCATCGCTGTCATGCGGCAGAAACTCTTCCAGCGTTTGCGCATAGTTTCTGGCCAGCACCGGAACAGACTGGGCTGGCTCAGACGACATAAGCAGATCATCATCGACAATGGGATGAATATGCGCTTCGGGGATATCGACATGATCCAGGAGAGTTTCCCGGACCATGCGATAATTGCTGTCAGGGTGAGCGCGCGCCACCATACGTTCATCCCCAAAGTAAACATAGACACAGGACCAGTCAATCTGCTGCCGCTGTTCATCCATGAGCAGATAACGGTGCAAATGTTTCGGCGTGGAGCCACCGGAGAAGGCAACATGAAATGCGCCCCGCGCACGGATCGCAGCGATCGCACACTGCAGCCAGAAATCAGCCGCCGCTCCCGCCGCAGCCTCAACACTGCTTTCGATATGAATGTTGTGTTTGCTATTCACAAAATATCGCCAGACTATTTTATATCACAACGAAGAACAGGGTTCAGGAGTAGTACTGTTTTACCTCGCCACTCGTCCCTCGCTACTCGCCACTTAATTATAATTTGGTGCCGGAGAGAGGATTTGAACCTCCGACCTACGCATTACGAATGCGGTGCTCTACCAACTGAGCTACTCCGGCAAAGGAAACAGAAAATCAGCACACGTGCTGGACTGGAATTATACTAATGTCGGCGGGAAGGATACAAAGAGAAAGCGCCGTTAACAGAAAAATATTTACCCTATTACTGGCTGGTATCGGAACCGGCCTCAGCATTGCGAACGCGATAAATAATATCGACGCGTTCTGCTACCGTACCTTCAGGCGGCGCCGGCAAATTGCTCACCAGCATGTGACCCTCATCAATGTCCGACAGCTCACCCGTATCCACATTATAAAAATGGTGGTGATCGTTGGTATTGGAATCGTAAAATACCTTGGTGGGATCAACAATAATTTCACGAATCAGACCTTTTCTGGCGAAAAGTCCAAGTGTGTTATACATGGTCGCCTTGGAGGCTTTCTGCTGTTCACAGTTAAGCTGCGCCAGCACCTGTTCGGCCGACACATGCTGTGGACGAGCAAACAGGATGTTAGCAATCTCTATCCGCTGCTGGGTGGGGGTAATGCCGTACTTGAGCAGGAGCTCGGTTGCACGGTATTTGGGCATATCTTTTTTAGATTCAAGCGTTTCCATGGTGGCAAAGTATAGCGTATGGATTTGGATAAAGTCCAACCAGGATTTGATCCCGGTCAACCTAACCGTTAATGATCTAGGGATATTTCATAGACCTGCGGCGCTATGATCGGCTCACGGCCGAGCATAATATCGACCAGCAGGCGCGACGAGGCCAGCCCCAGCACCACCCCATTGCGGAAGTGGCCGGCGTTGACATACAGCCCGGCCATGTCCGGGTGTGCACTAATATAAGGTATACCCTCGGGGGAAGCGGGGCGCAGTCCCGCCCAGTGATATTCGATATCGTATTCCGCCAGCACAGGAATCAGGCGCCGAGCCTCAGCAGCCAGCGCCACGCGCGCCGATTCTGTGGTAGATTTGTCAAAACCGGTCTCTTCCAGCGTGCTTCCCACCAGCACCCGCCCATCCCGGCGCGGGATGACATAGCGATCCTGACTCAGGATAATACGTGAAACCACGCCGGGTTCCCCGCGATAAAGAATCATTTGTCCCCGCACCGGCCGCACCGGCAAGTCCACTCCTGTCGAAGCCAGTAATTTCCCGCTCCACGCACCGCCGGCTACCACCACATTTGCAGCCAGCAGCGTTTCATTTTCCAGCACCACACCCTGCACGCTGCCCCGCGCCTGTAGAAAAGATTCGGCCGCACAATGTTCGAGAATTTTAACACCTTGATTTAACAAACTTTTCTTCAGGGATTTTAGCAGGCGGGGATTGCGCACATGGGCAACCTCAGGCATCCAGAGTGACGAGTCAGATAGTTCAGCCAACGCAGGTTCCAGAGAGCGGATTTCATCGGCACCCGGCTGCGCCAGTCTGTAATCCCAGCGTTGCGCCCAGGCTGTCGCCGCTGCAGCGTCCTCCGTATCCAGAATCAGCAGGCCGTTTTTCTGCAACTGTGGATCTATGCCGCTGTGCTCATGCAGACGCTGAATAAAGTCTGGATAGTGCTGCTGGCTCCAGCGCGCCAGCGCCGTTACTGGATCGGCATAACGCCAGGGGTAAAGAGGAGAAAGAATCCCACCACCGGCCCAGGAGGATTCCATCCCACATTTACCCTGCTCCACAATCGTGACCGAAAGACCGGATTGGCGTAATTCCCATGCGCTAAGCATACCTATCAGCCCGCCCCCGATAACAACACAATCGACCATCCACCACTCCGTCAAACTATTGAAAACAACGCTATTATGCCAATAAACAACCCCGCAGCAAGCTACGGGGTATTAGTCAAAGGAACAACCTGAACCGCCAAGACGCAAAGGACGCCAGGAATTGTTTGGCTAAAACTTGGCGTCCTTTGCGTCTTGGCGGTTAATATTAATCACAGCAAGCT
>JASBTR010000084.1 GCA_030148325.1 Gammaproteobacteria bacterium
AGAAGACCTCCTGTCGCGCCCGCGCGGCTTTTCCGAGATTTCTGTCTCAGGAGAAATTTTAGTAAATAATCAGACATGAATATACTTATTTCTGCAAATATTGACAAAAGTCATTGTTTCTTAATAAAAGACTCAGGAATAACGGTATATGGATTTTAATCGCATCGGCCTTTCACCCATGCGGGAATCCGCGCTATCCTTAGTGGTTCTGGACTGTGGCGGCTGTTTGTCCGCCGCTATATTATGATTTACCCTGATTTTGGAGCCCAACATGTCAAAGCGTCAGGCCAGCGTGTCGCGCGAAACGCTGGAAACACAGATTGATGTCAGCCTGGATCTGGATGGCGCAGGCAATACCCGGTTTGAGACCGGGGTGCCTTTTCTCGAGCACATGCTGGATCAGGTCGCTCGCCACGGCATGCTGGATCTGGAGATTAAGGCCAAAGGAGATGTCCACATCGATGACCACCACACCGTGGAGGATATCGGCATCACGCTTGGTCAGGCTTTCGCCGAAGCCGTGGGAGACAAGAAGGGCATCTGTCGCTACGGTCATGCCTATGTGCCGCTGGACGAGGCCCTTTCACGGGTGGTGATCGACTTCTCAGGCCGGCCGGGACTGGAATACAACGTCAGCTACCCGCGCGGACGGATTGGCAACTTTGACGTGGATCTGCTGGGCGAGTTTTTCCAGGGTTTTGTCAATCATGCCCAGGTCACCCTGCACATCGACAGCCTGCGGGGCGATAATGCGCATCACATCGCCGAAACCGTATTCAAGGCCTTTGGCCGGGCGCTGCGCATGGCCTTGACGCCTGATCCGCGCATGGCCGGGATCATGCCTTCAACCAAGGGACGCCTCTGAAACCGGGGCGTCCCCCTCTCAGCCAGTTCTGAATTAGCGGAAAAAACAGATGAACCGTGTTGTCGTCATTGATTATGGAATGGGTAACCTGCATTCCGTGGCCAAGGCCCTTGAGCACGTCAGTGACAACACTGAGGTGATAGTCAGCGCCGAGGCCGGGAAAATTCTGCAGGCCGATCGGGTGGTGCTGCCGGGGGTGGGTGCGATTCGTGATTGCATGGCGGAAATCCGCCGCCTCGGGCTGGACCAGGTGGTGCATGAAGTTGTCGACTCTGGTCGGCCGCTGCTGGGCGTCTGTGTCGGTATGCAGGCCATGATGGATTTCAGCGAAGAAAATGAGGGCACGGATTGTCTGGGTCTTTTCCCCGGCCGGGTCGAGTATTTCGGTGACAATCTGCGTGATGCTGAAAGCGGCGAGAAACTGAAAATTCCGCATATGGGCTGGAATCAGGTGCATCAGGAAGCCGCACACCCTTTATGGGAAGGCATCGCGCAGGACGCGCGCTTTTATTTTGTACACAGTTATTTTGTCAGACCGGCCGATGAGCGCCTGACCAGCGCGACCAGCGAATATGGTTGCCGCTTCAGCGTTGCACTGGCAAGGGACAATGTGTTTGCGGTACAGTTTCACCCCGAGAAAAGCCAGCATGATGGCTTGCAGCTTTACAAAAACTTTTTGAACTGGAATCCCTAAATCGCGTCAGCGTAAAACAGAAGAGACCTCCCATGTTGTTGATACCCGCCATTGATCTCAAGGATGGAAAATGTGTACGCCTGCGGCAGGGGCGTATGAGTGATGAAACTGTGTTCTCGGACGATCCGGTAGCCATGGCCGGGCGCTGGGTCGAGGCCGGTGCCCGACGATTGCATATTGTCGATCTGAACGGCGCCTTTGCCGGTGAGCCGGTTAACACCGGAGTGGTGCATGAAATTGCCGCCGCTTACCCGGATTTGCCTATCCAGATCGGCGGCGGCATCCGTGATGAGGACACGGTGCAGACTTATCTGGACGCGGGGGTACAGTATGTGATCATTGGCACCAAAGCGGTCAGTGCACCGCATTTCGTCAATGATCTGTGTCTGGAATTTCCCGGCCATGTGATTGTCGGCCTCGACGCCAAAGACGGCAAGGTGGCGATCGATGGCTGGTCCAAGCTGTCCAAACATGACGTTATCGATATGGCCAAACACTTTGAGCAGGATGGCGTTGTTGCCATTGTCTACACCGACATCGGTCGCGATGGCATGATGACCGGCGTCAACGTAGAGTCCACCCTGAAACTGGCGCAGGCGATCAATATTCCGGTCATCGCCTCCGGCGGCATTACCAACATGGATGACATTCGCGCCCTCTGTGCGGTCACGGATGAAGGCATTATGGGCGCCATCACCGGCCGCGCTATTTATGAAGGCACACTGGATTTTGCCGAAGGCCAGAAGCTGGCGGACAAGCTATCCGCCAGTGACGAGGAACGAGGGACGAGGGACGAGTAGAACATGCCATTGTTTTTCCATATTGGGGCAGTTGCCTTTTTGCCCTCCATTAGAATGCAGGATGAGGGCGAGCGCCGGGTTGTCTCGTCCCTCGTCCCTCGTCCCTCGTCACTGCCATGAGCCTGGCCAAGCGCATCATTCCCTGCCTCGACGTGGACAACGGCCGTGTGGTCAAGGGTGTTCAGTTCGTGGATATCCGCGATGCCGGTGATCCGGTGGAGATCGCGCGCCGTTATGATGAGCAGGGTGCGGATGAACTGACGTTTCTGGATATTACCGCCAGCTCCGACGATCGGGAAACCATGGTGCATGTGGTGGAGGAAGTCGCCGGACAGGTGTTCATTCCACTGACCGTGGGCGGCGGTATCCGCAAGGTGGAGGACATTCGCCGTATGCTTAATGCCGGTGCAGACAAGGTGGGCATTAATACCGCCGCGGTGTTCAATCCGGAATTCGTGCGAGAGGCGGCGGAAAAATTCGGCTCCCAGTGTATCGTCGTGGCGATTGACGCCAAGCGGGTTAGCGCCGAAGGTGAAGCACCGCGTTGGGAGATTTTCACCCACGGCGGGCGCAAGCCTACCGGCATCAATGCGCTGGAATGGGCGGTAAAAATGGTGGACTATGGCGCCGGGGAGATCCTGCTGACCAGCATGGATCGGGACGGTACCAAAGTCGGTTTTGATCTGGAGCTGACCCGCGCCGTCAGCGAGGCGGTCAGGGTACCGGTGATCGCCTCCGGCGGCGTCGGCAACCTGGATCATCTGGCGGAAGGCGTGACAGAAGGACGCGCTGACGCGGTACTGGCCGCCAGTATTTTTCACTTTGGTGAATATACTATTGAACAGGCCAAACAGCGCATGGCCGAACAGGGCATCGAGGTCAGGTTGTAGGTTATCTGATAGATTGTTTGAAAACGCAGAGGACGCAAAGGCGCGGAGACGCAGAGTAAAAGTTATTTGCTGACAGGAAACACCGAACTAATGGTAAATGCAGACGGTATTTATATTTTCGAAGCGCATTAAATTTGAAGCTATGTACATATATAAAATAATTTTCATACCTCTGCGTCTCCGCGCCTCTGCGTTCTCCGCGTTAAAATACGCGCTATGAACTGGCTCGACGAGATTAAATGGACGGATGACGGGCTGGTTCCGGCTATTGCCCAGGATGCCGAAACCGGTACAGTCCTGATGCTGGCCTGGATGAACCGCGAGTCGCTGGCGCTGTCAGTTAAAGAAGGCCGGGCGATTTACTGGTCGCGTTCGCGCAACAAACTCTGGCGCAAGGGCGAGGAATCCGGCTATGTGCAGGTATTGAAGGATATTCGTCTGGATTGCGACAGTGATGTGATCCTGTTGAAGGTGGAGCAAAAGGGCGGCATTGCCTGTCACACCGGACGTCACAACTGTTTTTTCAGGCAGTTGCAGGATGGCCGCTGGGTGGAAGTGGAATCGGTGCTGAAAAACCCGGATGATATATACAAATGAGCGACATATTACAGCAACTGGCCCAGGTGCTTGAGGATCGCAAACAGGCGGATCCTGAAAGTTCCTATGTGGCCGGACTTTATGGCCGGGGGCTGGATGCCATTCTCAAGAAAATCGGTGAGGAAGCCACAGAAACAGTGATGGCGGCCAAGGACGGGGACGCGCAGCATCTGGTGAATGAGGTTGCGGATCTGTGGTTTCACTGTATGGTGTTGCTGGCGCAGCAGGGTCTGGACGTTGAGGCGGTGCTGGCTGAACTGGATCGGCGCTTTGGCCTGTCCGGGCTGGAAGAAAAAGCGGCACGGAGTGAGTCATGAGCGATTGCCTGTTCTGCAAAATTGCCGCCGGTGAGATCCCGGCTGACAGGGTTTATGAAGATGATCAGGTGGTGGTGTTTCGAGACATCAACCCCAAAGCTGAAGTGCATCTGCTGATCATTCCTCGCGAGCACCTTGCCGGGCTGAATGAGCTTGAATCCGGACACGATGCGCTGATTGCGCATATAATGCGTCTAATTCAGCCGCTTGCGGTGGAACAGGGACTGGAGTCGGGATATCGGACTATCATCAATACGGGCAAGGATGGCGGGCAGGAAGTTTTTCATTTACATATTCATTTATTGGGTGGTCGTGATTTGCCCGGTTTTAGTTGAGACGGTGCAGCCAGGGATTCCCGGTATGTTATTAGTTTGACGCGGAGTAAAAAGTTATGGGTATTGGTATTTGGCAGTTAGTTATTATTCTTCTTATCGTGCTGTTGCTGTTTGGCGCCAAGCGGTTACGCAACATCGGCAGCGATCTGGGTTCGGCGGTCAAGGGGTTTCGCACCGCGATCAAGGATGAGGAAAAAGAGAAGAGCGAGGCGCAAATCGAGCAGCGTGAAGGTGACGTTATCGAAGGCGAAGTCACCGAGACCAAAGTCGGTGGGGAAAAGGACAAGGTTTAATCTTGTTTACATCCTCGCCCCTCGTCCCTCGCCCCTCGCCCCTGCACCATGTTTGATATCGGTTTCTGGGAACTTGCGATTATCGCTGTAGTTGCCCTGATCGTCATCGGTCCGGACAAACTGCCGGGAGTGGCGCGCACAGCAGGCAAATGGGTGGGACGCACCCGGCGCTTCGTCAACCAGGTCAAGACCGATATCGATCGGGAAATCCAGCAGGACGAGTTGCATAAGATGCTTGAAAAAGAAGCTGGACTGGACGAAATTAAACAGTCCCTGAATGAGGGGCTGGAGACCAGCCAGTACAGTTTCGAAGAAGAAAAAGACTATCTGGTTAACGCCATTGATGATGCACAGATAGAGCCCGGTTCCGCCGCTGAAAAACAGTCACAGGCCGAGGATTTCGATGACGATGGTTCTACTGGTCTTTCTGACCCCGATAAAACTGTAAAGCATGAGCGAACATAATTCATCCCAGTCCAGCCCGGATACTGAGACTCAGGAACAGCCCTTTCTATCACACCTGTTTGAACTGCGAGATCGCCTGATACGCATAGTGCTGGTGGTGATACTGATTTTTGCAGGTCTGTTTAGTTTTGCCAATGAGCTCTATCATCTGCTGGCCACGCCTTTAATGGCGCACCTGCCCGAAGGTAGCAGCATGATTGCAACGGAAGTGGCTTCGCCCTTCCTGACGCCGTTTAAACTGGCGCTGGTGGCATCTATTTTTATGGCCATGCCCTTCATTCTTTATCAGGCCTGGGCCTTCATTGCACCGGGCCTGTATAAGCATGAGAAGCGCCTGGCTTTCCCGCTGCTGTTTTCCAGCATTATCCTGTTCTATGTCGGCATGGCCTTCGCATTTTATGTGGTCTTCCCGCTGGTGTTTGGGTTCCTGACCACGACCGCACCGGAAGGGGTGGCGGTGATGACTGACATCAGCAAATATCTGGACTTTGTGCTGAAACTGTTTTTCGCCTTTGGTGTTGCGTTTGAAGTGCCGATTGCCACCATCTTGCTGGTCCTGGCCGGGGTGACGACGCCGGATGATCTGGCGGCCAAGCGCGCCTATATCATTGTCGCCGCCTTTGTCGTGGGCATGTTGCTGACGCCGCCCGATGTGATTTCCCAGACCCTGCTGGCTCTGCCTATGTGGTTGCTGTTTGAAGCCGGATTGTTCTTTTCACGCCTGTTGTTGCGTCAGCGTGAGGAAAAGAATGAAGAAACGGAACATAACGCAGATAAAGATCTGGATGATGAGCTGGAAAAGGCAATAGCCGAAGAAGAAAAACTCAACACGCCCAGCAAAGATTGAATACGAATACCGGATGACAAAACCCGGAATCCCAGAAGTACAATTAACGCAGAGTACGCAAAGGCGCAGAGACGCAAAGGAAAAACAGTATTATTTCTCCGCGTCTTTGCGCCTTTGCGTACTCTGCGATTAAATTGACCCCACAAACAGAGGATACAGGGACGGTTTTGATGAATAGCAACAGAAAAACGGTTTCTCTTATTCTCGGCAGCGGTGGCGCGCGTGGCTATGCCCATGTTGGTGTTATCGAATGGCTGCTGGAAAATCATTATGAGATTCGCACTATCGCGGGTTCTTCCATGGGCGCACTGGTAGGCGGTATTTATGCCGCTGGTGAACTGGATACCTTCAAGCACTGGATCCTGGCTCTGACGCGCACCGATGTTATTCGTTTTCTGGACTTTTCTTTTAGCGCCGAAGGCCTGTTCAAGGGCGAACGTATTATCTCGGTGCTGAAGGAGCTGGTGGGTGAACACGAGATCGGGGAATTGCCGGTAAATTTTACCGCGGTGGCGACAGATATTGAACGGCAGAAAGAGATCTGGTTGAGTGACGGCCCCCTGTTCGATGCCATTCGCGCCTCAATTGCCGTGCCTACGGTATTCACGCCGCATGAATATCGGGGCATGCGGTTACTGGATGGTGGCCTGCTGAATCCGGTGCCGGTGATGCCAACCCTCCGGGATCGGAATGATCTGACCATCGCGGTCAATCTGAATGCGTCGAACAACGGTCTGCCCCGGGTTACTGCGAAAGTGACGGAAACCGATGAATTGCGAAACAGCCGTAATCCCTATCAGCAGCGCATTCTTGATTTTATTGAAAGCCTGCAGCGGGGCGCAAAAAAACCTGCCTATGGCCGATTAAGCATGCTGGAACTGGTGAGTAGCTCGTTCGAGACCATGCAGAATGCGCTGTCTACTATAAAAATGGCCGCCTCACCGCCGGATGTGTTAATCGAGATACCGCGCAGCGCCAGTCGGGCGTTCGAGTTCCACCGCGCCAGTGCGCTGATTGAAGTGGGTTATGAAAAAACGGCGGCAGTGATGGAGAAATGGCAGGCTGAAACGCGCTAAAAAAATCAGGATGGCTTTTTTCTACCGGGTAGATCACGGGATAGATTCGGGGGCAGATTCAGGACCACAGGTTTTGATGGGCTAGTCGGGGTGCTGCTCGGAATACCCCAGATGGCGTCCTTGCGCCAGTTGTTAAAATCCTCGATGCTCATGGCATAACTGATAAATGCGCCCTGGGCAATTTCACAGCCTTCACTGGCGAGGCGCTGAAACAGGGCCTCAGTTGAAATACCTTCGGCGACCACCCTGTAATCCATGTTATGAGCAAGCTCGATAATGGAACGCACGATCATAGCGTCAGCCTTGTCGTTGAGCATGCCCTGCACAAAGGACATGTCGATCTTGATCTCGTCAACCGGCAGGTTTTTCAGATAGGCCAGAGACGTATAACCGGTGCCGAAATCATCGATGCTGAGCCTGACGCCCATATTGTGTAACTGATTCAGGATCTCCTGCGCTCGTTCCGGTTCCTGCATGATGGCGGATTCGGTAATTTCAAGCTCAAGGAGTTCAGCGGCGAGTCCGAAGTCTGTCAGTATGGCCTGAATTTCCGCTGGTATATCCAGGTTGTGCAACATGCGTGGTGAGAGATTGATGGCAACGGACAGGCGCAGCCCCTGCGCGTGCCAGCTGGCGCATTGCGCAATGCCGGTTTTCAGGGTCCACCAGGTCAGGGGTTTGATAATACCGGTCTGTTCCGCCAGGCCAACGAAAACGTCAGGCTGGATATAACCGTAGATGGGATGCCGCCAGCGGAGCAGGGCTTCGACGCTGTTGATCTGACGCAGGCTAATATCCGCTTTGGGCTGGTAATAGAGTTCAAGTCCCCCTTCCTCAATAGCGCGCCGCAGATCGCCCATCAGGGTCAGGCGTTTCAGGCTGTGGGGATCCTTGCTCCTTTCGTAGAAGGCGAATAGTTCGCCATGATGCTTGGCCAGGTACATGGCGGTATCGGCATGGCGAATCAGGGTGCGGCGGTCTTCGCCATGCTGTGGGTAACAGGCAATGCCGAGGCTGGTTTCCGCTTCCAGTAGCAGATCATTGATCAGGAAAGGCTTCTGCAGGCTAGCGGTGATATTATCGATGGTGTCCCGGATATGCGTCATGTCGGTGCGGGTCAGCAGGATGGTGAACTCATCGCCGCCCATACGCGCCAGCGTGTCGGATTCACCCAGCAGTGCTTGCAGGCGATTGGCTATCTGGCAGAGCAGCTGATCGCCAATGTCGTGACCAAGAGTATCATTAACTTCCTTGAAGCGATTCAGATCCATGACGATCAGGGCCAGCTGTGACTGTTTTTCTTTTGCCTGTGCGATTGCTTTTTCAAGCTTCGCATAAAGCCGCAGGCGATTGGGCAGTCCGGTCAGGTTGTCATGGGTGGACTGGTAGTGAATGGCATCGGTCTGCGCCTGCAGTTTCTTTGAGATAGCCGAGGAGATGATGATTCCCAGCCAGCCAGCCAGCCAGAGGATAATCAGGCCGGTGACCATCATGCGCATGGTCAGGCTGGTAAGCCAGTTGCCGGTGTACTGGCTGTGATAAATCTGTAGTAGCTGATAGGGTGAGCCTTTAATAGGTACGCGTTCCCAGAGCCAGGTTTTTTCTGCAACGTTTAGCTGACCGAATATAGCTTTTGCCAGGTTGAGTGTCGGCGGATTATCCTGCCAGGCGGGAGGAATGTGTTGTTTTATATACTGGCTGTTATTGTCCAGAATGCTGATATAAAACGGGTGAGTAGGCGTATCCTGCAGGTGTGCGATTAAGGTTTGCAGGTCGGGCTTCTGGCGATAGAGCTTGGCCAGGATATCGGCGTGGTATTGTGCCGAGGTCTGCAGGATGCGTTTTTCGTTATCGAGATTGACGGTGTGGGTTATCTGGTAGGTGATGAAGCCAAAAACAAACAACACTCCCAGAACCAGCGAGACAAAATAAAACAGCAGTTTACGGTGCAGTTTCATATCTGTTTCTGGGGTTTATTTTTGCGTTCGCAGGCACTGTTGAAACCAATCAGAGGATAAAAGGGGCAGAAGCCGATAATAGCGATCAACAGGCTGATGCTGCCAAATATTCCCAGCATGAGTCTCGCTATTTGATCGTCGATCAGGGTTTCATTGATGAAACCAAAATAAATCAATATCAGGCTGATGCAAAGCCGGATGCCAAGATCGCGCCTGCCTATATTGCGTTTTATCGCCATATCGCCATTCCCGCATATAGTTATTATTGCCGCGTTTTTGTGTGCTGATTCTGTATTGTTGCGCGGACTATAGCCTTAATTGAAGGCTTAAAATTTTTTATATGCCTATTTATTATTTACCAATAAATCTAATACAAACTTAACATTTACTCAAGTATGGTTTCGATGGCCGGAATATTAGCGGTTTTTAATGCAGACAATTTGGCAGTGATAATAGACGGGCAGGCCGGCGTTGCGGCCTTTTTTGTTCTGTTATCACGCATTTGCCAGGAAAACATCAGGAGAGGAATATGGAGCACTTTGTGCGTTATCTAAAGTCATGGTTTATTCTGTTTATATTATCGTTTTCAACGCTGGCGTCTGCCGCAAGCGGTCATGGCGGTGCGCACTGGGGATATAGCGCTGAGACGGGGCCTGCGCACTGGGGCGATATGAAGCCTGAATTCAGCACCTGCAAGACGGGCAAACAGCAGTCGCCGATCAATATCAGTGGCGCGCATAGCGCCAGCCTGCCGAGCATTAGCTTCAGCTATCAGGCTACGCCACTCAATGTCGTCAACAACGGGCACACCATTCAGGTGAATTATGCACCGGGCAGTTATATTACGGTTGCCGGCAAGCAATATGAATTATTGCAGTTCCACTTTCACAGCCCCAGTGAACACGAGATTAATGGTAAACCGGCCGACATGGTCGCGCACCTGGTGCACAAGGCTGCCGATGGGCAGCTTGGCGTGATTGGGGTGCTGATGAAAAAAGGCGCTAACAATCCGTTGATCGAGAAAGTCTGGAAACATCTGCCAACCCATGAGGGTGAACACAGCAAGGCTGCAATTAAGATCAACGTTGAGGATCTGTTGCCGGCAGACCGGGCTTACTATCATTATTCCGGTTCCCTGACTACGCCACCCTGCAGCGAAGGCGTCAACTGGATGGTGCTGAAAAATACGGTCGACGTCTCCGCTGCCCAGATAGGCGCCTTTACTGACATCTTCCATAAAAGCACGCGCCCGGTGCAGCCTCTGAATGGGCGTCGGCTCGAGGTCAGTCACTGAAAAAACAGCCTGCGCCAACAGGCGCAGGATGAAATCTTTTCCCTGCTCCCGTATAGTTAACAAAAATGGGGGAGAGGGATAGATATGCGTACAATAATGGTATTAAACGCCAAGGGCGGTTGTGGCAAGAGTACCATCTCGACCAATCTGGCGAGTTATTTTGCGGTTGAGCGGCAACAGAAAGTCGTAATAGTTGACTTCGATCCGCAGGGTTCCAGTATGGCCTGGCTCAAGGCGCGCGGCGATCGGGAACCGCTGATTCAGGGGCTGCCGGCCTGGGAAAAAAATGTGCGTATCCCGAAATCTGTCGATGTCGTGATTCTGGATACCCCCGCCCGGGTCCAGGGCCAGGAACTGAGCCAGCTGGTGCGCCGGGTCGAAACCATTATTGTGCCGGTTCTGCCCTCGCCCATTGATATGCGCGCGGCGGCTGATTTTATGAAGGCGCTGCTGCTCAATGGCAAGATTTCCCGCAAGCAGACCAGGCTGGCCGTGGTCGCTAACCGAGTGCGTGAAAATACGCTGATTTATCAGTCCCTGCAGGCCTTTCTTAAATCACTGAAAATTCCCTTTCTCACCAGCCTGCGAGACACGCAGAACTACATCCGTGCCGAGGATCATGGTATTGGCATTTTCGAAATGCCACCCTCACAGGTATGGCAGGATCGGGAGCAATGGGAGCCGTTGTTGCGCTGGTTGCGCAGCAAACGCAGCCGCCCTGATTAAACAGGGCCGTTGGAAAATTCATTTTTTGACTTGTTTTATTCTTGTGTCAGAATTGGTTGAGATGGGTATATTTAATGGCATGTTTAAAACAAGATGAATAAATCGGAAATTCTGGAAAAAATACGCGCGGCCAAACGTTCACACGTTACCTGGGTGAAGCGCGCTCGTTCGTTGATTGATGGCGTACCTGTGGATAAGGAAAAAGTACCTGTTCAACCCACTGAATGCATTTTTGGCCAGTGGTATTACGGGGATGGCCGGCAGTTAGCCAAACTGCCCAGTTTTCAGGCCATTGAAGATTCGCATAATCGTCTGCACGAAACCTATGCAAAAATATTCAAACTCCTGTTTGGTGATAACCAGCCCTCATTCTTTGCCCGCGTTCTGGGACTCAAATACAGGCCGAAGGAAAAGGATCTGCAGGGGGCCAACGAACTGTTCAAGGAACTGCAGGCATGGTCAGATATTATCGTTGGCCGCCTGGAGAAACTCGAAGAGCAAATTAAGAGTTTGCCTGAGCGTTGATCGAGTTTGTTAACGAGGATCTGTATCAGATTTACAACTCGCCAGGCCTTCAATCAGAGTCGGATATTCCAGTTGCACCCCTAGTTCCTCCAGCATGCGCCGATTATCAAGCTGACGGGATTCTCGCAGATAGGACAGCATGCCCGGGCTCAACTGTTTTTCAGCTTCAATCCAGTCAATCGTCGGTGGTCGGGGCAGGCCAAAACAGTCGGCAATGGTATTAAAATATTCGGTCATATTGCTGCTCTGCGCACCATCACTGATATTATAGATTCTTCCCGCCTGCCCCCTTTGTGCGGCGGCGACACAGGCCTGCGCAAGATCACCGGCGTGAATGCGGTTGGTAATTGGCGCCAGGTGTTCGTGAATAACAGGGATCTGATCGCGGATGCGTTTTAAGGGCAGGCGGCCGGGTCCGTAAATTCCACCTGTGCGAAGGGTGATGACAGGAACCTGCTGCGCTTTGCCCCACTGGCGTACAGCCTGTTCGGCGAAATAACGGCGTCGGGCGCGCGGCGCCACCGGCTTAGGTAGGGTTTCCTCATCGATGAGACGGCCGCCCTGATCGCCATAGACACCGGAGGTGCTCAGGTAGACAAGCCGGGCCGGTGGTCGCCGACCATCAAGGCGCTGGAGAAAATACGCCATGCGCGTATCCTCTTCCCCGGTTTTCGGTGGCGGAGCAAAATAATAGACCAGCGCCTGATCCAGGTCTAATCCCGGTTCTGGAACAGAGGCATGATCGGTGGGTGATTGATCCAGATCCAGCAGCAGCGGGTTGATGTCCTGCTGGCGGAGGTAGTGCTTGCTTTTATCTGAACGGACCAGGCCGGTGACCGGCAGGCTGTTTTGTTGCCACAGACGGGCGACTCGTCGGCCAATGTCGCCGCAGCCGACGATAAAAACCCGATTAAAGTCTTTTCCTTGCGCTGTCATTAGGTAATAATGCTTGGATTAATAATAGTTGAGTGATTTTATGAGTTATTCTGTCAAAATTGAACCCAGTGGCCACAGTTTTACGGTTGAGTCGGATGAATCCGTCCTCGATGCCGGCTTACGCCAGGGCATTAATCTTCCCTATGGTTGCCGTGATGGCGCCTGCGGCGCCTGCCTTGGCAAGTTGAAATCCGGTCAGGTGAGCTACCCGGATGGCCCGCCCATAGCACTTTCGGATGAAGATGAAGCGCAGGGGATGGCTGTTTTCTGCCAGGCTCACGCGCAAAGCGATCTGATCATCGAGTCCCATGAAGTGGAAGGCAGCAGTGATATCCCGATTAAAACCCTGCCCTGTCGCATCAACGTACTCAAACGTCTGAACCATGATGTCATGCTGGTCAGGCTCAAATTGCCGGAAGCCGAACGCATGCAGTTCCTGGCCGGACAGTATATCGATTTTTTGCTTGAAAATGGTCGTAAGCGCGCCTTTTCGTTGGCCAATGCACCGAATGAAGATCAGGAGCTGGAGCTACATATCCGCCATGTGGAAAACGGCCGTTTTACCGGACAGGTGTTTGAGTCCCTCAAAGTGAAAGACATCATGCGCATCGAAGGGCCCTATGGGCAATTCTTTTTGCGCGAGGATTCTGATCGCCCGATTATTTTCATGGCCGGCGGCACGGGTTTTGCGCCGATAAAGGGCATTATCGAACATGCTCTGGCGGCGGGGATTACCCGGCCGATGCACCTGTACTGGGGGGTGCGTGCGCATGAGGATCTGTATATGCATGAACTGGCGCAGCAATGGGCCGATGACTACGCCCATATTGAATATCAGCCGGTGCTTTCCGAGGCGGCTGATGATGGTGGACCGGGACGGCGTGGCCATGTGCATGCCGCTATCATGGCGGATTTCCCTGATTTAAGCGGTTATGAAATCTATGCCTCCGGCCCGCCGGTTATGGTCTATGCCGGTCGGGATGCCTTTCCTGCCCAGGGGCTGGATCTGGATTATTATTATTCCGACGCATTTGAATTCTCAAACGATTAAAGGCTAATACTTCAACAAGCGATGTCCGGCATGCGCAGGAAGCGGCGCGACCGGATTTTTTTCATGGACATAAGATAGTGATTTTATGGTAATTTTCATAAAATTCGGCTAAAGATTTTATCCTGTTCACCGACATATTTATAGCACGACATATTCGTATTATCCCAGACTGCGTCTGACCTGCTATGCGCAGAGGTAGACTGGCGCCAATGGCAGAATTCACTCAGTATGGGCAGGAGCAGATGACAGGGGATATATGTATGCCAGCTGATGATAAACTCCGACTTTTGCTGATTGAACAAAACCCTGTTGAATCGAAACTGTTGCAGGAACTGTTGCAGGATCCGGAGTACCAGGATCTGGCTATTTGTGCGGCCAGTACGCTTGATGATGCGATTGCCCAGATCAAGCAGCATTCTTTCGATGTCGCCCTCATTGACGCCGTATCGCGTGATATTCAGCAGCTGGAGCTATTCCACGCTATCAAGGCCCATGCGGCTGATCTGCCGGTTATTATTCTGATCGAGGTGCTGGATCAGGATCTGCTGCGCCAGGCTATGGATGAAGGCGTGCAGGATTACATGCTTAAGCGAGAGGTAGACAGCAGCAACCTGTTGAGGACTATCCGCCATGTAGTGTTGCGTGCACGGCTGAAACGGCAGTCAGGCAGACAACACCTGGCTGCTCCAGCCGGAAAAGCAGAGACAAAAGAGGGGGTTGATGAATTAACCGGTCTGCCGGGGCAGGGGATGTTTGTTGAATGCCTGGAATACGAGATCAAACGGGCGCAGCGCTATTCCCAGCTCATGGCGCTGATGTTCATTCATGTGAATGGTCTGGACACCGTGTCTGCACAGGCAGGCGAGGCGGCGGTTAACGCCATCCTGCAGGCGTATTCAGAGCGCCTGAAAAATATCCTGCGCGCCAGCGATACCAGCGGTCGTTATGGCGAAAATAAATTTGCCTGCATTCTCAATGATCTGTCCGCACAACAGGATATACACGTTATCATCAGCAAGGTTGAGGGTGCCCTGTCAGCGGCGGTAAGTTTTCAGTCGCAGCGACTGGAGGCGAGTGTAAAGATAGGTCTAGCGCTTTATCCGAGTGACAGTGATGAAGTGCAGGGGCTGATTCAGTGCGCAAACACAGCGCTGGATAGCGCCCGACAAAAAACAGGCGTTCAGTCTGAAATTTTTAATTCTCACGTCAAAGCGCAGGATCTTGAACGTTTCAAGGTGGCGGATGCGGTGCGTTTTGCGCTGGAAAAAAATGAGCTGCGCCTGTATTTGCAACCGGTGCTGGAGCTGGCGCAGAAAAATGTAGTGGCGGCTGCAGCCACGCTGCACTGGCAGCATTCGGACTATGCTGAAATCAGCAGCCGGGACATCCTGTTTCTTGCAGAACTGGCCGGCCTGATTCAGCCGGTTGAAGAATGGTTGCTGCGACAGGCCTGTTTGCAGTACAAACGTATGCAGCAACAACAGATGGATCTGAAAATCCGCATTAACCTGCCTTCAGGTATTTTTCGTAATAGCGGATTTCCGGCGCTGCTGAACGCGATCCTGGCGGAAACAGAGATGGCGGCGACAGACCTGCAACTGGCGGTGCCGGTGAGCGCTATCATGCAGTCGCCGGAAAATGCGCACACGGTACTGGAACAGCTTGATGGCCTTGGTGTCAGCATCCTGCTGGATGATTTTGGCGGTAGTCGCTCATCCATGCAGATACTCAGGGATTACCCTGTTAAAGGCCTGATTGTCGAAGAACTGGTTATCAGCCGAATTAGCGGCCACCAGGATTCCTGCGGGATTGTTAAAACTATTATTGCCATGTGCCAGGCGCTGCATCTGGAATTAACAGCGAAAGGCGTTAGTTCTGCGGCAGAGGAAAAGTTACTGGCTGACTGGCGCTGCCCCACTGTGCAGGGTGAGCACTATGCAAAAGCAGTGGCTGCGGATGGCTTTTTCAAATTGCCACTGTGGGCGAGTGTTGCACAGGATGAGGCAGGGGACGGGCGGGATACCCGGAATGAGTGGGATACCGCACAACGTATTCGGGACTCACTGACTTCGCTCAATAGCCTGCCAGCCATGTCAGGAACGGCTCAGCAATTGCTCAGGATCCGCAACAACCCGGATGCCGATGTGGGGGATCTGGAGGCTGTTATTGAACAGGATCCGGCGATTGTGGCGCAGATCATCCGCTACGCCAATGCCCCGTTCTTTGGTAACCAGGGGCAGATCAAAACTATCAGACAGGCGTTAATGACCGCGCTGGGATTTGAGGGGGCGCTGAATATGGCGCTGGGGATCTCGGTGCTGGGGAATCTGCAGGGCAGTGGCAAATCCGGCATCGATATGCATGCTTTCTGGCGTCATGCTGTATATGCCGCCGCGCTGTCACAGGCCATTGCCAGGCAGACTGGTTTAAAGGGCGTGACGCCCGGTACCGCCTGGCTGGCGGGACTGTTGCAGAATATCGGTTATCTGGTTCTGAGCAGGGAGTTTCAGCCTGAACTCGAAAAAGTAAAAATCAAAAAAAGGCAGCACCCGGATCTGGTCGCCACCGAGGTGGAGGAGCGGGTGCTCGGTATCAGTCATGCGGAAGTCGGTTTGCATGTTTTGCAGGCCTGGCATCTGCCGGAGGAAATCGTCACCGCTGTATTCGAACACCATAATGTGTCTTATGTAGGATCGCATGCCGCCTATGCGAATATCGTCTTGATCGCCAACCGTATGCTGGCGCACCACGGCATCGGTGACGAAACGCTGGGCCTGGTGCCGCCCGGGATTCTGCAGATGCTGTCGCTGAGCGAAGAACAGCTGGAAAAAATTATGAACGACATCATGGACAGCAGGGACGGACTGGATACAATGGGCAGCCATCTGGCTGCCTGAATCATTCTGCCCAGATCGCATAATACATAATCTAACGCAAAGGCGCGAAGACGCCATGGGCGCAAAGTAAAATAGTGGTATTGCCAGGGTCTGTTGATCTTTCAGATGTTAGGCTGATTTTGAGGAAATTTTAGTCCTGACAAGGCATTTTTTACGTATCAATGCACTCCATTGATAGTAAAAAATAACGCAGGCAGGGCTAAGATTAGCCAAAATCAGACAAT
>JASBTR010000087.1 GCA_030148325.1 Gammaproteobacteria bacterium
GGACTGGTACCTGCAGCGTCATCTCGGCCTGTCGTTAAATGATCATGATCAGGCCATCCTTGATACGCTGTTTTCCTTTCTTGCCGATGCCGCCCTTTCGCAGCCGCAGGTCATCGTCCACCGCGACTACCATTCGCGCAATCTCATGGTTTGTGACGCCAATCCGGGCATTCTGGATTTTCAGGACGCGGTCATCGGCCCGCTGAGCTACGATCTAGTTTCCCTGCTGCGTGACTGCTATATCGTCTGGCCGCGGGAGCGGGTACAGGCGTGGGTGACGCATTATTTTGCGCAGGCGCAGGCAGCCGGCATCCTGCCGGCGACACTGACGCTGGCGCAGTTCATGCGCGGTTTTGATCTCATGGGCATCCAGCGTCACCTCAAGGCCAGCGGTATTTTTGCGCGCCTGAATTACCGGGATCACAAGCCGGATTACCTTGCGGACATTCCCCGCACCCTCGACTACATTCGCACCGTCGGCGCGACCTGGCCCGAGCTGGAAGATTTTCTGAGTTTGCTGGATCGGCACAGGGTCGCGGTCGGATGAGTTTCGTTGATGCCGGTATTGCTGTATTGCCACAGATGTTACGTAAGCGGGTGGCGGATAACTGGGTGGAGTGGCGGCAGAATGCATCGGGGAGCCTGTCCGAGGCGGTTGCCCGCAGTTTGCCGGTGGTCTGGGCGGGCAGTGATTTCGTGATGAAGGCCTGCCTGCGCCAGCCGCACTGGTTGGCGGATGGTCTGGTTGAAAAGCAGACGGTTGATCATCGGCCCCTGTTTGCCCTGCTGGCAACGGCTGCGGATGAGTCCGAGCTGCAGCGGCGACTACGCGATTATCGTAATCAGCACATGCTGCGCATTATCTGGCGGGATCTGGCGGGCTGGGCAGCGCTGTCTGAAACCCTGCATGATCTTTCCGCCCTGGCCGAGGCCTGTATCGATGCGGCGCTGGCGCGGCTGTATGACTGGCAATGCCATGAACTGGGTACGCCGCGGGATGCGCAGGCCGAGCCGGTCAGACTGGTGGTGCTGGGAATGGGCAAGCTCGGCGCGAAAGAACTGAACCTGTCCTCGGATATCGATCTGGTGTTCGCCTATCGAGAGGAGGGTATGCTGGAAACACCGAGTAAATCACTCAGTCATGCCCAGTTTTTCATCCGCCTGGGGCAGCGGCTGATCAGGGCGCTGGATGCGGTCACGGCCGAGGGTTTTGTTTTCCGGGTGGATATGCGTCTGCGGCCCTTTGGCGAGAGTGGTGCACTGGCGGCCAGCTTTACCGCGATGGAAAACTATTACCTGATCCATGGCCGTGAATGGGAGCGCTATGCCATGATCAAGGCGCGGGTGGTGGCCGGTGACCGGGAGGCGGGTGCACAGTTGATGGCCACGCTCAAGCCCTTCATCTATCGGCGTTATCTGGATTTTGGCGCCTATGAATCCCTGCGTGAGATGAAGGACATGGTCATGCGCGAAGTGCGGCGCAGGGATATGGCGGACAATATCAAACTGGGTGTGGGCGGCATTCGTGAGGTTGAATTCATCGCTCAATTGTTCCAGCTGATTCGCGGCGGTCAGGATCGCGCCTTACAGATCCCTAGCCTGTTTGAGGTCTTTACCCATTTGCGGGAACAGAATTATCTGCCCCGGAGCACGGTGGATGAACTGTTGCAGGCCTATGAATTCCTGCGCCTGAGCGAGAATCGTCTGCAGGCCTGGGCCGATCAGCAGACCCATATGCTGCCCACCGAGTCGCAGGCTCGGCTGCGACTGGCGTTTTCCATGGGCTATGCGGACTGGGAGGCTTATTCAGCGGTGCTGGAGCAGTGGCGCGAGCGTGTGCATAGCCACTTTGCCCGGGTTTTTGATGCGCCGCAGGCTGAGCAGCAAGACGATAGCCCGCAGGCGGTGCTGGATGCGCTCTGGCAGGATGGGCTTGAGGATGAGAATGCGGAGCAGGCGCGGGCGGTGTTGATGGCGGCAGGCTTTGAAGAGGTAGGGGAAAGTTTGCGCCGCCTGCAGCTGCTCAGGAATGGTCGTCGCTATATTTCCCTGCCGGGTAAAAGTCGCAAACGCCTTGACCGGCTGATACCACTGTTGCTGGGCGCCTGTGGGCAGACTTCAAATCCGGATGTGACCCTGATACGCGTACTTGATCTGCTCGAGCAGATTGCTCGTCGCAGCGTGTATATGGCGCTGCTGGTGGAATATCCGCTAGCCCTGTCACAACTGGTGAAACTGTGCAGCGCCAGCCCCTGGATCGCTCGTTATCTTGCCCGGCAGCCCTTATTGCTGGATGAATTGCTGGATCCGCGCAGTCTCTATGCGCCGCCGGACAGGGCTACATTACAGGCGGAATTGCGCCAGCGCATGGCCAGTTGTGAGGCCGGGGATCTGGAACAGGCGATGGATAGTCTGCGCCACTTTCGCCACAGCAATGTGCTGCGGGTGGCGGCCGCCGATCAGGTTGGCGTCCTGCCACTGATGAAAGTCAGCGATCACCTTAGCTGGATTGCCGAGGTGGTGCTGGAAGAAGCGCTGGAACTGGCCTGGCAGGATCTGGTCGCCCGTCACGGGTTTCCGGATTGTAACCCGAATGCCGATGAGGCGGCCGGCAAGGGCTTTGCCATTATTGCCTACGGCAAGCTGGGCGGCCTGGAGTTGGGCTATGGTTCAGATCTGGATCTGGTTTTCCTGCATGGCTGCGAAAATGCCAGCCTGATGACCGGCGGCGATCAGCCCCTGTCTCTGCCGGTGTTTTTCGCCCGTCTCGGCCAGCGCCTGATCCATATCCTCACCGCCCATACCCCGGCCGGGGTGCTCTACGAGATCGATATGCGTCTGCGACCCGATGGCGCATCGGGTACGCTGGTCAGTTCCCTCGAGAGTTATGCCGGCTACCAGGGAAGCAAGGCCTGGACCTGGGAGCATCAGGCGCTGGTGCGCGCCCGTTTCGTCGCCGGTGATGCCCGTATTGCCGGGCGGTTTGATGAAATACGTCGGCAGATTCTTTGCCAGCCGCGAGCAGAGGGCAGGTTGCGAAAGGAGATTCTCGCCATGCGCCAGCTGATGCGGGAGGAATTGCTGAAAAAAACTACCGGCCAGTTTGACCTGAAGCAGGGACAGGGCGGGATTGTTGATATCGAATTTATGGTGCAGTTTGCAGTGCTGGCCTGGGCGCAGGCGCATCCGCAATTGACCGAGTTTACCGACACCATTCGACTGCTTGAACGCATGGCGCAGAGCGGCCTGATGGATAGTGCTGAAGCGGCGACTCTGACCGAGGCCTACCAGCAATACCGTGGACATCTGCACCGGCTGGCGTTGCAGGAACAGGGCCGGCTGGTGGCGGATTCGGAGTTTGCCGAGTTGCGTAAAGCTGTAGCTGTGGCGCGGATCTGGCATGAATGGATGGAAAAATAAAAAATTTTCAACGCAGAGACGCAAAGTTCTACTGTAGATGCGGCTTCAGCCGCACCAGTACGCCTGAAGGCGTACCTACATAACAGATACCTCGTCCGCTTGCGGCGGGGAGATTCATTATTGGAAAACTTTGCGTCTTTGCACCCAAACGGCGGGCATTTCACGTTGAAGATCACGGTAGTTTATAGCCGCGACTTTTTTGATGAATTGAAAAAACGACGCAAATACGACAAACGGCCTGTTTTCTAATAGAATACGCGCCTTGTTTGATATTTGAGCCTTAGAATCAGAATTTTGGAGTAATGCAGTATGTCGATGTCGGACCAAGACGGACTAATCTGGCTGGATGGGGAAATGGTGCCCTGGCGCGAGGCGCAGGTGCATGTGCTGACCCACACGCTGCATTACGGTATGGGTGTGTTTGAAGGGCTGCGCGCCTATAAAACCGAGCAGGGCACGGCCATTTTTCGCCTGCAGGCGCACACGGACCGGCTATTCCGCTCGGCGCATATTCTCGGTATGCCCCCCATGCCCTTCGACAAAGACACCCTGAACGCGGCGCAGAAGGCGGCAGTGCGGGAAAATAATCTGCAGACCGCCTATATTCGGCCCATGTGTTTCTATGGTTCAGAAGGTATGGGCCTGCGCGCTGATAACCTGAAGGTGCATGTCATGATCGCAGCCTGGGAATGGGGTTCCTACCTGGGCGCGGAAGGGCTGGAAAAGGGCATCCAGATCAAAACCTCGTCTTTCACCCGCCACCACGTCAACATTACCATGTGCAAGGCCAAGGCCAATGGCAACTACATGAACTCCATGCTGGCGCTGCAGGAAGCCCTGCGCGACGGTTATGACGAGGCGCTGCTGCTGGACGTGGACGGCTATGTGGCCGAAGGCAGCGGGGAAAATATATTTATTATTAGAAATGGCGTGCTCTACACGCCGGATCTGACCTCGGCGCTGGAAGGTATTACCCGCGAGACGATTTTTGCACTGGCGCAGGACAATGGCCTTGAAGTGCACGAGAAACGCATTACTAGCGATGAAGTCTATATTGCCGATGAAGCCTTTTTCACCGGCAGCGCTGCCGAGGTGACCCCCATCCGTGAACTGGATGGGCGTCAGATTGGCAATGGCGGCCGTGGTCCGATTACCGAAAAGCTGCAGCGCCAGTATTTTGATCTGGTGCATGGCCGTCTTGATGAACTGGGTGACAGCTACGCCAGCTGGGTGGAGCTGGTTAAATGATTACGACTGTAGCTGTGGCTTTAGTCGCACATGTACGCCTGAAGGCGTATCTACAGGTTCAGGCAGGAGAAAATGATGAGTGAGCAGACAAATAGTATAGTTGGTTCAGGCCGTAAAACACTGCAGGCCAATGCCGTGCGCCGTTACGAAATCACTACGTCGGATTTGCCCTTGCACTGCCCCATGGACAACATGAGTCAGTGGGATTCGCACCCGCGGGTGTTCCTGCCCATCGAGGATAGTGGCGAGGCGCGCTGTCCATACTGTAGCGCGCTGTATATCCTCAAAGATAAAATTGGCGAAGCCTCCTGAAGCCCATTGTCGGAATCCAGTATCGGAATGAAACAACTTCCTGAATTTGATAAGGCGTGTGTCGTCGTGGTCGGTGATCTGATGCTGGATCGCTACTGGCATGGCAGCACCTCGCGCATTTCCCCGGAAGCACCGGTGCCGGTGGTGCATGTGAATGAGGCCGAGGAACGTCCCGGTGGCGCCGGTAACGTGGCGCTGAATATTGCCGCACTGGGCGCTGATCCTCACCTGCTGGGGTTCACCGGTAAGGATGAGGCGGCCACGGCCCTGCGGGATATTCTACAGGCGCAGGGGGTGAACTGCCGTTTTGAGGCGCTGGAAAATTGCGCGACGGTGACCAAGTTACGGGTGCTGTCCCGGCATCAACAGCTGATTCGACTGGATTTCGAGGACGGATTCAGTGAGCAGGATCCGGCGGGGCTGTTAGCTGAACTGGATAAAGAACTGGCGCAGGCCGGGGCGTTGATTCTGTCTGATTACGGCAAGGGCACCCTGCATCAGATTCCACGTTTCATCGAAAAAGCCCGCGCCGTCGGTGTCCCCGTGCTGGTGGACCCCAAGGGAACGGATTTCAGCATTTACCGCGGTGTGACCCTGGTTACGCCGAACCTGTCCGAGCTTGAGGCGGTGGTGGGTTCCTGCCGTAGCGATGCCGAGATTGTTGAAAAGGGTGAAGCCCTGCTACGAGAGCTGGATCTGCAGGCCCTGCTGGTCACACGCAGTGAAAAAGGCATGACCCTGCTGCAGCAAAATCAGCCCGCCCTGCATCTGCCGACCCAGGCGCAGGAGGTGTTCGATGTGACCGGCGCCGGTGACACGGTGATCTCGGTAATGGCGGCTGCATTAGCGGCAGGTCGGGATCTGGTCGAGGCGACTGTCTGTTCCAACCTGGCCGCCGGGGTAGTGGTGGGCAAACTGGGCACGGCGACGGTCAGCACTGCCGAACTGCGCACGGCTTTGCGCCAGCAGCAACCGCTGGAACGGGGCGTGGTAGACGAGGCGCAACTGGTGAAACTGGTCAAAGAGGCGCAGGAACACGGTGAAACGGTGGTCATGACCAATGGCTGTTTCGATATTCTGCATCCGGGACATGTGGCCTACCTGCAGCAGGCTGGCAAACTGGGTGAGCGACTGATCATCGCGGTTAACGACGATGAGTCAGTCAGGGAACTGAAAGGCGAGGGCCGTCCGATCAACTCAGTCGAACGGCGCATGGCGGTACTGGCGGCGCTGGAATGCGTGGACTGGGTGGTACCCTTTTCCGGGGAGACCCCGGAGCGCCTGATCTGCAGAGTGTTGCCCGATCTGCTGGTCAAGGGTGGCGACTATCGGCCTGAAGACATCGCTGGTGGGCGCTGTGTAATAGATAATGGTGGGCAGGTGCGGATTCTGGACTTCATCGAGGGCCATTCGACCAGCGACATCATTAAAAATATTCTGGAAAAATAGTTTAGGCGGAACGCATGATTATAGTCACAGGTGGGGCCGGGTTCATCGGCAGCAATATTGTCAAAACGCTCAACGAACAGGGTGTCAGCGATATTCTGGTGGTCGACAACCTTAAAAATGGTGTGAAATTCAAGAATATCGCCGATTGTGAAATCGCCGATTATATGGACAAGGAAGACTTTATCGCCCGCGTGCAGGCGGGGGAATCCTTTGCCGACAGGATCGAGGCGATTTTCCATGAAGGCGCCTGCTCCAGTACCACGGAGTGGGACGGCAAGTTCATCATGCGCAACAATTACGAGTATTCCAAGGCTTTGCTGCACTACTGTCTCGAGCGGGGTATTGCCTATCTGTATGCCTCCTCAGCTTCGGTCTACGGCGGCGGCAGCGTGTTCCGCGAGCAGCGGGAATACGAAGAACCATTAAATATGTACGGTTATTCAAAGTTTCTGTTCGATCAGTATGTGCGACGGATTCTGCCCACAGCTAAAAGCCAGATCGTGGGTTTTCGTTATTTCAATGTTTACGGCCCGCGTGAGCAGCACAAGGGCAGCATGTCCAGCGTCGCTTTTCATGTGAATAACCAGCTACACGAAACCGGCGTGGCAAAACTGTTCGAAGGTTGTGACGGCTATGGCAATGGCGAACAGCGGCGGGATTTCGTCTATGTCGGCGATACGGTGGCGGTAAACCTCTGGTTCATGCAGCACCCGGACAGGTCCGGCATTTTCAATCTGGGCACCGGGCGCAGCCAGCCCTTTAACGATGTAGCCAAAGCCGTGATCGACTGGCATGACAAGGGCAAGCTGGAATACATTCCCTTCCCTGAGCACTTAAAAGGACGCTATCAGAGCTTTACTGAAGCCGACATCAGCGCCCTGCGCGCCGCCGGTTATGATGCCCCGTTCAAGACCGTCGAGGAAGGGGTGAAACTGTATATGGACTGGCTGCATCGTGATGGCAGAACGTGAGTGAAAACAGGCCTGAGCGTATTTTAATCATCGGTCCGGCCTGGGTCGGGGATATGGTGATGGCGCAAAGCCTGCTCATGTCGCTGAAGCAGCGCAACCCGGAGGCGGCGATTGATGTGGTGGCGCCCGCCTGGTCGGTGCCCCTGCTGGCGCGCATGTCACAGGTGCAGCGTGCAATTACACTGGAAATTGGGCATGGTCAGTTCGGTTTGCTGCCGCGTTTTCGGTTGGGACGCTCACTCAGACGCAACCACTACGATCGGGCCATCGTGTTACCCCGTTCCTTCAAGTCCGCGCTGATTCCCTTTTTTGCCGGAGCAAAAATCCGTACCGGTTATCGTGGCGAAATGCGTTACGGCCTGCTGAACGATATTCGACCGTTGGATAAAACGGTATTGCGACAAACAGTACAACGCTATGTGGCGCTGGGCCGGGATGTGAATGAGCCGCTGCCCGTCAGCCAAGTTCCGAACCCGCATTTGAATATCGATATAGATAATCAGGAGCGCCTGTTACATACTTTTGGCCTAAGGATCGACAAACCGGTAATCGGTATAATGCCCGGGGCTGAATATGGGTCGGCAAAGTGCTGGCCTGTGGCAAATTTTGCTAAACTCGCGGCCAGTTTGAACGATAAAGGGATGGATGTCTGGATTTTCGGTTCCGAGAAAGAGAAGGGCACAGGTGATAAAATTGTCGCAACTGCGCCGCAAACCAGGAATCTCTGCGGTCAGACTCGGCTTGAAGATGTGATTGATTTAATGGCATTGACCCAGGCGGTGGTGAGCAATGATTCGGGCTTGATGCACATTGCCTGCGCCAGCGGCACAGAGGTTATCGGCATTTATGGTTCGTCGGATCCTGAGTATACGCCACCGCTGTCGAAGAAGGCGAAAGTGATCTATCTGGGGCTGGAATGCAGCCCCTGTTTTGAAAGAGTGTGCCCACTGGGGCACACGGATTGTTTGAGTAAAATATCCGCTGAATACGTGGAAGCAATACTACTGGATGAAAATGACTTTATCCCAAATTAAGGATTATTTTCTCGGCAAGAGAGTCGTTTCTGAAAAAGCGTTATTCATACTGCTTTTTCTGTTTCCGATCCTTTCTCTGAGCGTACGCCACTGGCTTAGCGGTGTTTTCAGTCTGATTACCTTGTTATCCCTGTTTTATGCATGGCCTTCACTGAAGGTAAAACCTTTGCAGCGGGAAGAAAAAGTCCTGTTTGTTATTTTTGGATTCTACTTTTTCAGTGTCCTGCTCTCTAGCACCGTGACAGGCTGGAGTGAATCTTCCTATCATCGCCTGGGTACGGAAATGAAGTATCTGGCCTTTTTCCCTTTCTATCTGTATATCCGCCAGCATCCTGCTGCCTGGCGGGGCCTGATTCTGGCGATTCCACTGGGTGGGATCGTGCTTGGATTACAGGCAATTTATGATACTTATTTTTCAGGCATTGGCTTCGCCAAAGGTATTTACGGCCCGATTATTTACGGTAACCTGTCCGTGCTTCTGGCTGTGTTTTCCCTGATTTTTGCGCTGACAAACCGGAATAAATTCTGGGTCGGGATTAATTTGCTGGCTGCCGTGCTGGCGATGCTGGCGGTTATTTATTCCGGTTCCCGCAATGCCTGGCTGGCGGCCATAATCAGTTTGATAATTCTGCCCTTCCTGATTGGAGCGAGAACCACATTCTGGCGGGTTAGCAGTGGCTATATGGCAATAGTTGCTGTTGCCGCAATGATGATTATCAGCACGCCTTATTCCATTACATCGAGGTTTGGTGTGGCTGCAGATGAGTTCAAAAGCTATTTTCATCATGATTTTAGCGCTGGCAATGAAAAAATTTACACCACTTCGGTAGGGGTGCGTCTTGAGATGTGGCGTTCTGCGCTGATCATTATTAAAAATAACCCGCTGCTAGGCGTAGGGCCGGGAAATATGGGGCTTGCGATGAATGAACTGGTTGAGAAGGGATATGCACCTCAGGCTGTTTATCGTAATCCTGCCGGAATTCGAGGTATCCATGTACATAATGCCTATTTTGAGGTAATGGGAACCCAGGGCATTGTTGGGCTTTCGGTATTATTACTGATGCTGTTCTACCCGCTCTATGTTTTTGTGCATAACAAGCACTATGACCGGCGTATTGCCAGCCTGGGTATTATATTGATGAGTGGTTTCATGATTTTCTCCTTGACCGAGATCCCATTTATTCATGATAATTTCAGCTCAATATTCCTTACTTTCCTGAGCGTATTTTTCGCCTGGATAATGCATGCCAAATACAGTCCGCGAACTGCCTGAAAATTCCATTAGTGTTATTGTCATTGCGTTCAATGAAGAAAATGCGCTTGCTGAATGTCTTGAATCAGTCACCTGGGCGGATGAGATTATTGTTGTGGATTCCGACAGTACGGACAAAACGCGGGATATTGCCAGAAAATATACTGATAAAATTTACGTAGAAGATGACTGGCAGGGATTCGGTGTACAGAAGCAGCGCGCCCAGTCCCATGCCCATGGTCGCTGGATTCTATCTATTGATGCCGACGAGCGTGTTACGCCCAAATTACGTGATGAAATTCTTTCCGTGGCATCTCTTGACGATGCCGCCTACAGTATGCCGATCCTTCCTTTTTGTTTTGGCCGCTTTATCCGCCATGGCGGCTGGTATCCCGCTGCAAAGGTACGTCTCTACCCCCGTCTTCGCGCGCGTTATGGTTCCCAGCAGGTGCACGAGAAACTGGAGTATGAGGGTGAGCTTGAGATTCGGAAGCTGAAAGGGGATCTGCTTCACTACACCTATCGGGATATGGAACATTATCTGGTCAAGTCCGCCCATTATGCGGCCGCCTGGGCTGTGCAACGTGAAGCGAAAGGCAGGAAGGTATCCCTGTTGCAGGGCGTATTTCATGCGCTCACCTGTTTTTTGCGGATGTATATCTTCCGCGCGGGCTTTCTCGACGGTAAACAGGGTTTTTTGTTAGCGGTATTATCGTCGCATTCGACCTTCGTCAAATATGCTGATTTGTGGGTTCGCCAGCAGCGTTGAGCCTGTTGTAAAGATAGGTTGATTAACGCAGAGGACGCAGAGGCGCGGAGACGCAGAGCACAATAATATTGTTGATGAAAGTATGAAAAATCAATAATCTTTGGGTAATTCATTCTGGCGAAGGCCAGAACCCAGTCTATCGAGTCTTGACTGAACCCCGATCTGCGTCGGAGTAACAAAAAATTCTTCATTAAGGTTTTCTCTGCGTCTCCGCGCCTCTGCGTCCTCTGCGTTATTTACCAAATTATCTATTTCAGAAATTTTTCGCTGATTTTCCTCGCTGCCTCTTCCACATTAATACTGCTCATGTCCTCTTCTTCGGCATCTTCCGGTGGGGAGAAGGCCAGTCTTCGATCTTCTGAATTCAGCGTTTGCCAGCGCAAAGATGTGGCGGAACGCCGTCTTGTATAAAATGCGGCGGTGGGGCGATTCAGCGCGCCGGCGATATGCAGGGGACCGGTGGAGCCGCTGATAAACAGATCGGCAAACTGGATATGTTCGGCAAAGCGGCGCAGGCCCTGATCGGAAATATAAAGCGTGTGCGGGCAGTCTTCGAGCAGGTGGCTGAGTTCCTGCGCCTGTGTTGCCTCAGCAGGGCCGCAGGATATGACAATATGCAGGGGAGCGGCATAAAGTGCACGGGCAAGTTGGGCAAACTGTGACAGGGACAGGTTGGCCGCTGAACCGCCGCTGCCCGGGTGAATGAAGATCAGGCGTGAACCGGTATCGATGTCATGCCTGTCGCAGAACTGCTGTTTGAGCAGGTTGACATGGTCATCATCGAAGTGAAGATAAGGAGGGCCTGGTAGCGAAGCGGGCTTGCTGTCGTGCAAAAGCAGGTAGTAATTTACCAGCTCCTGGTTGTAGGCATATTCCGGTTTTAAGGAAAGCGAACGGTGCTGGGGCAGTCGTTTGGTGTAGAATATCTGCGCCAGTTTGGTTGCCGGGGCGATGCGCTCCGGGATACCCGCGAACAGAACCGCCAGACCGATGCGGGTGGTGGAGTACAGGGTAATAACGGCGTCATAGTGCTGGTTGCGCAGCTGCTTGACCAGCTTCCAGAATCCCTCATCCTTGCCCGGATCGAGTATGATCTGATCGATATATTTACAGGCCTCAGCCAGGGGGCGGGTGTATTCGGGAACCAGGATATGCAGTTCAGCATCCGGCAGGTTCTGCCGGAGCTGGGCAAACGCAGGGAAAGCGAGCATGAAATCGCCAAGTTTGTCGTTGCGTATAAGCAGTATTTTTTTTGCAGTGGTTTGCATACGGGAAATAATATCGGTATTTTTGATTGATGATAAGCAAAATAAGGCAATAAAGCGTGGGATTAAAGCTATGGTTTGAGCGGGGCGCCTGGGCTGCCCAGTCGGCAGCTGACAAGGTAGCGGCAATTGAACCGGAAAAAGTTAACAGTATTGCTGTAATCCGTCATGCGGCATTTGGCGATATGGTGCTAACCCGGGCCTTTCTGCGGGAACTGCGCAAACACTTTCCCAATGCAAAAATCACGCTTAGTATTGTGAGCAATTACAGCTTCTGTGTGCCGGAGGATATGGTTGATAGAATTCATATTGCCCACGGTAGTGATCGGCGCAATATTTCGCGGGTTGAACAGATCCGGCAATTGCGCGCGCTTGGCTATCACGATCTCATCTTTGATCTGGCTTCTACCAGCCGTTCTGCCTGGTTATGCCTGTTAAATCCGGCAAAACTCAAACTGGGTTTTCCCTACCATCATTTGCAGCGTGTCCTGCTTTATGATGCCGCTGTACTGCGCTCGGATCTGAAATTTGAGCTGGAAACCATGCTGGAAATGCTGAACCTGATTGGCCTGAAAACCGACTGGCCTCCCCGTTTTAATTTACTCGGGGAGGCCATGAAGCGGGAGCGGCCCTATATGGTCTATTTTACCAGTGCATCAACGGCAGGAAAGTGCTGGTCAGCTAACCGATTTTCGGCACTGATTGCACAGCTTGCTGACGAATATGCTGAGCATGAGCATATTGTGCTGGAAGGTGTAGCAGATTGGGAATCCATTGATGATGTTATGGCGCCGCTAAAGAACAGGCGAAACGTCACGGCCATGAAAGCGGGTAGTCTGGAGGACAGTATTGCCCTGTTCAAGGGTGCGCTATTGCTGGTTAGTAATGACACTGGAACGCGTAATCTCGCTATTGCCACAGAAACGCCTACTGTGGGCATTTTCTTTAGCACGGTGCCCTATCGTTACTGGCCGCGCTACGGCGGCCATGATGTGGTATTTAATCCGGATGGCAGCCAACCGGAGGTGGATGCAGTCTATCAATCTGTATACAGCCTGATGCAGAAGATACAGCCGGATTCACAGCGCGCTGTTTCCTGAATATGAAGATACTGGTTTTATGCACTTCTCCCGGGCTTGGCGGACTTGAGCTTTATGCTGAGCGGGAATGGCAATATTTGCAGCAGGCGGGATATGAGTGTCATTTTGTTATTGCCGGGAATAGGCGGCTGGCGCAAAGAAACAGACGCAGATCGGCGAATATATTCCACCTGTCCCGGAATAGTAAATTTTTTCCGCTAGTGAATGCGCTCAAACTGGCTCGATATATCGCACGGAATCATATCGATATTGTGCATATGCATTGGGGTAAAGAGCTGAATCTTGCGGCGCTGGCAAAATGGTTTTCCCGGAAACTGTTTCGGCACAGGGTGAAACTGATATATACCCGGCATATGGGTATTACGCGTTCGAAAAAAGATTTTGCACATGCTTTTTCTTATCGCCAGGTGGATATGATGCTGACGATTTCAAAACAGGTAGAAAAAGAAGCTCGCACCTGGCTACCGCTTGCAGGCGATCAGATCAAGCTGCTGTATCTTGGCGTGGCGGATAAAACAGTTGATAAACCGGATTGCAATGGTTTACCTGAAAAGACAAAGAAGGCTCAATTCAGAGTTGTCCTGTTCGGGCGAATTGAATATGGCAAGGGACAGCATGTACTGGTTGAGGCCATGGCGCAGCTTGCAAACAGAAAGCTTAATATAAGCGCTACTTTTGTTGGTCAGATAATGGATGATGATTATTTTGAAAAACTGAAACAGTCAGTAAAAAAACATGGCCTGGAGAAGCGCATTGCTTACCTGGATTTTATCGATAATCCAATGGCGGTCATGCCCTGTTTTGATGTGGTTGTGCTGTTAACGTATTGCGAAACATTCGGGCTGGTGCTGGTGGAAGCCATGCGCGCAGGCGTGGCAGTGATCGGCACCGATGCTGGGGGGGTGCCGGAGATTATTGAGCATCACAAAACTGGGCTGCTGATTCCTCCGGGAGATGCAGGGATGCTGGCTGATGAGCTGGTAAAGCTTTATGATGACGCTGATTTAAAAAGTCGGCTGGCCAGAGCGGGGAAAAACAGGGCAGACAGGGAATTTAATAGTGAATTACACTTTAATAAACTGGAACACCTGTTAACTGCGGTTGGGGAATAGTATGCAAGCAGAGTTTATGATTTCAGTTGTGGTTCCGGTTTATAACGAAATGGAAGTATTACCTGACTTTCATGAACGTATCAGCCGAGTGTTTGATGGCCTGCCACTGGACGCGGAGATTGTTTATGTCAATGATGGCAGTGAGGATGATTCGCTCTCAATTCTAAACAGGATTCGTGAACAGGATGCACGTGTTGCAATTGTGGATCTGAGTCGTAATTTCGGTAAGGAAATCGCCATGACAGCAGGCCTGCATAAAGCAGGAGGTGATGCCGTTATTGTGATTGACGCGGATTTGCAGGATCCACCGGAATTAATTCCCCGCCTGATTGATGAATGGAAAAAAGGCTACGACGTAATTTATGCAAAACGGGCGCGGCGTGAAGGCGAGTCGGCATTCAAAAAACTGACCGCGCATATTTTCTACCGGCTTATGCGCACGATTGGGCAGATAAAAATACCAGAAGATACCGGAGATTACCGCCTACTCAGCCGGCGTGCAGTGGATGCGCTGAATACCCTGAGCGAGCAACATCGTTTCATGAAAGGCCTGTTTACCTGGATTGGCTATCGCCAGAAGGCGGTCATGTATGAACGCGATCCCAGATACGCCGGCGAAAGTAAATGGAATTACTGGCATCTGTGGAATTTCGCGATTGAAGGCATTACTTCCTACTCAAGCGCACCGTTGAAGCTGGCCAGTTATCTTGGACTGCTGACAGCATTGGGCGCCTTCAGTTTTGGTATCTTCATCTTGATTCGCACCCTGCTGTATGGTGATCCGGTTCAGGGCTACCCGTCGATGATAGTTATTATCCTTTTTCTCGGTGGTGTGCAGCTGATGTCAATTGGTGTGCTGGGTGAATATGTGGGACGGATATTTACCGAGACAAAAAGACGGCCACTTTATTTTGTTAATGATTACAGCGCCCGCCGGGGAAATGCAGAACGAAAAGAAGCACGATTAGAAAAAGGCAACTGTGCTGAATAAAGACCATACAAAGCAGTTTGTTCTGTTTTCTACAATCGGCGCAGTAGGAACCGGAGGCCATTTTCTGACTCTTATCCTGCTGGTGGAATTTGCCGGGCTGTCTGCGGTGTGGGCGACAACGGCAGGATTTATGGTTGGCGCTCTGATAAATTATGTCCTCAATTATCACTTTACTTTCAAGAGTGACAAGGCGCACCGTGAGGCCATGCTGAAATTTTTCATTGTGGCGCTGGTGGGAGCAGGCATGAATATGCTGATAATGTACATCGGGGTGGATATCCTTGTGCAATTTTATCTCCTGGTCCAGATTGCAGCATCATCCGTTGTGTTGTTATGGACTTTTAGTGCGAACAAACTATGGACGTTTGCAGAAAAAGACACAATCCGGGAAATATCCTGAGCAGAGTGACAAAGAGAACATATATGCAGGTGAAAACAAAAATAATTACGCAACTTGATGATCCTGTTTCAATGCCGCACCTGTTGGCGCTGGTGCTATGTCTGGGGCTGGGATTTTTGTTGCGTTATTATGGTTACTTGGCAGGTGAGAGTTTCCACATATTTGCAATAAATGATGAGGTATCTGCTTTTCATGTGGCCATGCAGTTTCTGGCCGGAGAAGATAGAGCGTTATATATTGGTCAACCTAATTTTTCAGAGGGCCATGCCCCGGGACCTGGCTGGACATTATTCTGGGTTGCGTTGCTAAAACTGGGTGGGGGATCGATTAATAATGCACTGTTTTATGTAGTGCTTCTAAACAGCCTGGTTGTGTTTCTTGTCTATGTATTTGCCCGCCAGTTACTGAATCCTGGGCATGCACTGCTGAGCTGTTTTCTATTTGCTATTTCACCCTGGCCGGTCTATTACGCACTTGGACTCTGGAATCCCATCCCGTTGGCACTCTGGGGTGTGTTGCTGTTTATTTCGCTTTGGCGAGTAACCCGGGTAGAGAAAAGCCATGCTGTTTTCTGGGTTTGTGTTATCAGCGCGATATTGCCGCACTTTCACATGATTGGTGTTTTTTATTATCCTGCAATATTGCTGATCCTTTATCTCAGCCCCTCAAGGTTAAGCCTGAGCTGGTTTATGGCTGGCATTATCGCAGGTGTGCTGATTTATGTTCCTTATATAACAGGTGAGATGCAAAATGACTGGGAAAATACTCGACTGATATTAAGCGGTGGCGAGGCGTTCACTTTTAGCGTTCTCAAGGTGATTTCAGGACCCGCAACTGTATTGTCAAACCATCCCGGCCGTTGGCTGGGAGATGGACTGGAAGGGTTGTTTGAATTTGGTGATAAATGGTTTGGATCCAGGATTGTTCTTATCACGGTCAACATTATTTCACTTATATTGGCGTTGGCGATAGTGACACGGTTTGCGATATATTTTTCTGGTTTACTCAGGTCGGACTGGAAGGATCCCAGGGTAATGATGGAAAAATATCCAGTATATTACTTTGTCGGAATTTTACTTTTTCTTCCGTTGCTATTGTTTGTATTTACCGGCCATAATTACAGTACGCGCTATACAATATTGATATTTCCCCTGTTATTTATACTACCAGCCTTGTATATTCAACTTGCTGGCAGGAGTAAACTTAAAAAATTCTATCTTTTCAGTCTTCCTTTTATGTCAATATTCAGCATCTATCTGGTGTTTGCATTTTTCACACACCTGTCAAATCAGATCGAAGGGGATGAGTATTTCATTAACAGCTTTAAGAAAATGGAAATGGTGAGAGAAAAAATAAACCAGCATGCTGGTGATGAAGTTGGGGTAAAGTTGGTTATTGATGATTATATCCGTCAGGCACCCGAACGATTAAGAATTTCTGCAGTTGCAATGGCAGAGTACCTTTCCATTTATGAAGATTATATTGAAAATAGAAAAAATAACAGGCGAAAAAAATACATTCTTCGCTATGAAAAAGATGGCGTCACTGATGCTTCTGAAATTGCCTATCAGGAAAATGGTATCGTGATTTATTCAACTCCGATGATGTGAAGATGAAATTAAATTATTGACGTGGTATTTGCTTTTGCAAAATATTCTTTTGGATCTGCATGATTATGCGCGTCTGATCAAGAAGAAAAGGTAAGACTTAGAAAAATGAATGGGTTTAAGGAAAAAAATCTGTTCCTATTGCTGGGCTTGATGAAAGAAACTAATAGTTGAATATAAAATGAAAAATTTTGACCAGAATATGCTTGATCGCATCGATATTAAACCAAATAAATTAAAACGATTGCTTAGAAAAATTAACTGGCTTTTTAGTGTCTATTTGCCTGCCCGTCATGATGCAACCGTAATGACTCGCAATGGCTTGCTGACGTTTGATAGCAAGGACAAGACGACCGGAAGAATATTGCACGTATACAGGAATCACGAATTTAATGACATGATGGAAATTGTGGCATTTCTAAGAGATAAAGGTGTGCTTGCCAGCGGTTGTGATGGAACAGTTATAGATGTCGGTGGGTATATTGGTATGTCATCGACGGCCTTTTTGCTGGAAAAAATATTTAAAAAATCACTGGCTTTTGAACCATCACCAATAAACTATAATCTTTTGTTGAAGAACATTGAAAACAATGATCTATCAGATTCTCTACAGGCATTTAATGTTGCATTGTCTGACAGAAATGGCGAGCTTGGCTTTGAGTTAAGTGAAAAAAATTATGGTGACCACCGGATCAGAAATAACACAGGTATAGAGAAAGGGCACTTTGGTGAAGAAGCTCGCGAAGTCATTGTGGTGCCGGCACGAAAATTTGACGATTTCCTTCTCGAGCATACAGAGATTGAACAATCTGACATACGTCTTATCTGGATGGACGTGCAGGGACATGAAGCAAAATTTATTTTGGGTGCGCGGCAATTTCTGATAAATCATCCGGATGTGCCGGTAATGATGGAATTTTGGCCCTATGCAATACTACGCTCCGGTGTAACAAAAACCGAGTTTTCCGAGCTGGTGGGCAGTATGTTCAAAAAATTTTACAGCTTTGGGAATGAAGGGTTCAAAGAATATGAGATTGCGGACATAGGAGGTTATTTTGAGCGTAATACAGAGCCTGAGGGTGGGACGGCTATTATGCTAACAAATTAACTGATGCCTATGACTGCCAGAAAACTAATATATGATGTATCTATTATCCTGATTAATTATAATTCGAGTGGTTATACGCAGGAATGTGTTAAGTCGATTTTAGAGAAGACCGGCGATAATATTAGATTTAATGTTATTATAGTAGATAACTGTTCTGCAGAAGACGACTATTCAAAGATACGGAACCTGGATGAAACAGAAAATATCTGTGTCGTCAGGAGCAAGATTAATCTGGGATTCGCCGGTGGACACATGTTTGGCCTGCAATTTACCCGAGCAAAATATTATTTTTTTCTGAATAATGATTGCCAGTTTCTAAACGATTGTGTGACAGAACTCTATGAGTTTTGTGAAAAAAATGAAAATGTGGGTATGTGTTCGCCACAAATGTATTCGGCTGACGGAAACCCAGTTCCTTCTTTTGACTATTTTCCTGTTATCTCTTCCAAGATCCTGGGTACAGGTATTTTCAGGTTTACAAAGGGTAAGAACTATCATTACAGAAAAAAGATATACGCGGAGCCAATTAAAGTGGATGTTATTAGTGGCAGCCAGATGTTTGTTCGCGGTGTATGCCTGAATGATTTGGGCGGGCTGGATACAAATTTTTTTCTTTATTGCGAAGAGGAGGATTTTTCAATCAGAATGCATGCAAGTGGCTTTGATACCTATATTGTTCCTTATGCGAAAAACATTCATGTTGGCAGTGGCAGTACAGAAAGAAGTCTGATGATCAGGAAAGAATTTTATATCTCGTTTTTGCATATGTATCGTAAACATTACGGCATATTTAAAACAGAAATACTGCGATTAATTCTTTTGTTGCGACTGTTTAAAAAAATATTTTTCAATATAGATAATCTTAAATTATTCGGCTTTGTGGTTTTCTCAGCAAACATGGCTAACAGTATGAGGCATAAACAGAAGGTGATTGAAATAGGTCGGGAATAAGATTATGTATGTGATATTTATGAGAATGCATGGTGAATAAATGGGTACGTTATTTAGAGATATCAGTCGTTTTATAAGAATTCCTGTTAATCGTGCGGGTGCGATAAAGAGAATAAATGAGTTTTATTCGAAGCAACGAAGCATTGATGAGCTTGTTGATACGGCTATGGATATGGGGAGCAAAGGGCACTATAGAATAAACTCCATGCAGGTGCGTTCAGAAATACTATCGCTGGTTAAAAGGGTTCGTGACATCAAGCCAAAAACGATTCTTGAGATAGGCACCTGTAATGGTGGAACTCTGTTTTTATGGTCAAACCTGGCATCGAAAAAAGTGATAACATGTGATCTGATTATTCATAAATACAGAAAAGAACTCTATAACAAATTTCCATCGCCAGATTCAAGCTGTGTTGTCACATCGCTGGAGGGTGATTCACATGATCCTCAATTTCGAAAAAAAGTTGAAGATGAACTGAATGGCAATCAGGTCGACTTCCTGTTTATTGATGGTGATCACGGTGAAGAAGGGGTTGAAGCTGATTATAATAATTATAAAAGCCTGGTGCGCCCGGGGGGGTTAATCGCGTTTCATGATATCGTTAAAAATCAGCCGGTAGCGGGAAATCAGGTATATTATTTCTGGCAGCGACTTAAACAGGTTGAACAGGTGGAAGAGTTTATAGATGATCATAACCAGTGCGGATATGGGATTGGTCTGGTAAAAGTTGCTGGGTAACACATTTTATAAGCTCCTCAATGTTTCGAATATAATAAACTGATATGGACGTGAAGACGGAAAATACCTGCGATACAAATAGAACGGTTCCTGATTTGCGTTCCGAGAACATGAGGGAGATTTGTGTTTATTGCTGGGGCTTGTTGGGTGATGTTTTTGTGCGGGTTCCGATTATCGAGGCATTAAAAAAACACTTTCCTGAAAGCAGCATTACTGTTGTAGTTGATTCCTATTCATATAAGGTGATTGAGACTCATCCTGATGTTGATGATATTTTGATATATGATAGAAAAAAGAGGCCGCTACTCAAATATGTAATCAATTCCCTGGCATCTATTATCTATCTCAGGCGAAAGAAGTTTGACTTGAGTATTAATTTATATTCAGGTGGGGCAAGTGCGTTCATAACAAGGTTGACTAACGCCCGAGTACGAATTGGTTTTAGTCATACCAAAAAGCTACGTAAGGCGAATAACGTATTAGTCGAGCATCCGTCGATATGCCAAAATGCCACGAAAGTGCTGGCAGAATTATTAATACCATTAGGTATAAGCAAAGAACAGGTAAGAAGTGGGACAAGTTATTATTGTCTGCCAGAGTATCAGGAAAAGGCAAAGAGTCTTCTGGGTGACAATAATGTCAGGTATGTAGCGGTAAATCTTGGCGCCAGTACTTCTGATAAGAGATGGCCTGTACGGAATGTGGTGGCATTACTTGCTGAGGTAGGCAAAGAGTATAGTATTGTACCGGTAGTATTTGAGAATCCCGGCCAGGAATATCTGGCGCATGAATTCAAATCTCTCTATGAAGGGCATGGCAAGTCCATTTTACTCTCAGGCTTTAAATTTCCTGAAGAGGCTGCTGTGCTTGAAAAATGTGATGTTTTAATCAGTGGCGATACGGGTCTGATGCACCTTGGCTCGGCAGTTAAAACGCCTGTATTTGCTTTCTTTCTGGTTACGCGGCCTGAACCTGTTAGACCAGATGATTGCCCATTTCACGCGTGCATGATCGAGACTGAAGATGCTATGGATGAATTTGGTTGGCGGAAATGTGGCTGGTCTATGCCTGGCAATGAGATATCTGTAGATTTTGCGGTCAACGAATTCAGGGGCTTTGTGAAAAATAAACTTGGATGGTCTGAGTGAAATATTATGCGACCCGGGTTTTTATTTCTGCCTGTCTCACTGATCAGGTGACAGGGACAGGATAAGTTTATCGAGCATGTCAGTGACATCATTAATAGTAATTTTATCCATTGTTCCTGCTCTGCGGACCCGTATTCCCCAGGGCAATTCATCCGCTGTTTTGTGATATTCCGCCCTGATAGCATCTGGATATTTGTTAATAACCCATTGTGCACTTTTATAAGGACGTGCTCGATCCGGGTTGGTGCAGGCATAGAGACCGATCACGGGCGTATTAACGGCTGTAGCCATGTGCGCAGGCCCTGAATCCGGAGCGATCAATAATTCTGCACCATCAATCACAGCCAGCAATTCCTTCAGTGATGTTTTACCTACCAGGTTTACAGGCCTGTGTCGGCAAAGTGCGCTAATCTTTTCGCCATATTCTTTTTCGATGGCGGAAGGGCCACCGGTGATGACTACTGGCCGCTGATATTTTTCATTAATATAGTCGGTGACAGCGGCATAGCCTTCGACTGTCCAGTTGCGGTAGGCCATGCTGGAGCAGGGACTAATAACGATATAAGGCGCATCTGGCAGGATATTACTGACCTGCTTGCGCGTAGACTCGCTGATGGGGATATCCCACTTTAGAATATGTTCCTGTATTCCCAGGGTTTCAATAAAACTGAAAAAACTGTCGAGAACATGCTGTTTTTCCCAGTATGGGATCTGTTTGTTGGTAAACAGCCATTGCAAATCATTGGCGCGTTTGCGATCGAAGCCTAGCCGGGTATTGGCAGGGATTAGCATACTGGCTATGCTGGCACGTAATGACATCTGCATGTGCAGCAGGATGTCAAAGCGGCGTCCGCGCAATTGTTGGAACAGTTGATGGTATGCAGTAAGTCCTTTTGACTTGTCAAAGATGATAAACTCGATGCCGGGTATGTCGCCGACCAGGCTATGTTCCAGTTTACCGATAACCCAGGTTATCGGTGTCTGCGGCCAGTGGTGCTGCAGCGTACGCACGACAGGCAGAACATGGCAGATGTCACCAATCGCTGACAGGCGTAGAATACAAAGACTACGCGGGCTTGAACCTGTATGGAAAATCATGTGTTATGAAGTTAACTGAAGCTCATTCAAAGCAAGAACACATCCTATACGATGCGGAGCTGATTGAAAATCCCACTACGTCATATTTTGAGCCGGAAAGCTGGCGTAAACGTGGTGCATTAAATGGCACTGCAAAAGGGCGGGGTACAACTGCATTTGTTCATCATGCCGGGCAGGAGTATGTATTGCGCCATTACAGGCGGGGTGGGCTGGTTGCCCGCTTCGTTAATGATCGTTATATCTGGCGTGGGCTTGCGCAAACACGCGCCTGGCGTGAATGGCATTTGCTGGCTGAACTCTGGAAAAAGAAGCTTCCGGTTCCGCAGCCTGTTGCGGCCCGGGTGTTGAGGCATGGACTATTTTATCGGGCAGATATTTTAATGTGCAGAATTCCTGAATCAGAGACGCTTGCTGATTCGCTGATGGCGTCAGTGATGGCTGTTTCCCTCTGGCAGAAATTGGGACAAACGCTGGGAAATTTTCATGCTGCGGGTGTTTTTCATGCCGATTTGAATGCCAGCAATGTGCTGCTGGATAAGCTGGAGAATTTCCATTTAATCGACTTTGATCGGGGTAGTCTGCGTAGACCGCAGCAGCATTGGCAGCAGGCCAACCTTTTGCGTCTTAAACGCTCACTGGACAAGTTTGCTGATAAAGCGGAAAAACAGCAAACCGGCTTTTATTTTTCCGAATCAGACTGGCAGGCGCTTTTGCAGGGTTATGAGGTAAACAGTTTGGGATAGAGCGAGACAATTTCCTGCAGGTAGCGTTGAGCTATCCTGCTGTTTTTACGGCTGAGCGCCAGCCCGTTTTCACCAAGCTGGCGGGGTTTTTCCTCGTCAGTAAGCCATTCCTGAATCAGTTTGCCAAGTTCATCTTCACGTTCGACACAGACACCGGCCTGTTGTTGCAGAAATAATTGCGCCTCATCACGAAAATTATCCATGTGCCTGCCGAAAATAACAGCCTTGCCCTGCTGGGCTACTTCGAGGATATTTTGCCCGCCTTTTTCGGCAAAGGCGCCACCCATGATGACAAAAGTTGAGCCAGCGATGAAGGCGGGCAGTTCACCGAAGGTATCGGCAATATAGATTTTCGTTTCTGCTGTAATGGCTTCAGTTTTGCTGCGTATAGTAATGCATGAAGTGAGTGAAGAGAGATCACGCAGAATATCATTCAGTCGTTTTGGATGACGGGGAACGATAACAAGCAGATGTCCATTTTTTTCCTGCTTCAGCCATTGACGAGCAATCGTTTTTTCTTCGCCTTCGCGGGTAGAGGCGGCCAGCACATAAGGGCGTTCCAGGGTAATAGGGGCGATCGTTTTTTCTGTCAGGTACGAAAATTTTATATTACCAATTACCTTGATCCCTTCTTCGGCAACAGAAAGTGAGACAAAACCCCGGGCGTCTTCTTCTGAACGGGCGAGCACGGCATGAGTATTTTCCATTGCCTTGCAGTAGAGGGCGCGAATCCAGGGGCGGGTATTCAGGGTCCGTGAAGACAGACGGCCATTGATAATGGTTAGCGGCACACCGGCCTGAAAACAGGCTTCGTACAGGTTGGGCCAGATTTCGGTTTCCACGATCAGGGCGCAGGTGGGTTTAATGCGGTCTAGAAAATGCGTTACAGCTCGCCACCAGTCGAGGGGGAGATAGCTGCAACTGACAGCTGCCGGCATTTTAGTGCGGGCGATGATTTGTCCGCTGGGAGTGGTGGTGGTCAGGTGGATAGGCAGCGCCGGATTTTTCTCCAGCATTAGTTTGATAAGAGGTAACATGGCGTTGACTTCTCCGACCGAAGCAGCATGTATCCAGACAGGCTGCCTGGCCTGAGGTTTGAATGACAGTCCCAGACGTTGTAATAGATACGGTTTGTCCCGGGATAGCCATGCTATCCAGCTGGTGTAGGCAATAGCTGGCAGTGTTAGCACAAATAGCAGGCGGCTATAGCGCTTCAGGCGTTTGTCGCGACGCAGGGGATAGAGTTGCGGTTCGCCAAAGGGTCGGGTTTTGAAACGGCGGTGCAGCCACAGGTATTGCTCTGGCGCATGCTTGATATTATCCGCGATAACCTGGTTAATACGGGTAGCGTCAGCAAGATCATCGCCTGAGGGAAAGTTTTCAAGTGCGGGTTTAATGCGGAGGATATAACCCTGGCCGCCGGCAAGACGCTGTGAAGAAAAGGGTACGACAGGCGAACCTGAAATTCTGGCCAGGCGGGCGGTAATCGTCAGGCTGGCGGCGGGCACTCCCATAAACGGCGCAAACACGGTGCCTTCACGGCCAAAGTCCTGATCCGGAGCATACCAGCAAATACCGTTTTGTTTTAGCACGCGCACAATACGGCGCATGTCCTTGCTGGGTAGCAGGCCAGAAAACCGTTTCTTGCGTGAAAATGACATAACGGCTTCAAACAGTTTGTTGTGTGCGGGCCTGTAAGTTGGGTGAACATCAATCTTTTCAAGCGCCAGCAGGCGGCCACTGATTTCCAGTGTGGTGTAGTGTCCGCCGAGCAATAACACACCCTTGCCCGCCTTTTGTGCGGCCTGCAGGTGTTCCAGCCCTTCAACTCGGTAAAGTTTACGCAGCCGTGTATCGCCCCCCCACCAGGACAGAGCTGAGTCAAACAGGGCGGTAGCGACGGCCTGTTGACTGGCCCGCGCCAGCCTCTGTTGTTCTTTAGTAGTTAAATGTGGAAAGCAAAGCCGGATGTTGGTCTGGGTAATGCGACGCTGTGCGGGTAACAGGTAATAGGTGAGCAGGCCCAGTGCGTTTCCCATCCATTGCTGCAGCCTGAGTGGCAGAGCGCTGATTAGACGCAAAAATCCCAGCCCCAGCCACATAAACCAGTATTGTGGGCCGAGATAATGCCAGAATAAAAAAAAATGCTTTTTCGTTGCCAAGGCGCTGTTAATAAGTGAGTCTAACGAATGAGTCGGGACAGGGCTTTGAAATGTGGATGACTGGCATCCTTTAACCATTCAAACAATACTGACTCGGTATTGCTGACAATGACGCCAGCCTGCCGCATGCGCAAAAGTGCATTGCGATGATGATGCTTGTGCCGGGATGCAAGCGCGTCTTCGAGCACAAACACCTGATAATTTTTTTCCTGCAGTTCAAATGCCGTTTGCAATACACAGACATGAGTTTCCATGCCGCAGAGAATGATCTGCGGGCGCTGGTATTTTTCAAGTGTCGGCAGAAAGCTTTCAGCCGCACAGCAGGAAAAGCTGGTTTTTCAATCGCTGGCAGTGTGAAACAGGCCTGCAGACTGGCGTCGCTCGGGCCAAGACCCTGTGGATATTGTTCTGTGTGCAATAGCGGGATCTGTAACGTGGTAGCGGCCTTGCAGAGGCGTACCGTGTTTTCGAGTTGTTGCTGTCTTACTGCCTCAGGCATGGCGGCGGCCAGCCGGGTCTGTACATCAATGATCAGCAGCAGGCTTTGACTGGCATCGGCAAGTGCAGCAGAGTGCATGTTATTGCAGCCAGCGATTGATGACTTGCAGCGCTTCATCACTGAGTGTGCCGGCAGCCTGACGCAAAGTCAGGGTTTCCAGAATATAGGTGTAACGTGATTTGGCATAGTCGCGTTCGGCACGGAAAACTTCGCGCCGCGAGTTCAGTACATCGACGGCGGTGCGGGTGCCGACTTCGTAACCGGCTTCGGTGGCCTCCAGTGCAGTGCGACTGGATTTCAGTGCCTGTTCATAGGCCAGCACCTGGCTGATGTTGGCCAGCACATTCAGATAGGCGCTACGGGTCTGGTTCTCCGTGGCGCGGCGCTGGCGCTCGTAGAGTTCCTTGGCCCGATTATACTGGTAGGCAGCCTGACTGGTTTTTGAATTGACCAGCCCACCTTCATAAATAGGCACATTGAGTTGCAGGCCAATGCGGGTATCTGTTTGCTTTTTACCTGTGAACTCGACAAAGGCGCCGCCTTCAGTAATAGATTCCGATTTACTGGCAACCAGATCCAGGGTTGGATAATGCCCTGCTCGCTGACGATTGACTTCTTCGCGCGCAACCTGCATGGCTTTTTCTGCAGCGATCAGGCTCAGACTCTGCTTGCTGGCGATTTCTGTCCATTGTTCGATATCTTCCGGCTCGGGTCTGAGCAAAGGTGTTTTGTCTGAGAGCCGGGAGATGACCTGCGGATACTGGCCGGTGACTTCGCGCAGGTTTTCCCGGCTAATGGCGAGCAGGTTTTTAGCCGCAATGTTTTGCGCGACGGACTGATCATAGCGGGACTGGGCTTCGTGGACGTCGGTGATGGCAGTGAGGCCAACCTCAAAGCGTTGTTTGGTCTGGTTGAGTTGTTCCTCGATAGACTTTTTTTCAGCTTTGGAAAAGTCCAGGTTGTCGATGGCGCCGAGTACTTCAAAATAGCTTTGTGCTGCGCGCAGAATCAGTTCCTGTGCGGCGTTGTTTAAATTGGCCGAAGCCTGGGCAACCTGATAATTCGCCTGTCGATACTGAACAAAATAGTCATGGCGATACAGAGCCTGTTTCAGGTTAAGTCCGTAATTTTTAGTAACGTATTTATCGTCACGCGGCGTGCCGATGAAGGAATATCGCTGACGAAGATCAGTATAACTTGCGCTGATATTCAGTGCTGGCAGGAACAGGGCAAAGCGCTGGTTTCTGATTTCCTGCGTTGCCAGAAACTCCTGCTTCGCAGCGCGGAAGGTCGGATCATTCTCCAGCGCCAGTTTATAAATGTCGATCAGGTTTTCAGCTCGCAGAGACGGCGTTAGCAGAAGGCAAAGGCCCAGGAAGGTTAAAATTTTACGCATAGTGAATACTCTTTTTTCCTGTAATGCATTCAGAACATTATATCAATTATACAGCGCTTGATATCAATTATACAGCGCTTGAGCCGGGCAAAGCCAGATTGGGTTGCCGGGCTGATATCAGTAACGCGCCATGTCGGGATCCAGATCCTGAGCCCAGCGCTCCAGCCCACCATCCAGATTTATGACCCTGCAAAAGCCATTATGTTCCAGTACTCGGGCAACCTGACGGCTGCGGATACCGTGGTGGCAGATGAGAACAATTTCTCTGTCTTTGTCTAATTGTTCTGGATTCTGCAACAGCTGTTTCATGGGCAGAAGACAGGAGTCGGCAAGATGACAAATGTCATATTCCCATTCTTCACGCACATCGACTAACAGGGGTGTCCTGTCAGTGTGCTGTAAATGTTCCCGTAGATCTGCGGGGCTGAAATGGCGCACTGCGAATTAGACGTCGCCTAAATAGCTGTTCCAAATACCAGTCCACTTTAAGCAATTACCGTTCATCCTGAGCCTGTCGAAGGACAAGCAGATTAAACACTTATTTCCACGCTCATGGTTCGACAAGCTCACCACGAACGTGGAAATTCACAAGTGATCTGGTATTTGGAACAGCTATTTAGAATACAAACCGTTCCGGTTGTTGCACATTTTTCAGTGGAGGCAGTTCTGTTTCAAACAGAACTTCACGAGACCAGTCATGGTTACCAACCCGGGTCACCAGTGTGGCTTCCATAACCGGTGTATTGCCTGTAATGGCAAACAGCCGCCCACCGATGGTCATAGATTCCAGAAAGGTGCGGGGCAGGACGGGGAGTGAGCCGGTAATTGCGATAATTTCGTACGCAGGGCGGGCATCCCAGCCCTGGGCCGCATCGCCTTCTTCCAGTTCGGCATTTTTAATATTATGTGCGCGCATTTTTTCCCCTGCCTGCGCCAGTAGCCGGGGAGAGATCTCAACGCTGTAAACCTGTTTTGCCTGTTTTGCCAGCAGGGCGGTGACATAGCCGCTGCCTGTGCCGACTTCCAGTACGTTCTCATCCGGGCTGATCGCCAGCGCCTGTAGCATCCGGGCTTCTACCCTGGGCGCCATCATTACCTGTCCTTCGTCCAGCGGAATGTTCATGTCGGCAAAGGCCAGGTTGCGCCAGGCCGGCGGCACAAACTCTTCACGCGGCACCTGCTGCAAAAGCTCAAGCGGCTGATCGTCCAGCACCTCCCAGGTGCGCAGCTGCTGTTTGATCATGTTTTCTCTAGCTTGTTCAATGTTCATTTTTTTATCCAACAATATATGCAGGTTTCAAAGGCCTGAATTTTCATGTGATTTGTGCAAGCGGCGGGGAAGGGGCTGACCATCACAGCTTGCAAATTCCTGATCTATCATATAAGTTAATCAATTACGCTAGGGGTGCCCATTCGACAATTCGGTCGATGAAATTTCCGGGCTGAGAGATACCCTTCGAACCTGAACCGGCTTGCACCGGCGTAGGAAATGCGTTCATTTCCCTGCCGTGGCCAAGTCCAAGTCCCTAACGAAATTACAGGACAGTGACCATGAATGCAATCCCCGATGAATTCCTGAGCAAGACCGCCAAATTAAACCAGGCCTCGGTTCAGTCTTTCCCCAATTCAAAAAAAATCTATGTCGAAGGTGGTCGGCCGGATATTCGGGTACCCATGCGTGAAATCAGTCTCACCGATACCCCGGCGATCGAAGGGGGTAAAGTGGAAACCAATCCAGCGGTGATGGTATATGATACATCAGGTCCCTATACAGATCCGTCGGTTGAGATTGATATCCGTAAGGGGCTGGCTGATGTGCGTAGCGTCTGGATTGAAGAGCGAGGTGATACCGAGCTGCTGCTGGATCAGAGCTCGGAATATGGACGCCAGCGGGCGGCGGATACTTCGCTCGATCAGCTGCGCTTTGAACACCACAAACGCCAGCCGCGCAAGGCAAAGCCCGGCTGCAACGTGTCGCAAATGCATTACGCCCGCAAGGGCATGATTACCCCGGAAATGGAGTTCGTGGCAATTCGGGAAAACCTGTGTCTGGACGAGTACCGTGAGCAACTGGCCGAACAGCACCCCGGCCACAACTGGGGCGCGAACCTGCCCGCAGCGATTACGCCGGAATTCGTGCGCGATGAAATCGCCCGGGGCCGCGCCATTATTCCCGCCAATATCAATCATCCTGAACTGGAGCCCATGATTATCGGGCGTAATTTTCTGGTAAAAATCAACGGCAACCTGGGTAATTCCGCTGTCACCTCGAGCATTGAAGAAGAAGTGGACAAGATGACCTGGGGGATTCGCTGGGGTTCGGACACCATCATGGACCTGTCCACCGGCAAGAACATCCATGAGACCCGTGAGTGGATTATTCGCAACTCACCTGTGCCTATCGGTACCGTGCCGATTTATCAGGCGCTGGAGAAGGTCAACGGCAAGGCTGAGGATCTGACCTGGGAGCTGTTTCGCGATACCCTGATTGAACAGGCCGAACAGGGCGTGGATTACTTCACCATTCATGCCGGTGTATTGCTGCGGCATGTGCCGTTGACGGCAAAACGAGTGACCGGCATTGTTTCCCGTGGTGGCTCTATTATGGCCAAGTGGTGTCTCGCCCATCATCAGGAAAATTTCCTTTACACGCACTTCGAAGATATCTGTGAGATCATGAAGGCCTATAACGTGGCCTTCTCTCTCGGTGATGGTCTGCGTCCCGGTTCGATTGCCGATGCCAATGATGCCGCCCAGTTCGGCGAACTGGAAGCACTGGGTGAGCTGACCAAAATCGCCTGGAGGCATGATGTGCAAACCATGATTGAAGGGCCGGGGCATGTGCCCATGCACATGATCAAGGAAAACATGGACAAGCAACTGGAATGCTGTGATGAGGCGCCGTTCTACACACTGGGGCCGCTGACGACGGATATCGCGCCGGGCTATGATCACATTACCTCGGGTATCGGTGCAGCCATGATTGGCTGGTACGGTTGCGCCATGCTTTGCTATGTCACACCCAAGGAGCATCTGGGGCTGCCCAATCGTGATGATGTTAAGGAAGGTATTATCACCTACAAGATTGCCGCCCATGCTGCGGATCTGGCCAAAGGGCATCCTGGTGCGCAGATACGTGACAATGCTATGTCCAAGGCGCGGTTTGAATTTCGCTGGCAAGATCAGTTCAGCCTTGGCCTGGATCCGGATCGGGCGCAGGAATTTCATGATGAAACCATGCCTAAACAGGCGCACAAGGTAGCGCATTTCTGCTCCATGTGCGGACCCAACTTCTGCTCCATGAAAATTACTCAGGATGTGCGCGACTATGCTGCGGCGCAGGGGCTGGATGAAGCGAAGGCCCTGCAAAAAGGCCTGCAGGAAAAGGCGCAGGAATTCGTTAAGGCCGGATCTGAAATCTATCGCGATGTTTCAGAGAAAACAGCAGGTTAAACTCTATGGGTTTAATCGCTTTGGGTGTAATTCCCCGCAGCTTGCTGCGAAGTACTATTGTAGGTGCGGCTTCAGCCGCACATGCTCGCCTGAAGGCGAACCTACAAACAAATACCCCGTCCGCTTGCGGCGGGGTTGTTTATTAGCCGCTTTATTGTCATAAATAGACGCTATAATCTGCTGTTTCCGCCTGGTTGCAGCAAAAACTACGCCGCTTTCAGTCATCGGGAACAGAAATAAAAGCTAACATTTACAAAATTTTTAGCTATACTGCATGCAACTGCTGTGCTAGAGAGAAGCAAAATTGGGGGGGAGATTCCGATTTGTTTTTTTTCAGAAAACATAGTTCGGCAGGACTTAAAACAAGAAGTTGTAACATTTGTACCGAGGTTGTTTTTTATGAGTAATGGAACTGTAAAATGGTTTAATAATTCCAAAGGCTTTGGTTTTATTGCACCAGAAGATGGTGGTGAGGATGTGTTTGTGCACTTTTCTGCAATTACTGCAGAAGGCTACAAATCCCTGAATGAAGGCCAGGCTGTGACGTTTGAAATCGAGCGTGGGCCCAAGGGCTTACAGGCCACAAATGTAATGCCTGTTTAGTATTTCCCGCAGGGGGGGTACTACAGAACAAGCGCTCCAGGCAATTTATAATAAAGAACTCAGGAGCGTAACAGGCCGCATCATTGCTTAACGTGATTGCGTTTGCTGTCCTGATGGGACGATATTCTCATCCAGGCAGGCGCAGCATAAAGTTAGGCTCGTCCTGAAAATTTCCATAAGTGTGTCTTCAGCTGTCTTCACGGACAGTCTGTTTCAGACCGTTGATAACCTGTGCAGCCAGTTCTTCAGGCACAAACTTGGTGAGTACGGCATTGGCGCCGCATTTCTCGGCGCGCTCTGTATTGATGGCGCCATTCAGGGACGTGTGCAGGAGGATATACAGGTTGGCCAGTGATGGTGTTTGCCGGATTTGCTGGGTCAGGCTGTAACCGTCCATTTCCGGCATTTCGATATCCGAGAGCACCAGACTGATAGCATCGGCAGGGTCGGCTTCGTCGCCATTTAATTTCAACAGGATTTCCATCGCATCCTTGCCGTCCCGCGCCATGACATAGGGTACCTGCAGGGAATCCAGTGTGCGCACAGTCTGAGCTCGGGCCATGGCCGAATCATCCACCAGCAGAACGCGTTGGCGTCTGCTTTGCGTATCCAGCCCCTCGGTCGAAATGCGGGCATAATCACCATCGCTTACGGAATCAAAAGTGGCAATGATGCGCTCCAGATCCAGTATCTGAACCAGTGCGTCGTTTTCCCGGGTAACGCCCGAAGTATAGGTCGATGTCCCCAAAGTATTGGGGGGGGGAAGGATCTCTTTCCAGTCACGGTTAACAATACGATCCACCCGATTAACCAGAAAGCCATGCAGGCCGCGGTTGAATTCAGTGATGATGACCGATTCCGCAGTTTGTTCATTGTCGGCACTAACGGGTTGACCAATAGCCCTCGCCAGATCGATGACGGGAAGGGTAACCCCACGCAGGTTGGCGACGCCACAGATGACCGGATTGGCATTAGGCAACTGGGTCATGCTGGGCATGGGAATGATTTCCTTCACCTTTAACACATTGATCCCAAAGGGTAATCGGGAGTTAAGGTAGAACAGCAGAATTTCAATCTGGGCAGACTGGTTCTCAGATGTGAAAGGTTGTTGCGCATTGGCCATTATACGGATCCTCGGTAGGACAGGTTAAATAGTTATCGGTCGGCCAGATGGGAACTTGATGTCAGAATCGGTAAAAAATGTAGCGCTATTTACGACTGTTTCCTTAAATTATCGAACAAATTCAGCTTTTGTTGATGGGCATGGGGAGGTTAACAGGCTAAAAGAAGCATAGGAGGCAGTATGCAGAAAATAATTGAGATGTCAGGAAAGCCGGTCAGGGTCAGCCTGAGCCGCGCAGCCGAGCGCGCCCTTGCCGGGCAAGGCACACTCTATGCGGAAATGGAGCTGTATTTCAGTTGTCTGGTGCGGTTGAAAGTCTATTTTCGTGATCATTCTGTTGGCGACTGTTTTCAGGTTACTGACAAGCTTGCGATTAGTTTCAAGCCGATCATGACCGCCTCCTGCAATGTTGAGGCGCGGGGGAAAAACCGCCGGTTATCGAATTCCCGGTTGCCAAACCAGAAGTCTTTTCTCCCAAATGGCTGACTATTGATTACCGTGGCGGTGAATGGGTTGGCGAATTCGGTTTTCTGCAAAAACAGGCGGCATCCTGAGGTTAGTTAATGAGGGACATAGAAAAAGGGGAACCGAACGGTTCCCCTTTTTTGTTGTTTTATTTTCTGGCTAGAATTGTGGTGACTTCATTAATTCTACCAGCGCTTCTTTTTGTGTCGTGGTAATTGCCGTACTGCCATCGGTAGTGCCATCGATGTTGCCAACGATAGCTGCCAGGGCGTCCGAGAAGGCCTTTTCTACTGTATTCTGTGCACTCATATCACTGCCAGCGGAGCCCTGTGAGGAAAAGCGTACAAACTCTCTAACCATAACATCAAATTGAATCTGAAATAATTCCTTGTATGGGCTGGGGATGGCATTAAAATCACTGCGACTTTGGCCTGACAATGCTGAAGGTATCGCAATTGTGTCCTGAGTGTAAGTCAGGCTACCACCAGCTGTTTTAATGCTTGATACCCAGTCGGTGGGTATTACCATCATTACAGGCCAGTTGCTGGTTGAGGTATCAGTTTTGGTGAACTGGAAGTCTGATACACCCAAACTGGTAGAAACGCCTAATGCCGTATCAATATTTGCAATCATAGTTAAGATACGGGCATCACTTGCTGATGTGCTAGTGATAAACGCACTAAACGCCGTACCCATCGTATTGTTTAACGTGGTTTCCGCCGCACTCACTGCTGAGTCGGTTTCAGAGCCATTAAACACCTTATCAAACTCAGCAAACGCCGTGCTCATAGTGGTAGACAGTGTGCTTGCTGCAGTTGTAAAAGTAGCTAAATCTGTTCCGCTGGCGCCCAATGCTGTTAATGCCTGGGTATATTTTTCGATGCCACGATCAGCTTTGAGTTTCTGGATGCCGCCACCGACAGAG
>JASBTR010000104.1 GCA_030148325.1 Gammaproteobacteria bacterium
ACAGGGAGCATAACTGATCCCTTTCCGATTAAAACAGTTTAGGAATATAAAATCACTCTAAACTTTGCACGTTAAGGAACCGGAATGTATACAGTGCAGCGAATGCTGCTGGCTTTATTGGTTTGGTTGTGTTCTGCAACACTTTATGCACAGACCAACGTTAATGTTGTGATTAATGGCCTCGACAAGCCACTGGAAGATAATGCCCGCCTGTTCCTGAGCATTGAACAGCAAAAAGATCACGCCTTGATAAGTGAAGGCCGCCTGCGCCGTCTACACAAAAAAGCAGTGCAGGAAATATCCAGCGCGTTGCAGCCGTTCGGCTATTATCGCCCGATTATTAAAACTGAATTAACGCAACCGACACCCGATCACTGGCAGGCGACCTATACCATCGACCCCGGCCCACCGCTACCTGTAGGCCAGTTCAACTTCGAATTAAGCGAAGAAATGCGTAAAGACCCTGAGTTTCAGATGCTAATCCAGAACCTTCCACTGCGTAAAGGCGATGTATTCAACCATCTTAAATATGAAAACATCAAAACCAGTCTGGCCAACCTTGCAGCAGAACGAGGCTATTTCAGCGCCCACTTTGTCGAACACCGCATAGAGATAGATCTCGATAACTATGAAGCCCGCATTCACCTTCGCTATGACGGTGGCCCTCGCTATCGCTTTGGCGAAGTGCTGTTAGAACAGGATGTGCTCGACCCAGAATTCTTACGGCGCTTCATCCCTTTTGACAGAGGCGCACCTTACGCACTCTACGAGCTGATCGATCTGCAACAGGCGCTGAATGACAGTGACTATTTTCAAACTGTTGAAGTCTCCCCCGCTCAACCACAACCCGATAGTGATGAAATCCCCGTCACCGTCATGCTAACACCGCGCAAGCGCCATCGCTACAGCTTCGGGCTCGGTTACGGTACTGATACCGGTCCTCGAGCCAAATTTGGCTGGGGGATCCCCCGCCTGAACCGCACTGGCCACCGTTTCAACACAGATGCCAGAGTCTCAGTAATTGGCTATAGCCTCAGTGCTCATTACCGTGTACCGGTACTCAACCCACGCACTGATCAGATGGTATACAGCGCCGGGGCGGTCAATGAGAAAACCGTTAGCAGCGATACCACCTTATATACCATTGGCGCCAGCCTCAACCGTAGCCGTGGCCCCTGGCGTGAATCTGTATCCCTCAACTATCAACAGGAAGACTACATCATCGCCGACATCCCCGGCACCTCCAGCCTGCTCATACCCAGTGCAAACTGGAGCCGCATCTGGGGTCGCAACTTCATCTACACGCTTGATGGTCTGCGCTTTGACATCGGCCTGCGCGGCGCCAGTAAAAAACTGATCTCCGACACCGACTTCTTTCAACTCCAGGGCGGCATCAAAGCGATCACTTCGCTGGGCCACCGAGATCGTATCATTACCCGTGGCAGACTGGGCAGCACCTGGACACAGGACTTCCATCAACTTCCTCCCTCGGTGCGTTTCTTCGCCGGTGGCGCCCAGAGCGTACGTGGCTATGCTTACCAGTCACTCGGCCCCGTGGACAACAACGGCAAAGTGGTGGGCGGCAAATATTTACTGGTCGGCAGTATCGAATACGAACATGCTTTCAACGGCAAATGGGGCGCCGCGCTGTTCTATGACGCCGGCAACGCCATTGATAGTTTTGACGATGAACTGGAACGAGGCGCTGGCTTCGGCCTGCGCTGGAAATCACCGGTAGGACCGGTGCGTATTGATTTCGCAAGCGCACTCACCCGTGAAGGCCGCCCGTGGCGGCTTCATATCAACATCGGGCCGGACTTATGAAGCGGGCATTGCGCATACTCATTGCCATCCTGCTGTTGACACCCGTGATCGTACTGGCATGGTTGGCCACGACGGAAAGCGGCCTGCGCTGGGCCTATCAGCAGGCCGAATCCTATCTGCCCGGTGAGTTAACAATGAACAAACTTGAGGGACGATTGATCGGGCCCATCACGCTTAAGGGGTTCGAATATCAACAGGACGGCGCACAGATCAAAGCTGAACAGATACTGTTTGACTGGCAGCCCGGCGCCTTGCTATTCGCCAATATCGATATCAACCGCCTTCACATACGCGCCCTCAAAATCGTCTTGCCTAAGGCAGAGAAAACAGAACAAGCTCTGACCCTGCCCGATATCCAGCTGCCCTGGCGCATGGTCTTGAAGAATGTGGTGATCGATAGTTTTAGCGTCAGCCAAAATGAGCAAAGCTTTGGCCTGCAACAGATCAGGCTCAATGCCACCACCCTCTTCAGTCAGGTCGATATCAAAGAACTCCATATCAACGCCGACAGCTTCAGCCTGAATATCAAAGGCGAACTTCAGCTTAGCCGGAACTATCATCACGAACTGGAGACTCGCTGGCAGGCTAAACTTCCCTCCAGTGTAGTGATTAAAGGCCATGGCCAGTTGGCAGGCGACATAAAAACGACTCGGATAAAACAGCATCTGGATGGTCCGCTGCAGGCGACACTCGACGCTGAGGTAATCGAGCTGCTTGACCAGATCAACTGGCAGGCCAGGATGGATGTCAGTAGATTCGATGTTTCGAAGCTGGATGCCAGCTGGCCCGCCGTGGTCGGCAAACTAGCACTGGATGGGAAAGGTAGCCTCACCACCGCCACCCTCTCCGGCACCCTGGATGGAGACTATCCCGAACTCGGACGTCCCTTCGATGCTGGATTTAATCTGAAGAGTAGCTGGCGCGATAGTGGCCTCGACGTCGACCAGTTCGATTTTCACTCAGGGGACGCTCATTTCATCGCCCGGGGCCGAGTGAGTGAGACCCTGAAACTGGACTGGGCCATTACGGCCAGCAACCTGGCTGAGCTCTATCCCGGGGCAGAGGGCCAACTCCAGGCCAAGGGCCTGCTGAGTGGGCCACAGGATGCGCCCATGATCAAAACCTCTTTCAATGGCAAGGCATTAAAACTACTGGATTATGAGATCGCTAGCATTGAGGGAGCGGTGGCGGTGGATCTGTTCCGCTGGCAACAAATCAATATCAAGCTGACGGCCCAGGCGCTCAACATTAAAGGCCATGCTCTGCGATCGCTGGACATCAGCGCGGACACACACCATCTGGCCGCGAAGACGGTCTCTGACACCGAGACTGCATTCATAGAACTCAGGGGAGAGGCGCAGGCTAAAGGCTGGCGCGGACGCATCGAGCGAGCCGACATCCAGAGTCGCCGGTTTGGCGATTGGCAACTCAAGGCCCCCGCTGCAATCAATATCAGTGAAACGATGCTTGTGGCCGATGTGCTGTGCTGGCACAACAAAGGGGAGGCGACGTTCTGCACCTCAATTCAGCGAGATAATGAGGCCTGGCAATTGTATCTCAAGATGCGCAAGCTTCCCCTGATGCTGTTCAGCCATTGGTTGCCGCCGGACCTGAAACTTGAAGGCGTGGCTGACGCCACGGCTGAGCTGCAGTTTCAGGCCCCGGACCGACTCCTGGGCCAGGCCCACATCGAATTACCGTCAGGTGTGGTGAGCTATCCCCTGCTGGAAGGCGAACATGATCGGTGGGAGTATCGTAGCGGCACCGTGGTTGTTGCTCTTGATAAACAAGGTATAAAAGCCAAATCTGAGATTGCCATGAGCAATGGTGATCGATTCCATGGCTGGGTTAGCCTGCCGGATGCAAAGCTGCTTGCCCTGAACCGTCGCCAGCAGCCGCTGCAAGCCAGCGCCCAGTTAAATATTCATGATCTGGGCTTAATCGAAGCCATCGTGCCAGAAGTTCATGATCTACGCGGCGAGGCGGAGCTGAATCTCACCGTGGCCGGAACCCTTGCCCAACCCAGGCTGAACGGTCGCGCTCATTTTCTCAACGGCGCGTTTCGAATTCCACGACTCGGCCTGTCCATAAACCAATTCACTCTGCGCGGTCAAACTGACTCACTGGAAAAACTCGACTTCCGCCTCGATGCCCGTTCCGGTGACGGCCAGCTCACTATTCAGGGTCAAACCATGCTGGATAAAAATGCAGGCTGGCCCACCGAGATCACTATCAAGGGGGATCAGTTCGAAGTCTCGCGCATCCCCGAAGCACAGGTGCTGGCCTCACCTGATCTGCAAATCAAACTGCACAGGCGCACTATTGATATTAAAGGCAACCTCCATATTCCCTACGCCAGATTGCAACCAAAAGACCTGACTACCGCAGCGCGTGTGTCAAGGGACAGTGTCATTGTCGGCAGTGCGCAAACTCCCGAGGAAAAGTGGTTGATCTCCACCCGAGTACGGCTGACACTGAGCGAACGAGTCAATTTTTACGGCTTTGGGTTTGAAGGACGATTTGGCGGCAGCCTGTTACTAACCGATAAGCCAGGTCAACTCACCACCGCCACCGGGGAACTCACTATTCCGGAAGGCCGCTATCGCGCCTACGGCCAACGGCTCGAAGTTGAGCATGGCCGCCTGCTCTACACCGGTGGACCATTGACTAACCCTGGCCTGGATCTGCGCGCCGTGCGTCACATCAATAGCGTCACCGCTGGCATCAAACTCAGAGGCAGCCTCAATCAGCCGCAGATTGAACTTTTCTCCATACCGGCCATGGGTCAAACCGACGCCCTCGCCTACCTGTTGCTGGGTCGCCCCATCGAAAAGGCCTCTGGCGAAGAAGGCGCCATGATGGCAAAAGCGGCTCTGGCGCTGGGCCTGGGTGGTGGGGACCGCCTCGCACGTACACTAGGCGAGCAATTTGGGCTGGATGAGATGCGCGTGGAAAGCAGTGACCGTGGCGATCAGGCCTCACTGGTTGTAGGTCGCTATCTATCGCCCAGGCTTTACGTCAGCTACGGCGTCGGCCTGATCGAAGCTTTCAACACGCTTACAGTGCGTTACCAGATCACTGACAAGTGGCAGCTCAAGAGTGAAACCGGTGAATATCAGGGCGCGGATATTCTATACACCATTGAGCGTTAAACATTCTTACATTTGGTATTGAAACCAATGCTGTTGTTTTAAGCCACAATACATATTTCTGCGAAATTCTGGCATTATTAACATTACCCAAACCCACTTTCAAGCCTGCCGTCCCCATGAAAATAATAGAAATCATAACTCACCGCGACCACATCAGTAGCGTGGAAAATATCGGCAAACAACACGGCGCCGTCGATCAATGGTATGTTGGTTCTGAGGATAAAGAGGGGCGCCAGGCAATGCGACTGCTTGTTGATGACAATCACAGGCAGGCGGTTATGGATGCATTGCAAAACTTCCTTGGCACACAGGATACAACCAGGCTCGTGGTGATACCTGTGGAAGTAACACTGCCTGAAATGGAAGTTGAGGATAAGGAGAAAGAAAAAACCAGTGCTGGCGGCGCGACTCGCGAAGAGCTTTATCAAAGCATTTCAAAAAATGCAGAGTTAAACAGCAACTTCCTGCTGCTTGTCTTTTTATCTACTATCGTCGCCGCCATCGGCCTGATCGAGAATAATGTGGCGGTAGTCGTCGGCGCCATGGTCATCGCTCCATTATTGGGACCCAATATCGCACTCGCCCTGGCCGCAACGCTGGGCGACACCCCTCTGATGTGGACATCGCTGAAAACCAATCTGGCCGGACTGGGGTTGGCATTAAGCATTTCACTCATTATCGGCCTGCTATTGCCCATCGACCTGAACAGCCAGGAGCTTCTCTCACGAAGCTATGTTGGCATCGATTCCGTGGTCCTGGCTCTGGCCTCGGGTGCGGCTGCCGTGCTATCCCTGACGACGGGATTGTCGAGTGTGCTGGTTGGTGTCATGGTCGCGGTGGCATTGCTGCCGCCTACGGCAACCGTTGGCCTGATGCTGGGTTCAGGCCAGCTTGAATCGGCATTCGGCGCAGCACTGCTGCTGGCAGTGAATATCGTCTGCATTAACCTGGCGGCAAAAACGGTTTTTCTGATCCGTGGCGTCAAACCTCGCACCTGGCTTGAGAAGCGCAAAGCAAAACAGTCGATCGTCACCTACATGGTTTTCTGGATCCTTTCGCTTTTGGTGTTGTTAATTGCGATATATCTACGCGGTCGTTTCTAGTACACCTAAAACCAATCTGTATGAAACAATAGTTGTAATCTATCAGGGGCTCGCCATAGCCGATGAGCTTACACATGCACTATAAATCGTAATACGTTTTGATTGCCTGCCAGGCCTCCTCGGCAGAGTCCACATAATAGAAAAGACTCAAATCCTCCTCGTCAATCGTGCCCTCATCCACCAGCGCTTAAAAGTTGATGACACGACGCCAGTATGTGCTGCCTAGCAATAACACCGGCACGGGTTTGATTTTGCGCGTCTGAATCAGGGTCAGCGTTTCAAATAATTCATCCAACGTACCGAAACCGCCGGGACTGGCTACCAGCGCCCGGGCGCGTTTGAGGAAATGCATTTTACGAATAGCAAAATAGTGAAACTGAAAACAAAGCTCTGGCGTGATATAGGCATTGGGTCGTTGTTCGAAAGGCAAAACAATATTAAGGCCTATGCTTTTTCCTCCAGCATCCATGGCACCGCGATTGGCTGCTTCCATAATACCGGGGCCGCCACCGGTAATGACCACAAGTTCGCACTTCCCGCCCTGCTGCGAATCTGCCGTTATCATGCGTGCCAGTTCTCGCGCTTCATCATAGTAGCGCGCATTGGAAAGGATACGCCTGGCAATTTTCACCTTGCGAACCAGGGCCAAATCAGATGGGCTTGCCATCGCCATTGCCTCTGTTTCCTGCAAATGCTCTGTGGCGGTTTTTGCATCGGGGATGCGGGAACTGCCGAAAATGACAATAGTGGAATGAATATCATTTTCCTGCTGCAACAATTATGGTTTGAGTAGTTCCAGCTGCAGCCGTACCGGACGTAGTTCATCCCGGAGCAAAAAGTCCTTGTCGGTATAAGCCAGCCGATAAGAATGTGAGCGGGTCTGGGGTGTATTCGGCGCCAGTCTGGCGGCACCGACATCTTCCTCAGCGGTGGGGAATACATTTTCCGGGATCTCAGGTTCCGTCATCAAATATCACCCTGTTTTTCAGAATTAAATGTTCAAAATGAAAGGCTCTTGCCATAATGAGGGATATCTGCAGACCACCCCTCATGCGACAGACACTCTTTTAATGACTTCTTTGCTTCAGATTCACCATGTATAAGGAACAGCCTGGGATGTGGTTTCCTGAAATTCTTTGCCCAGGCGATAAGCTGTGACTGACTGGCATGGGCTGAGAAACCACCCAGGGTATGAATAGTGGCATTAACAGCGATGTCATCTCCACCCATGCGGAAGGTTTTGGCACCGTCCACCAGCGCCCGCCCAGGGGTGCCAATGGCTTGATAGCCAACGATCACTACATGGGCGTTGCGCCGCCACAGATTGTATTTGAAGTGATGACGTATGCGGCCTCCGGTGCACATACCGCTTCCGGCAATAATGATGGCGCCCTTTTCAATCCTGTTAAGGGCCATGGATTCTTCCGTGGTGCGTGAATAGCGTAGTACCGGCAGGAAAGTATGCAGGCTGCCAGATTTGGCCTGGCGCAATAAGGCGCTGTCTTCCCGGTTAAACACATCCTGGTAACGGTGATAGACCTCGGTGGTGGCGATGGCCATAGGGCTGTCGAGATAAACAGCCTGATGCATGAGTTTGCCTTTCTGATACAACTCGCCGAGATGGAAAATAATCTCCTGGGTGCGTCCCACAGCGAATGCAGGAATCAGAATATTGCCACCGTTCTCTGATGCTTGTGTAATAATATTCTCGAATTCCTCCAGAGTCTGTTCCATGGGGCGATGCTCGCGATCGCCATAGGTAGACTCCAGCAGCAATACATCGGCCGTATCCACGACCTCTGGATCCCGCAATAGCGCCGCACAGCTGTTACCAAGGTCTCCGGAAAACACCAGTTTCTTCTCAGTACCACCTTCGGTAATGAATAGCTCTACAATGGCGGAACCCAGGATGTGTCCGGCATCCCGATAGCAGACTTCTATACCGTCGGCCACCTGTTGACGACGGCCATAGGGAAGCCCCTCGCAAAGTGCCAGTGCTGCCTCCGCATCTTCCATGGTGTACAAGGGTTCAATTTCTGCTTTGCCAGCCCGCCGACGACGTTTATTCTCCCATTCTGCATCCCGTTGTTGCAGAGACGCGGCATCCTTGTGCATGATCTCCAGTAACTCACAGGTTGGATTGGTCATATACACCGAACCATTGTAGCCATCGGCTACCAGTTTTGGTAACCGTCCAGTGTGATCAAGATGTGCATGTGACAGGACAACTGCATCCAGCTTCCTGACATTAAACGGAAACGGTTCTTCATTGGCCTTTTCCTCCTCGCGACTTCCCTGGACAAGGCCACATTCCAATAATATTGTTGCTGCTTCAGTTTCCACCAAATATGCGGATCCGGTAACACCTTCTGTTGCACCATAAAAAGTCAACTTTGCCATCACAGCCTCCAGGAATTAATACTACTCTAAATCTATCAACACATATATCTTCTACTATGTTCTTGTTTGTTTTTCCTTTAAGTGCTCAACATGTACGATAAGTGTATCCACAGTTTCCTTTAATAAATCGAGCTCATCGATCGTCAGATCATTTAGCTGTTCGAGATTGTACTCTACCGTATCGATTATCTTCTTATGGGGGCGCTGCATTGGCCTCATAAAATAAGTTGTAACAGTTGCCACGATAGTTCCGAAAAATAAAACTGAACCAATAATAATCCACAGGCCACCAATTAATTGCGCAGTACTAGATGCAGGTGCGTCAGCGATTCCTGCCGTAGAAAATGCGGCTATCCCCCAATATAATGCTTCTCCATACGAATCGATAGATGCTCCTTCAACACTCCTTTCTGACAGGTACATGCCAGCAGAAAATATTAACCAGAGCACGATTAATAAAATCACCATTTTCACAAACGGAGTGTGAACAGATACATCCTTAATAAACCTCTTAAATCGCGCGCGTTTATTTATCATTAGCATCGTTTTGTCAACACACATAAAATTATA
>JASBTR010000112.1 GCA_030148325.1 Gammaproteobacteria bacterium
GCCCCGCAGTTTCGCGTTGAACTTCCTCCAGACCCTGCCTCGCGACAACGCCCTTGTCCTTTCGCTAACCTTCGGCTCCACGATTACCTGGTATCGGGACTTTCACCCGACTAGTCTAGTGCCATGCCCGGCACACACGCCAGGATTATGAACAACCCTACATGGGTTTGATGTTTCCCTTAGAGCCTTTGCGTGCCGCCTAATGGCGCGCCAAAAACTTCCTGTCGCTTTTTTTGCTCAGCACTGGATACCGTGTTCCATCAGTAGTCTTTGTCCAATGATTAACAACAATTGAGAACAACACTGCACACAAGGAAATCTAGATGAACAGTTTATTCATTCCCGCAATATTTTTGATGGATCGCGTGCGCTATCCAGTTAAATTCCTGATCATTTTCCTGATAGTAATGATCCCGTTGTTGATCCTGAGCCTGAACCTGATCACCTCGATCAATGAGAACATTGCATTCCTCAAGCACGAGCGCACTGGCCTAACCTATATCAAGACCATACGCCAGCCCATCGAGCATATCCAGCAGCACCGCGGCATGATGGCAGCCTATCTAAACGGTGCGAAAGAATTCAAAGACCGCATTATGCAGAAGCGCATCGTCGTTGATAAAAAACTGGCCGAACTGAGCGAACTCGACGATAAACTGGGGGCGCAACTCGGCACCGGCAGCATCATGGCTGACCTGATGCAGCAGTGGAACAATATCAAGATCAATGCCATAAACATGAAGTCTGCCGAGTCCATAAAGGCGCACAGCGCTATGATTGCCGACATGCTAGCCCTGATGAGTAATGTCGCCAATGTCTCGGAGATCACTCTGGATCCGAAACTCGACAGCTATTACATAGGGGATGCCCTGGTTTCGAGTCTGCCTAACATGCTGGAAAATATGGGACAGGCACGGGCCGTGGGTTCCGGTGTGGCCGCCAGGGGCGGCTTCGCCAATCAAAAAATCTACACCAGGCTGGCGGTGCTTTCCAGCAATATCAACCTCTATTTCAGGAGCGCCAGCTCCGGTCTGCAGGCAGCTTATGAAGAAAATACAGATGTTGGCAAAGAGCTGAAAGGCCCAACGGATTTAAACAACAACGCCATCCACGAGATGCAGATCCTGTTAAACGACAAACTGTTAAATGCCGAGACTATCAACGTCAACAGCGACAAGGTATTTAATACCGCCACCGAGGCGATTAGCGGTTCCTATAAACTCTATGACTCACTGGCGCCGACACTGGACAAGCTATTTGTCGAGCGCATTGATGCAGACAGAAGTATACTATTCATCACCATCACCGTGGTGGTAGCCATGCTCACCCTGGTCGCCTACCTGTTTACTGGTTTCTACTTTGCCGTTCAAAATAGCATTACGCAGATCAGCAATACCACGGAAAAACTCTCCGACGGCGACCTGACCGTGCAGGTGGATCTTAGCGCCCGTGATGAAATGAGCAGGATTGCTGATCGCTTTAATGCCATGGCAGAGAAATTCAATGCCCTGATTCAACAAATCATCAGCGCCGCGACCCAGTTGGCGGCCGCCTCCGAAGAGGTTTCTTCGGTCGCCACGGAAAGCGCCAGCAATGTTGAGCGCCAGCGTCATGAAACGGATCAGGTCGCCACCGCCATCAATGAAATGACAGCAACGGTACAGGAAGTAGCCAGCAACGCAACCAGCGCCGCCGGCGCCGCCGCCAACGCTGATAACGAGGCCAAGGGTGGTAAATCGGTGGTTGATAACACCTCACGGGTTATCAATCAGCTGGCCAGTGAAATCGAAAATGCCTCCAGTGTCATCACCGAAGTCGAGCAGGACAGCGAAAATATCGGTGGCGTGCTGGACGTCATCAAGGGCATCGCCGAGCAGACCAACCTACTGGCGCTCAATGCCGCCATCGAGGCCGCCCGCGCCGGGGAACAGGGTCGTGGCTTTGCCGTAGTCGCAGATGAAGTGCGCACGCTGGCCAGCCGCACTCAGGAATCAGCCAGCGAGATCGAAGCCATGATCGACAAACTTCAGTCCGGTGCGCACAATGCCGTCGAGGTAATGGAAAAAAGCCGTGAACAGGCACACTCCGGTGTCGAACAGGCCAATGAAGCCGCCGAATCACTGGATGCGATTACCCGTGCGGTGGCAACCATCACAGAAATGAACACCCAGATCGCCAGCGCCGCTGAAGAGCAGTCTGCAGTTTCTGAGGAAATTAACAAAAACGTTACCAGCATCAGTCAAATCTCTGAAGAAACAGCGAGTGGCGCCGAACAGACAACCAGTTCGGCCAATGAACTGGCGCGGCTGGCCTCTGATCTGCAGAATCTGGTGCGCCAGTTTAAAATAAACGCTTAAGGCCAACCCTCTCTGCCGGGCCAAAAAAATGAGATAACAATAATGAAAAAAAACCAGGAATATGCTGAAATCATTGATGTATTCGACAGTAGCAATCAGAACGACATCGACGATGTTCTACGCAGCATTCTGGAAACTATTCTTCAATTGCCCTGGCTGGACACCAATGCCGGCGGTGTCTTTCTGGCAGACTCGGAAAACCGGCAACTGAGGCTTGCCACTGAGGTCAATTTTTCCTCCCCTATAAAGAACTCCTGCAGCAAAGTAAGCTATGGTCACTGTCTCTGTGGCCGGGTGGCAGAATCGATCGAAGTTCTGCACGTAGACTGCGTGGACGAACGGCATGAAACCCATTACGAAGGCATGTGTGACCATGGCCACTACGTGGTGCCGGTTAAACTACGGGAACAACTACTGGGCGTGATGGTTTTGTATATCAAGACCGGCCATGCCTACAATCCCGGTGAAGTACAGGTACTCGAAAATTTCGCCGGTATTATTGCCCTGCTGATACACACCGCAAAAATACGCCAGGAAAAACAGCTTACCGATCTGATTCTGGCACATAGTTCTCACGGGGTCACGATTACCGACCGGGACAGGAAAATCCAGTGGGTCAACCGGGCATTCGAAAAAGTATCGGGTTACACTCGCGAGGAGGTTATTGGCAGGACGCATGCGATACTCAAATCCGGCAGACAGGGGCCGGAATTTTATGAGGCGATGTGGCGTAGCATCAATGAACAGGGTTATTGGGAAGGCGAGATCTGGAACCGGCGCAAGAATGGCGAGATATATCCGGAATGGTTGAATATCGTTGCCCTGAAAGACGACACTGGCGAGGTCCTGCGCTATGCGGGCATGTTTGTCGATCTAAGCCCCATCAAGACTGCAGAAGAAAAAATCCACCGACTTGCCTATTACGACAATATAACAGGCCTTGCCAATGCGTCGCTGCTGCATGAGAAGCTCGAGCAAATGCTTTTCCGCTCCCGTTCGAATAATAATCGAGTTGTTGTTCTAACTCTGGATCTGGATCATTTCCATGAGATCAATGCCGGACTTGGACGACGTGTCGGTGATGCTGTCCTCTGCGAAGCCGCACGCCGCATTAGTGGTGTTACGAAGGGTGCGGTTGAAGCCCGCATGGGTGCCGATGAGTTTGTATTAGCTTATATGGAAGATCAGGAAAATGATGAAACACTGTCGCCTCTCATTACCAAACTGGCGAAGGCACTAATCAAACGGTTACAGGTATTATTTGAATTTGAGCAACATGAGCTGGTTCTCGATAGTTCTATCGGTATCGCCTGGGGCAATGGACGAGATACGGATGCCGAATCTCTATTACGGCGTTCGGGCATCGCTCTCGCCCAATGCAAGAAGCATTCACGCGGCGGATACCAGCTTCATAACCAGGAAATGGAACAACAGGCGGATTACCGGCGATTTCTGGGTACCGCCATTGGCAAGGCCATCGAACGGGATGAACTGTTCCTGGTATACCAGCCACAGATCGATCGTCATGGCCAGGTTATCGGCGCCGAGGTTCTATTGCGTTGGCACAGTGAAGAGCATGGCAATATTCCACCCGATATATTTATTGGTATTGCCGAAGAGCGGGGTTTTATCATTGACATAGGCCGCTGGGTTCTCGAACGCACGCTGGAACAGATGGCCAAATGGCATAAAGCAGGTCTATGTGATTTCGGTTGTTTTCAACGACTGGCCATCAACGTCTCACCACACCAGATCCTGTCCAAAAATATCGTTAAGGAATTCGCCCGGGCTTGCGCCAGCCACGGCTTCCCGCCGGAGTCCATCGAACTGGAGATCACCGAAACCGGTATCACTCAGTATTCCGATCATATTATCGAACACCTGCAGGCCTTGTCAGACATGGGCTTCAAAATTGCCATCGATGATTTCGGCACGGGCCACTCATCACTGTCACGCCTGCATCACTTCCCGGTCGATATCCTTAAAATCGATCGCAGCTTCGTAAACAATATGGAAAATGGCGTATCGGATGCGGCGCTGGTGAAGTCTATCATCGACATGGCGCATACTCTCGGATTTCAGGTTATCGCCGAAGGTGTTGAGGAAGCCTCACAGCTGATCATGTTGATAGAATTTGGTTGCGATATTTTTCAGGGCTACTATTTCAGCAAACCGGTTAGTGCTGATGAATTCATTCACTATGTAAAACAGGAAAACCGCCAGACCATCGTTAACGCTGGTGCAATAGCAAAATAAGGAACAAGGCGCACCGTTTCAGATATGCTGAGTAAACGCGAAGGATGTGCTTCGTGCCTCAGCACATCCTTCAAATATGCAGCATAGCGTTGCCTTCCACTATTGTCTTTTTGCTGCAATACGCAGACGCAGGGCATTGAGTTTTATGAAGCCTTCCGCATCCTTCTGATTGTAAGCGCCGGCATCATCTTCGAAGGTGGCAATACTTTCATCGAACAGGCTGTCGGTTTCTGACTTGCGTCCTTCAACCACAACATTCCCCTTGTAAAGCTTAAGCCGCACCACACCGTTGACATGTTCCTGGCTGGCGTCAATCAGTTCCTGCAACATCCGCCGTTCCGGTGACCACCAGTAGCCATTATAAATAACACTGGCGTAACGAGGCATGAGTTCATCCTTAAGATGCGCCGCTTCCCGATCCAGGGTCAGGGATTCGATGGCCCGATGCGCCTTCAATAAAATAGTCCCGGCCGGTGTTTCATAGCAACCACGAGACTTCATGCCCACATAGCGATTCTCGACAATATCATCACGGCCGATGCCATTCGCGCCGCCCAGTTTGTTCAGGCTCTCCATTACCGTCGCCGGCGACATGGCCTTGCCATCGATGGCCACGACATCGCCCTTCGCAAAGGTCAGCTCGACCGTAGTCGGACTATCAGGCGCCGCCTCCGGTGATACGCTCCAGCGCCACATGCTATCCTCAGGTCCAGCCCAGGGATCTTCCAGTACGCCGCCCTCATAGGAAATATGCAGCAGGTTGGCGTCCATGGAATAGGGCGACTTCTTGCCCTTGTTAAAGTCAACCGGGATTCCGTGTTGCTTCGCATAGGCCATCAGTTTTTCCCGCGAGTTCAGATCCCATTCACGCCAGGGTGCGATTACCTTCACATCCGGTTTCAGCGCATAGGCGCCCAGTTCAAAACGCACCTGATCGTTACCCTTGCCAGTAGCACCATGAGAAATGGCATCAGCCCCGGTTTCATTGGCGATTTCCACCAGCCGCCGGGCGATTAGCGGCCGGGCAATGGAAGTACCCAGCAGGTATTCCCCTTCATAGATGGTATTGGCGCGAAACATGGGAAACACATAGTCTCGAGCAAAATCCTCACGCAAATCCTCGATGTAGATTTCCTTTACCCCCATGGCCTCAGCCTTGGCGCGCGCCGGTTCCACTTCCTCACCCTGACCGATATCGGCAGTGAAAGTAACCACTTCGCAATCGTAGGTATCGCGCAGCCATTTAAGAATGATGGATGTATCAAGCCCGCCGGAATAGGCCAGCACTACTTTTTTGATTTTGCTCATGGAAAAACCTCGGTCTCAAACTGGATTTCGGCATGTCGCGGACACAGACCGGACAAGCGGGTAATTATACCGTGATTTGCGGCATAAACCGAATTTACAGCAGGAACGTCAACGAGGAAATAAGCCTGCCTACACTAAAACTTCGCGGTACAGGCTGTGGGGAAATAAACAACCCCGCAGCAAGCTACGGGGTATTAGTCAAAGGAACAACCTGAACCGCCAGGACGCAAAGGACGCCAGGAATTGTTTGGCTAAAACTTGGCGTCCTTGGCGTCCTGGCGGTTAATATTAATCACAGCAAGCTGTGGGGAATTTAACCCATAGAGATTAAACCTTCAGAAATAAAACAAAGACCCAATCAGCGAATCAGCATCACTTCCACGCGGCGATTTTTCCTGCGCCCTGCCGCCGTGCGATTGCTGAACTTGCCGTCCAGTTCACTGTGGGCATAAGCGCTGATTTTATCTTTGTCGATGCCATGTTTAATAAAATAATCACGCACGGCATTAGTACGCCGACGCGCAACCACAATATTTATTCGCTGTAGTCCCTTACTGTCCGTATAGCCGTCAATCCGCACACCGCGCACACTGCTGTCTATTTTCATATACCGGATCATCTGATCCAGACGGTGCTGCGTATCTCTGTCCAGCCCGGTCTTGCCCACACCATACTGAATAACGGTTTTTCTGACATCCGCAAAGGTAAAATTCAACAGCTGCTTTTCACAGGCCTGAAATTCTACCCAGGCTTCAAGAAAATTAACCGGCAGAATGCTCACTGTAATTTCATCACTGCCATCCGACCAGTCCCGATAAACAAGTTGCAGATCCATGCCTTCGGCCAGCTCCGCCACCATCCGCCTGGCCCAGATATCCTTCAGGTAAAACGGCGTCCTGCCTTCAACTACGGGAATACTGCCGAAATCTCGTGGCAAAGCAATATGTTTCCATTCCGGCGGCTGGGAAAGCAGGCGCGCCTGCTCAGGCCGGTTAGCCGCCTGTTCCACATGCAGGGAAAATTCCAGCTCGCTTTTGACCCGCCGAGCAAACTCCGCTTCACCATAGGCCGGGATAGGATGACGCAGCCGGCAGATCATCGGCGTCGCCTCCACCGTCCAGGTGGATTCCTCCACCGGTGCCTTAAAGAACTGGTAACCGGCGCGAGCGGGAAACGCCAGCGCGAACAATAGCGGGATTAAGAGGTGGTTTTTTCCGAACATGCCCGGAAAAATGCAAAAATTGTTCCAGAATCATGGGATAGGGGGATTAAGAAAGGACTAAATTTTAACGCGGAGAACGCAGAGGCGCAGAGACGCGGAGAAAAAACCAATTAATAATGGAGTTGCCTCGTCATTCTGGACTTGTCGCCTGGGCAACCGAAAGAAGTGCCTGTGGCACACAAAGTCACTAAGAAAAACAAACATTTTCCTCTGCGTCTCTGCGCCTCCGCGTTCTCTGCGTTAATTTCCAGCCCCCCTGAAAGAAGTGCCTATGATGCACAAAGGCACAGAGAAAAAATAAACATTTTCCTCCGCGTCTCTGCGCCTCCGCGTTCTCTGCGTTAATTTCCAGAGCGCCCGAAAAACGCTTATTTCTTCTTGCGCTTCTCAGCCCGGCGCAGGCGTGAGGCCAGTCGCCGCGCCAGTTCGCCGAACAGCTCGGTCTGGGTCGGATGAGGATGAATGGCATGCCCGACCTGTTCCAGGGTCATTTCGCCGGCTACCATCATCACCCCTTCTCCGATCAGCGTATCTGCATGATCGGCGAGGAAATGCACGCCGATAACCCGATGGCTGGCCTTGTCGGCCACAATCTTGATCATGCCGTGGGTTTCGTCGGTAATCATGGCCTTGGCGTCAATACTCATGGGCACTTTGACCTCGGCGGCATCAATACCCCGAGCTTTGGCCTGTTCCATCGACAAACCAACGAAAGCGGCTTCCGGACGGGTAAAGATCACGCCGGAGTCCTTGCTTTCATCATAGGTCATGTCTTCACCAGAAATGGTCGCAGCGGCAACGCGGCCCTGCTGCCCGGCAGTATGTGCAAGCATCAAACCACCGATGACATCACCGACGGCAAAAATGTGTGGCACCGAGGTGCGGCAACGATTGTCCGCCCGGATAACACCCTTTTCCGTCGCAATACCGGCCTTGTCCAGTTGCAGAGGATCCAGCGTCGGACGTTTGCCGGTAGCCATGATGACGTAATCACAGCTGAAGTTGTGCTTCTTGCCATCGCTGCTTTCGTAACTCACCTTCATCTCACCTGGCTTGCCCTTGATCTCGGCGATTTTCACACCGGTTTCAATCGCAAGACGCGGATCATCGTTCAACACGGCAGTCAGCTGTTTGGCAATCTCCGGCTCGACTTCGGCCAGAATGCGCTCCTGACCTTCAAATAGCTGCACTTTAGTACCAAAATCCTGGAAGATCTGCGCCATTTCGACGCCAATCGCGCCACCACCGATAACACCCAGACGTTTGGGCACAGCCTTGAGACCCCAGACCGTATCAGAAGTCAGCACGCCACCTGTTTCCACGCCTTCGAGCGCACCGGGAATCGGCGGCACGAAGGGCGGTGCGCCGGTGGCAATGACGGCGACACCAAAGCTGATGCTGCTGGTCTTGCTGCCATCGCCGGGAATGGCGCGGCGATGGGGATCAGTCTGGTTGCCGCCCGTATCGACTTCGACATGGTGGCTGTCGATGAAGCGAGCAAAGCCCTGAATAACATTGATCTTCACGCCCTTGTCCGTGTTCAATGCCATCTCGCCGCGTTTCTCCAGCACGCTGCGGCGGGTTTTTTCCATTATTTTCCAGTCCAGCACGGGGTTGGTCGTGCCTTTGACGCCGAGGTGAATGTCATGCGCGCGATCGCGGATACGATCCGCCGCCGCCCGCCAGGCTTTGGACGGAATACAGCCGCGCCACAGGCATTCACCACCGGGCAACGGCGCATCATTGATCATGGCGACCTTAAAGCCGTGTTCAACCAGATCGCGAGCACAGTCTTCACCGCCTGGGCCGCCGCCAATAACGACCACGTCATAATCCCAGTTACCTTCGGGCATTTTGAAATCAAAACCGGCGGCTTTGGGCGCAGCCGATTGAGAAACGGCCGCAGTAGCAGAGCCCCTTCGGCTTTGCTCAGGAGAGCCATCCAGCCAGCTCGGGTTCTGCACCAGGTCGCGAAAAGTATTCAAAAACTTGGCGGCATCGGCGCCGTTAACAATGCGGTGATCGGCGGTAATGGTTACCGGCATGCCCTGGGGCCCCAGGGTGGATATGGCGAAAATCGCCGAGGTACCCGGCGAGGGAATCGCATCGAACAGGGCCACGCCCATCATGCCCATGTTGGAAATGGTAAAGGTGGGGTTGGAATATTCTTCCGGTTTCAGGCGGCGCGCACGGGCGCGTTCGACCAGATCTTTCCAGTCGGCGGCCAGCTCGGCCAGCGAACGGCTGGCGGCATCGCGCAGCACCGGCACCACCAGCCCCATGCCTTCGGTTTCCACCGCCAGACCGATATCGACCTGATCACGTTCGACAATGCGATCTTCGTGCTGATAAACCGCATTGATAACCGGATGTTTTTCAATCGCCATCGCCGCAGCCTTGGCCAGGGTCACCGTAAGGGAGAAGCCTTTGGCTTTGGAGGCCGTTTTCAGGGCGGCCGGATCGACATTGACCGTGACCCGGAACAGCGGCATGGAAAGCGAGTACTCCATGTTGTGCGCGACCGCTTTTTCCATCGCTGTCATCGCCCGACCTTCGCCCGGCACCTGGAAAATACGCTTGGTCGAGGTCTTCTGCACGTTACTGTTGAGCACATCGGCGGCGATAATTACGCCGTCCGGTCCGCTACCGCTAATGCTGTTCAGATCGATGCCATGAGCACCGGCCAGTTGCCGCGCATAGGGCGTGGCCGGTTTTTTCTGTGGCCGTGGTGCCGGGGTGGCCCCGTGAGGCATCGCGGGAATATGGGTTTTGGCTTTTGCTGCACCGGCGGGAACCGGTTTGACCTTTTGTTTGCTGTCTGCCGCGGGTTTGGCCGCGCTTGCCGACTTTTTCGTATTCAATACCTGTTCGGGTTCGGCAACCAGGCAGGCAATCGCCTCTCCCACCGGAATCGTCGCATCCACCTCCGCAATCGGACCGGACAGGTAGCCTTCACGGAAAACTTCCACGTCCATGATGGCCTTGTCGGTTTCCACCTGGGCGACCACATCGCCACGTTCAACCTTATCACCAATCTCTTTTTCCCAGCTCACCATGACGCCTTCAGTCATGGTGTCCGAGAGTTTGGGCATTAAAATGGTATGCGCATCAGCCGGCATTTCATCCGTCGCTGCTGTAACTTCTGTTTCCGCCTGCGCACCGGCATCACTGTCCGCTGAAACGGTTTCAGCCGGAGTATCGCCGTCCTGCTGTACTTCTTCGGCACTGGCGACCAGATACGCCATCGCCCCGCCCACCGGAATGGTAGCATCAACCTCGGCGATCGGACCCGACAGGTAACCTTCACGGAAAACTTCCACATCCATGATCGCCTTGTCGGTTTCCACCGTGGCAACGATATCGCCACGCTCGACTTTGTCGCCAATTTCCTTTTCCCAGCTCACCACCACACCTTCTTCCATGGTGTCGGAAAGCTTGGGCATTTTTATAACATAAGGTTCAGACATCTAAGTTTTTCCTGGTCTCGTATAGCCAATGACGCTTACAGATAGATTTTCTATTTAACGCAGAGAACGCAGAGTCGCGGAGGCGCAGAGATATTTAAAATAAACTTTGCGTCTCTGCGCCTTTGCGTCCTCTGCGTTATTTTCCAGAATATTCGTTTTATATTTTCCCCATTACCTTAAGGGCGCCCTGATAGACATCATCGGCGCTGGGGATGGCCGCTTTTTCCAGGCGAGCGTTGTAGGGCACAGGCACGTCGGCGGCATGTATACGCACCGGCTGGGCATCGAGGGCAAAGAAACAATCTTCATTAATCAGCGCCATGATTTCCGCACCGACGCCGACCGGCGCCTCATCTTCCTCGGCAATCAGCACGCGATGGGTTTTTTCCACCGACTTGCGAATGGTTTCCCGATCCAGCGGCTTGAGCGAGCGCAGATCCAGCACTTCGGCATTGATGCCATCCGCTTCCAGGCGTTTGGCCGCTTCCAGACACAGGTGAACACTGAAGTTGTATCCCACCAGGGTGATATCACTGCCCTCGCGGACGATTTCCGCACCCTCCAGCGGACGGAAGAACTCTTCGTCCGGCACTTCTTCCTTGAGGTTATACATCTGCTCGTGCTCGATAATGATAACCGGATCATTACAGCGCACGGCGGATTTGAGCATGCCATAGGCGTCAATCGGACCACGCGGGGTGACCACGCGCAAACCCGAGGTGCTCATAAACATACGCGCCAGACGCGCCGAGTGCTGGGCCGCAAGCTGGTGGGCGGTGCCGCCCGGCGTGCGCATAACAATCGGACACTGCGCCCGGCCGCCGGACATGTAGCGAATCTTGGCCGCAGCATTGACCAGGGTATCCAGCGCCAGCAGGGCGAAGTTGATGGACATAATTTCAATAATGGGACGTACGCCCACCATGGATGCGCCAATGCCAATACCGGTATAGGAGTTTTCTGAAATGGGCGTATCGATCACCCGCTCCTCACCGTATTTGTCATACAGGCCCAGCGTGGCCTTGTAAGTGCCGCCGGCAACCCCGATATCCTCACCCATGGCGATGACCATCCGATCGTTCGCCATTTCCTCATCATGGGCGCGACGAATCGCTTCCCAGTATGCAATCTCTGCCATTCTCTTTCCTCAATGATTACTGTTGCAGCGGACCAATCCAGCGTGAATCAGGATCATCGTCCAGGACATATTTATGCAAATCTTCGACCTTCGGCTCCGGGCTTTCCTCGGAAAACTTGATGATGTCATTTTCCATTTCATCATCGATGTCCTTTTCCATCGCCTTAATGTCAACTTCCGTTATTAAGCCCTGTTCAATCAGGCGCTTGCTGAAGATCCTGATGGGATCACGCTTTTCCCATTCGATTTCTTCCTCACGGGTACGATAACCCTTGGCGTCGGACATGGAATGGCCGCGGAAGCGATAGGTCATGAATTCAATAAAATAGGGTCCCTTGCCGCTGCGCACAAAATCAATCGCCTTTTCGGCTGCCTCCATGACGGTTTCGATATCCATGCCATCATGCTGACTGGCCTGCATATCATAGGCGCAGACTCGCTTGTACTGATCCTTGACCGCAGTGGAACGATCAATATGGGTGCCAATGGCATAACCGTTGTTTTCACAGACAAACAGCACCGGCAGATTCCAGACCTTGGCCATATTCATGGTTTCGTGGAAAGTGCCCTGATTATTGGCGCCGTCACCCAGAAAACAGATGGCGATCTGTTTGGTACCCTTGTGCTTACAGCCCATGGCCAGGCCTGCGGCCAGTGGAAAAGGCTGCCCCACCAACGCATAGCCACCCATGAAATTCACGGATGGATCAAAAATATGCATGGAACCACCGCGCCCGCGGGAAGATCCGGTTTCCTTGCCATAGAGCTCGGCCATCACTTCACGCGCCGGCGCACCAGCCTTGAGCGCATGAACGTGATCCCGGTAGCCGGTGATTACGTAATCATTGTCGGTGCCCTTGCCAAGCATGGCCTTTTCGAGCACCCCTGTTGCAACCGCTTCCTGCCCGGAATAAAGATGTAGGAAGCCGCCAATTTTGCGCTCCATATAGGCTTCAAATGTCCGGTCTTCGAAACGGCGGAAAAAAATCATTTCCTTTAACAGACGTTTTTTATCTGCGTCGTTCATAAGGCTCCTTCGCTGATAGGCTGTGTAATTCTTAAATACAGTTCCGCCCCCCCTGAATTAAACTCAGTAAATCCAGAGATAAAGGCCACTAAAGCGCCGACTTCAGCTAATAAAGCCAGCTGTCTGCATACAAAGCCGCCTATGATCGGGCTTTTGCCTTCCAAGGTCAAGAATTCCACCACTCCAGGCTGCTAAATTATTGCTGACTTATTCAGGGCAAACGGTAAAATAATCCGTTAAAATCCCGATATAACAATACTTTTCTGCCCAATGGCCGTTAAATAAAGGACAGACTTTTAACGAATATCAACCATCCCGCCCAGGGATGACTAATAATTAACCAGAACAGCGCTTATCTGATGTCACAGACGATTATTGGAAACTGGCTGGAACAGCTCACCCGCAGCGTTGAGAAGCGGGATCTGGATGCGCACATGGGGATGGTCTCAGAGCGGGTACAGGTCTACGGCCTGCCCGGCGGCCAGGTTATCAATTACAATCAGTGGAAAAAGCGACGGCACACGGAATTCAGTCAGGCGCAGTTACTGGCGCTTGATTACCGACTTCTCAATATCAGGACCATTACCTCACGACGACTGGCTTTTCATGTCGAAGAGACGATGCGGGCCTGCAATGGCATGTGTGTATTCATCGATAAGGATATTGTTCTGGAACTCGAAACCGACGATCAGTGGCGTGTGGTCGAGGAAAATATTCATCACTGGAAACTTGGGCAAGTAAAAAAATATCATGACTGACAAAACCTATCGAAGTGAACATGACAGCATGGGCGAACTGCAGGTTCCCGCCGATGCCCTGTATGGCGCACAAACCCAGCGCGCAGTGGATAATTTCCCCATCAGCGGCCAGCCTATGCCTGCCGCCTTTATCCGCGCGCTTGGCCAGGTTAAATATGCCTGCGCCATAGCTAACGAAAAACTCGGCCTGCTGGAAGCCGATAAAGCCGAAGCCATAAAAAAAGCCGCACTGCAAATTAGCGACGGCCGCTATGCAGATCAGTTTCCCATCGATATATTCCAGACCGGTTCCGGCACCAGCACCAATATGAATGCCAATGAAGTCATCGCGCGGCTGGCCGGCAACGACTCCGGCCTGAGCATTCACCCCAATGATCATGTCAACATGAGCCAGAGCTCCAACGATGTGATTCCGACCACTATTCATGTCAGCGCCTGCCTCGAAATCAACCGCAAGTTGCGCCCGGCCCTGCAGCACCTGGCCAATACCATTGAAATTCGCGCCGAAGAACTGAAGAACGTGATCAAAACCGGCCGCACTCATCTGATGGACGCCATGCCCGTAAGTCTGGGACAGGAACTCAGCGCATGGAAAGATCAAATCGAACTGGCGCTGGAGCGTATCGACGCCAGCATGCCGCGTCTCTATGCCCTGGCTCAGGGCGGCACCGCAGTGGGCACCGGCATCAATGCTCATCCGCAATTTGGCGCACAGGTTGCCCGTGAACTTGCAGCAGAAACAAAGCTGCCCTTCACCAGCATGCGCAACTATTTTACCGGTCTTGCCAGTCAGGACAGCGCGGTGGAAATGAGCGGTCAGTTAAAAGCACTGGCTGTGAGTCTGATGAAAATTGCCAACGATCTACGCTGGATGAACAGCGGTCCGCTGGCAGGCCTGAGTGAAATCGCCCTGCCGGCCCTGCAACCAGGCAGTTCGATCATGCCGGGCAAGATCAATCCAGTCATTCCTGAAGCCACAGCCATGGTCTGCGCCCAGGTGATTGGCAACGACACTACAATCACCCTCGCTGGCCAGTCCGGCAATTTCCAGTTAAACGTCATGCTGCCACTGATTGCACACAATTTATTACAGAATATCGAACTACTCAGTAATGCCGCACGCCTGCTGGCCGACAAGGCCATTGACGGCTTTAGCGTTAATCGCGATAACATCAATCAGGCGCTAAGCAGAAACCCGATTCTGGTCACAGCATTGAATCGGGTCATTGGCTATGAAAAGGGGGCTGCGATCGCAAAGAAAGCCTATGCTGAGAACCGGCCGGTCATGGACGTGGCGCTGGAGATGACCGAACTTGATGAGGCTGAACTCCGCCGGCTGCTCGATCCGGCCAAACTGGCGCAAGGGGGGATAGACTGAATTTTGTTCGCGCAGGTAAAAATAAACCCGTTAAAACTGTTTCGGTTTTTTTATCTGACTTAATGGTATAAAGTAGCAAAGCTTCAACGTAGGTACTTAAGGAATTCATTCACCTGTAGGTTCGCCTGAAGGCTCTGTAGGTTCGCCTTCAGGCGAACAGCAGCGGTTAAATAACGTAGAATGTGGCGCATGATTAAGTATTTTGTACGGCTAAATAGCTGTTCCAAATACCAGATCACTTGTGAATTTCCACGTTCGTGGTGAGCTTGTCGAACCATGAGCGTGGAAATACTGTGAATAGAGTGTTTAATCTGCTTGTCCTTCGACAGGCTCAGGATGAACGGTAAT
>JASBTR010000118.1 GCA_030148325.1 Gammaproteobacteria bacterium
GGCCACGTTGATTTCACGATTGAAGTTTATCGTTCGCTGAAGGTGCTGGACGGCGGCGTCGGCGTGTTCTGTGGTTCCGGTGGTGTTGAACCCCAGTCCGAAACCAACTGGCGTTATGCCAATGAATCAGAAGTCGCGCGCGTTATTCTGGTTAACAAGCTTGATCGGGTGGGCGCAGATTTCTACCGTGTCGTCAAACAGGTCGAGGATGTGCTGGGCGCGAATCCACTGGTAATGGTACTGCCTATCGGTATCGAAGACGATTTCAAGGGTGTGGTGGATCTGCTCACTCGTAAAGCCTGGATCTGGGATGATTCTGGTGATCCAACCAAATATACATTGGAAGACGTGCCCGCTGATATGACCGACAAGGTTGAAGAATGGCGTGAAAAACTGATCGAAACCGCCGTCGAGCAGGATGACGATCTGATGGAACAGTATCTGGAAGGCAACGAGCCGTCGATTGATGAGATCAAGGCCTGCATCCGCAAGGGCACGATTGCGCTGGATTTCTTCCCTACTTACTGTGGTTCCGCTTTCAAGAACAAGGGCATCCAGCCGGTACTGAATGCGGTGGTGGATTTTCTACCCAATCCGACCGAAGTCAAGCCACAGCCGGAAGTCGATCTGGAAGGTAATGAAACAGGTGAATATGCGATTGTCGATCCTGACAGGCCTCTGCGTGCGCTGGCGTTCAAGATCATGGATGACCGTTTTGGCGCCCTGACCTTTATCCGCATCTATTCAGGAAAGATGGAGAAAGGTACGACGGTGCTCAACACCTTCACGGGTAAGACTGAGCGTATCGGCCGTATTGTAGAAATGCACGCTGATTCCCGAGAAGAACTGAACAGCGCCCAGGCGGGTGACATTGTCGCCGTGCTGGGTATGAAAAATGTGCAGACCGGCCATACTCTCTGCGATCCCAGGCATCCGGCTACGCTGGAACCCATGGTTTTCCCCGATCCGGTTATCTCCATTGCCGTTGCACCCAGGGACAAGGGCGCGTCTGAAAAATTGGGCGTGGCGCTGGGCAAGATGATCCAGGAAGATCCTTCTTTCCGCGTCGAAACGGACGAAGACAGTGGCGAGACCATTCTCAAGGGCATGGGCGAACTGCATCTGGATATCAAGGTGGACATCCTCAAACGCACCCACGGTGTGGAAGTGGAAGTCGGCAAACCCCAGGTGGCTTACCGTGAAACCATTACCCAGCGGGTTGAAGACAGCTACACCCACAAGAAACAAACCGGTGGTTCCGGTCAGTTCGCCAAGATCGATTATATTATCGAGCCGGGCGAGCCGGGTAGTGGTTTCGAATTCGAGTCCAAAGTGACCGGTGGTAACGTGCCGCGTGAATTCTGGCCTGCGGTACAAAAAGGCTTTGAAAAGAGCATGGAACGCGGCGTATTAGCCGGTTTCCCGACCCTGGATTTCAAAGTAACACTGGTGGATGGTGGTTATCACCCGGTTGATTCCTCCGCCGTAGCATATGAACTGGCTGCTCGTGCGGCCTATCGCCAGACCATGCCAAAAGCCGGTCCCCAGCTGATGGAACCGATCATGAAGGTGGATGTATTTACGCCTGAAGATCATGTCGGTGACGTGATTGGCGATTTGAACCGTCGTCGCGGCATGATTAAATCACAGGAAGCAGGCGCCACCGGCGTTCGCATCAAGGCCGAATGCCCGCTGAGTGAAATGTTCGGCTACATCGGCGATCTGCGCACCATGACCTCCGGCCGTGGCCAGTTCTCCATGGAGTTCCTGCACTACATGCCC
>JASBTR010000120.1 GCA_030148325.1 Gammaproteobacteria bacterium
GCATATCCGGGTTCATGACAAAACGTTTACTCCCGACATCAAAATGGCCAAGTTGAATCGTCAGACTACCCGTCCCCAGTGGAAGGCGATCGGATTCCAGTGAGCGACTTGAAAGTTTATGCGCCCTGGCGAGTTGCAGAACCTCAATCTCATAGTCGCCCGGCTGGGTATCTTTACCAGCCGTTGCGGCCAGCTTTTCTTCATCACTACTTATTACCTTGAGATTGCCAAAGGTATCCGGGTTACGCAGTGCTTCAAGCGAAGACTGGAACCCGGAAACGGCACCTTTGAACGTTCCCATTGCAGAGAGTCCGGCCTGGAGTTTCACTTCCTTGCGATCCAGACGGATTTTCACCGGTTCACCTTCTGCTGCCACCAGTTTATCTACCAGACCAGCGACATCCAGTCCTGATCCGACACCTGCAGATGTTATGGTTGGCATACCGTACCTCTTGACTCATTTAGCACTGAATGAGAGTCCCCTCCCGGAACCCGTTTTACCGGTACAATGCAAGTTCAGTACCAGCCCATGTCATTCCTGTCAGGCATTCAGTTCTATCAGAAATCCCTTTCTTGACTCCTCTTCATCCATCGCTTCCACAAGGTGTCTCGATATCGCCAGCATCTCTTCCGATGGGATCTGGCGTATCAGTTCCCTGGTTTCTGAGTCATAGACTTTCACTACGAAACGTCCGGTCTTGTCATCGACGCTGAAATCCATGTCACGTTTCATGTTCTGTACGTATTCCTTCAGATGGCTCACCGCTTTTTCAAGATCTTCCTTTGTGACCTTGGTCTCACGGGCCTGCTCCTCGACAATTGCGGCGGCAACCGTTTGCCGCCCTTCGGCAACATCCCCCGTGGAACCACTGGCGGCACGACTTCCTGTCGTACTCGCCAGTATCGCCACATTGGTTATTGAATGTGTTGCCATAACGTCACCTCTTACGCTGCCAGACGGAACCACTGAAAATTATCAGCGGTTTTCGTCAATGATCCCGGCTTACTGTAACAGGCTCAAGACGTTCTGTGGCGCCACATTGGCCTGTGCCAGCATTGCTGTACCTGCCTGCTGCAGGATCTGAGCACGGGTCAATTCAGCTGTTTCCTGAGCGAAGTCAGCATCACGAACACGTGAACGCGCAGCAGTCAGGTTTTCAGCATTGGTCGCCAGGTTAGCAATGGTCGAAGTGAAGCGACTCTGAATAGCACCGAACTTCGCCCGCTGGTTGCTCACTGTCGCCAGTGCGGAATCCACCGTTGCCAGCGCCAGGTTAGCGCCCTCAACCGAGCTGATATCCAGATTGGCGACTGAGTTCAGATTAGACGCCACGGTGGCATCTGTTACCGTCGCACCAGCCATGCCGGAAACACTGAAGGACTTGTCCGAATCGAATGTAACCTGACCGGTAATAATCGCAACCGCACCTGTAGGACCGGTTTCGCCTTCTGCCGGAGCTTCACCACCGCCACCACCAGTAGAACCTGCCGGGAGTACGGCCTCACCAACCTGGATTGTACCGGTATTGGTATTGTTAGCCGCTTCCGCCAGGGTAATGGTGTTACCGGTGCTGTTCATCAGCACCACGCCCGACCCATCTTCACTAACCCGGGCGGTAACGCCGGTCTTGGAGGCCACATCATTGAAGGCTGTTACCGCACCCGCCAGGCCATCATTACCTTCGGTGCCACTGATGGTAAAGGCAATCTGCTGGGCCTCGGCATTTTCAGACTGTACATCCAGCACATAGGCACCGGTAGCACTGAAATTGATGGCCTGTTCGGTCTTGGCAAAAGCGCTAACCCCGGTCTGATCGCTTTTGGCATTGACATCCTCGGCGATCTTCTTGGCACTGGTACCCGCCTCAATATCAAAATTGAGGGTTCCCAGTGAACCGCTGACCGATAGCGTTTCACCCGCAATTCGCTGGCCTGAGGTACCCGTTGAGGCCACCCCTTCCACGCGATAATTACCATACTGTGCGGTACGGAAATTGCTAGTTGTTGTCTGAATGGTCTGATTGGCATTAGCGCCAACCTGGAAGACGGCGGCACCAAAGGTACCATCAAGCAGTTTCTGGCCATTGAACTCGGTCGCAGTCGCAATGCGATCCAGTTCAGACACCAGCTGCCCGACTTCAGCCTGCAGAGCCTGACGATCTGACGCAGAGTTGGTAGCGTTGGCTGACTGTACCGCCAGTTCACGCACACGCTGCAGAATATTGCCAGCCTCGGATAAGGCGCCTTCCGCCGTCTGCGCCAGGGAAATACCATCATTGGCATTTCGTACCGCCTGGTTCAAACCACGAATTTGCGAAGTAAAACGTTCAGAAATAGCCAGACCCGCAGCATCATCCTTGGCGCTGTTGATCCGCAGACCGGATGACAAACGCTGCAAGGATACCTGTAACGCTTCCTGCGATTTATTCAGGTTACGCTGTGAATTCAGCGACAAGATATTTGTATTAATGACTTGAGGCATAGCGCTCTCCTCTAATTCATCTCCAACAACGCTTGACCATTGTTTTCGATTACATATTCTCTAGCGGATATACATCTGCAAAATAGACATATTCACCGCTCCCGGAAACACTAGCGTCCGGGATCGGGCATCCTTTAGGGGGCCAGAGGAAATTTATACGAATGCTATGTTGTTGATTTTATTGGCATATATAAAAAGAACGAAAAAAACATCAAAAACCCACATGATATTCAACGCAAAGACGCCAAGTCGCAAAGAATATCGATCCTGGATCAATAACCCTTTGCGTCTTTGCGTTGAGATTTTTTGAATTGTGACTACAGATAGTTAAACAGGGAGATCCCCTGCACACGGGTAAAGGCTTTCTGCGAGGCTTCCAGCCCGGTCAGTTTCAGGTTCAGCTCGCTCACAGCTTTGCCGTAATCCAGATCCTCGACCTTGGACAGAATCTGCTTAATCTGCAGTTTGTAGGACTCGTTGATCTCTTCCTGCCCGTCCAGGGCATTGAGGCGGGCGCCGACCGTGGCGCGCACTTCGAGAACATTGCCCAGGGCCTGATCCAGCCCCACCAGGGCGCGGTTCACTTCATTATGCAGACCGGCGTGATCACTACTGTTGCCGTTCACACCCTTGAGTGCGTTTACCACCCGTTCAATGGTGGTAAAAACATCCTGATTTTCACTCGGACGCACGACAAAAAAGTCACCCTCTTCCGGCTCCCCTTCGATAAGAGTGTTTACGCCCTTGAAAATAATGGCATCGCCATCTTTGTAAGGCGTACCTTCGGGAATAATAATCTCGCCATTCTCGCTGGTGACCTTATAGGAAAATTCCTTACTGCCATCCGGATTTACTTTTTTGGAAAAAACGATAGCATAATGGCCGTCCTCAAAATCACCCGTGCTGTTGCCAGGTGAAATAACGGCATTGCCCCTGTTGCTTTCACTGTCAAAGATCGCAAATTCGCCATTGCCGTCCTTGATAGCCCGGAACACCTTTGTACCCGAATCGCCGGTGGCAATCTGCCGCTCAGGGCCAATTAACAGAAAGCGCTGGCCATCATCACCATGATACTCAAAACCATTCCCGGCACTGTGATTAAAAGGCCGAAACTTGCTCTTGGCGCCGGAAAACATGAACTCGCCGGTACTGTCGGTGGAGTTGGCAAGGTTGAACAGTTCAGCATTGAGCTGACGGATTTCCTCCGCCACAAAACCCCGATCCTGGGGTGTCAACGAATCATTATTGGCCTGCACAGTCAGCTCGCGCACGCGTTGAATAATACCGGTCACATTTTCCAGCACACTTTCTTCCATGGTCAGACGCGTGCGCGCTGCAGCAATGTTTTCCTGATGCTGTTCTGCGGTGGACAGCGTATCGTGCAGATTAAGCACCCGCGCAGCAGCGACCGGATCATCCGAAGGTCGGGCAATACGTTGGCCAGTCGCTACCTGATGCTGCACCGTACTCAGTTTTTTCTGCTGATCGAGCATCGCATCGATAGCAACCTGCTGGGATTGATGAGTCGAGATACGCATAGTCTTATCTGAATGAGCCCAGCAGGGTTTCAAGTAATTTATTGGCGGTGGCAATCACCTGAGCATTGGCCTGATACAGGCTCTGATAGCGCAGCATGTTGGCCGCCTCTTCGTCAAGATTTACCCCGGATATCGACTCTCGGCGTTCCTTCGCCTGAGTCAGTAGCTTGTCCTGTGCAGATGAGTTAATCTCGAGCTGATGCGTCTTACTACCGACGCGTGATACCAGTTGAGAATAGGCCTGTGCGTAATCAGCCGTACTATTCGACAACGTTGGCGTAGTCTGCAATTTCGCCAGCTCAACCGCATTACGGTTATCACCTATGCCATCCGTATTGAAGCCGATTCTGAACGTATCCCCGGCTTTGGGTTCACCACTAAGGTGGACGCGAAAACCAAAATCTGTACCATCCGGCAGGGGAAACACATCGCTGCCATTTTTCGGATCATATTCCAGTACCGTGCTGACGCCCGGCGGATTGGCCGTCTCTTTACCGGCAACCGTAACTGGTTTGCCTTCGGTATCATGCCTGATGTGTGGATCTTCCGGCTTTGCAGCCAGCTTGATCGGGATAGCGTTACCCGTGTTATCCAGCACTTCAAAATGCGTTTCATCAACAAAGCGAATCACGAACGGTGGGCTGAGCTTGCTTCTCTGCCGATCAAAAACATGGTTTTCCGTATCATGTACCACCGCTGCGCTGATTTTGCCATTACCCAGGTTACCGATATTGGCCTCGGTGCGCAGCGGTGAGGCTGCGGCCACCTTGCTCACATCCTCAATGATGGTGGAAAAATTCTGCGCCCCAAGGCGGGTCGGACGAATAATAAACGTATCACCATTCTCCAGACGGGAACCACTGATCTTGTCGATCCGTAAACCTTCGCTTTCCACTTCGGCGGGCAGGGAAGTATAGACACCAATCAGTTTGTCATCATTAAGCCGGATCAGTTTGTACTTCCCTTCACGATAGGTCAGTTGATAATCGCTGATATCAAGCTTGTTAATATCCGTTATTTCAGCGGATAAAAGCGTATCCCCCTCGTTACGGATATGCGGCAATATTTTGGGTGTGCGCACATCATTTTCAAAGAAAAAATTCTCACCCAGATCATTGTTCAGATCCATGCCTCGGCGATGCTGTTCATTAAACGTTTTTGCAATACCGACAGCAATGCGTCCCAGCTCATTCTGCGAAGCATCGAGAATACCCCGGCGAAAATCCAGTAACCCGCCAAGTTTTCCGCCCGTCAGAAAACGGGTAATCACTGACTCGGAACCGTTTCCACTTTTGAATATGATCTCGATTTCAGATGGATCGTAGCGACTGCTCTGCGCTTCCAGCTTTGAGGCCACACTGCCGACAACCAGCGCCTGGCCGTTACCCATAAACACATTCAGGCGTCCGTCTTCCTGTTCAGACACCCGCACTGAGACTCGCGCAGCCAGTTTTTCGACCAGCCGATCACGCTGATCCAGTAAATCGCTGGGAGAACCGCCACCAATTTCCCGCGCCTTGACAATGGTATCATTAAGCTTGGCAATCGCATCTGCAATTTCACTGATTTCGCCAACGATATTATGCACATCCCGGTTGACCCCCTTGCGAATGGTATTAAAGCGATCATCCAGATAGTTGAAACGTTCGCTTAAGGAATTGGCTTCGCCCAGCAGTACCTGTCGAGCAGAAGCCGAAGAAGGATCGTCAGCCACACCATGGACAGCAGCAAAAAAACTTTTTAATGAAGGCGCCAGCCCGGCATTGGGATCAGACAGCAGGTTGTCCACCTGGCTGGTATAGTCATGATTAACAGAAAGTGATGTGCTGCTTGAAGTGTTCTCACGCACTTCACCGGAGACAAAGTCATCATAGACCCGACCTACATTGGCAACAACCACGCCGGTGCCTATCGCGCCATTGGCGCGCGCCTGTGGCGTGCGTGCGACAACTTCCACCCGCTGACGTGAATAACCCTCAGTATTGGCATTAGCGATATTATGGCTGGTAGTCGACAGATTGCGCTGCGACGCCAGTAAGCCGGAAGCACTAATGCCAAGAATATCACCGCCCATGTGAGCGCTCCGTTTTTACCGGCATACAGATATTGGTAGCACATGAAACATAGACAATAAACGCAGAGGCGCAGAGGCGCAAAGAATTCTCTCTGCGCCTCTGCGCCTCTGCGTTCTCCACGTTAAATACCCAGCATGATAAATTCATACTAACCCGCATAGCCTGTCCCTGTTTCAACGGCTGCCTGCAACATGGGCCGCTGCATAATATCAATAATCTTGTCCGCATAAGCGGGATCGGTCGCATAACCGGCGCCATGCAATTCGCGGATAAAACTTTCGGGATCATCCGCCTGCTCCAGTGCCGGCTGGTAGCGTGGTCGCGATTGTAGAAAATTAACATAGTCATCAAAGCTGTCGGCATAGCTGTCATAGGCGCGAAAAGCAGCACGTTCGTGCCGGGCTACGCCATCACGGTATTCAAGTGTACTAATCGCAACACGCCCCCCATCCCAGTTGGCACCCGCCTTGATATTGAAAAGGTTATGGCTGCTGCTGCCATCCACATGCCGGTTTATGTGCTGACCCCAGCCGGTTTCCAGCGCTGCCTGGGCCAGCAATAGCTCAGGCCTGACACCAATTTTGTCGGCTGCCTTTTGCGCCAGCGGCAACATATGGCGGACAAAATCCTCCGGCGAGGCGAAGCGCGCCGGCATCTTCTCATCGACTACGCCTGAATTCTGCGACACCACACTCACCGCCTTTAGCACCGGCATGATCAATTCCTGTTTCACATTATCCGCATCCTTCGCCACCCTGTTTTCAACCGATACAGGCGGATGCAACTGGCCGCGCAATTGCCGTTCCAGCGCCTCGGCCATCCCCATGCCGCGTCCCTGTGACAGGCTCAGAGTAAGCTGCTTGTCGAACATATCCTGATAGAACTCACTTTGTGAACTGTCGAAAAGGGGATCGCCGAAACTGGCGTCACGCATGCTTTTCATAACCATCTGCATGAACAGGGACTCAAACTGCCGGGCTACCGTTTTCAGGGTTTGCTCCGGGTTCTCCTGCGCCTGCTTGCGCATGCGCGAAAGACCGCTTAGATCGGTGTAGACATCCTGGCTCAGATTAGCCGACGATATATGTGAAGACAGTGTTTGCATATTTCCATAATATGCAGGTTTTGTGCCTGATTTTTGTCTTCTGTGAATAGATAAAGATTATTAACGCAAAGACGCAGAGACGCGAAGATCGCAAAGTTTTATATAGTAGGATGGGTAGAGCGAAGCGAAACCCATCGGCACAGCCTCCGAGATATTTTAATCAATAAATTCTTCGCGTCTCTGCGTCTTTGCGTTGAAAAATTCACGTCTTTGCACCCAAACAACGGGCATTTCACGTTGAATAAAAATAAATCTATATCACCATCAATTCCGCCCGCAGGGCGCCCACGGCTTTCAGAGCTTCGAGTATGGCCACCAGATCGCTGGGAGAGGCGCCAACTTCATTGACCGCGCGAACGATTTCATCCAGCGAGACGCCGGGATCGAAGACAAACATGGGTTCGGCTCTTTCTTCCACGGCAATATTTGTCCGCGGTACGACCACGGTATTGCCGCCCGACAGTGGTGCCGGCTGGCTAATCTGTGGTTGCTCGGTAATGGTCACGGTCAAACTGCCATGCGACACGGCTGCCGGCAGTACATGCACGTATTTGCCGATCACGACTGTGCCGGTGCGCGAGTTGATAATTACCCGCGCGACACCTTCGGCCGGGGTCATGGTCAGGTTTTCCAGCATCGAGACAAAGGCAACCCGCTGCGAGGGATCCATCGGCGCACTGACCGAAACCGATCCCGAATCAACACTGTAGGCAGTTCCCGGTCCGATGGATCGGTTAATGACATCGGTCAGACGTTTGGCGGTAGTGAAATCCGGCTGGTTCAGGTTGAGTACGATATCCTTGCGACTGCCAAAGGGCGTATCGATTACCTGTTCCACTGTGGCGCCATTGGGAATACGTCCGGTACTGGGAATATTCTCGGTAATGCTGGAGCCGTCCGAACCCTGTGCGCCAAAACCGCTAACGATCACATTGCCCTGGGCTACCGCATAAATCTGGTTGTCCGCACCTTTTAATGGTGTCATCAGCAAGGTACCGCCGCGCAAACTCTTGGCATCGCCCAGGGACGATACAGTTACATCAATGGCCTTGCCTACCTTGGAAAACGCCGGCAGGGTGGCGTGAATCATCACCGCCGCCGTATTATCCGGCTTGATGCTCAGCTTCTGTGGCAGGGTTACGCCAAGACGACTGAGCATATTGCGAATACTCTGGGTAGTAATCTGCCGCCCGCCGGTGCCGTCACCAGTGCCGTTCAGGCCAACCACGATGCCATAACCGATAAGCTGGTTACTGCGCACCCCGGCGATTTTTGCTACATCCTTGATCCGATCAGCGTGGGCAACACCACCACCCAGCCCCAGGATCATAATAAGCCCCACAATGATCGTAAAACTGAGTTCTTTAACTGATAACATTTTAAAGTGCTCCTACTCTGTTAAGCTGTTTCCGATAAACATTGTTGGGCTTCATTTCATTCAGCCCAACCTACTACACTGTTTAATTTATAACTCATGTAGGTTGGACTGAATGAAATGAAGCCCAACAGCTTGTCTCAATAAAATCAAACTCCGCACAATAATTAATACGGCCAGACACCACTCTGGAAGAAACGTGCCAGCGGTCCCATACTGTTCGCTGAATTCATGGCACCATCCCCGGCATAGGCAACATAAACATTGGCAACCCGATTAGATGGCACGGTATTGTCAGGCAAAATATCCAGCGGCCGAACGATGCCCGAAAACTGGATCATTTCTTCCGTCTGATTCAGAGTCACCAGTTTCTTGCCTTTCACCACCAGATTTCGATTTGGCAGCACTTCCGCAACCACCACCGTAATCGTACCGCTGAAGGTGCTGTTCATGGAGCTGGTGCCCTGACCGGAAAATTCACGCCCGGCTTCGAGATTATTTTCCAGAACCTCGACGCCATCCTTATTGGTAATTTTCTGCCCGGCCAGGGTTGGTCCCGGCATTTCTACCGTTTGATCCTTGGAAGTATTGGTATTCGAACTGGTACTGGCATTGGTGCTTTCCTGCAAATTGATCGTCAGGATGTCACCCACGGCATGCGCAGTTACATCCTGAAACCAGCCTACCATCATACCGCTCTGATAAATCGCACCATTATCCTTGCGTGGCAGGTGAGCTACCCTGGGGGCAACCGGCTCAAAGTTCTCCTTGCGCGGCTTGAAGGTAATGCCACAGCCCTGTTGCAGTCCCATACTGGTAACCAGTCCAAGACAAACAAGAATTCTTGATTTTTTCATGCAATCACCTGTTTAGCATTACAGATTGTTATTGACGTACTGCAACATTTCATCGGCTGTGGAGATAGCCTTGGAATTCATTTCATAAGCGCGCTGGGTTTCAATCATATTGACCAGTTCCTCCACAATATTCACATTGGAGCTTTCCAGCGCCCCCTGCACGATTGAACCCCTACCCTGAGAATCCGGGTTGCCTACCCGCGCCGAACCGCTGGCCTTGGTTTCCAGATAAAGATTCTCACCTATCGGTTCCAGGCCGGAACGATTGATAAAATCCGCCAGCTGGATATTGCCCACCTGGGCGGGCGTAGGATTGCCCGGTTGCACCACAGAGACCACGCCATCACGGCCAATGGTAATACTCTGGGCATTGTCGGGAATAATAATACTGGGTTCGAGTTTATAACCGGATGAGGTTACCAGCTCACCGGTGGAATTCACCTGGAATTCACCGGTGCGGGTGTAGGCTATAGTACCATTGGGCTGCAAAATCTGGAAAAATCCGCGCCCCTGAACTGCCACATCCAGCGAGTTATTGGTCTGTAAAATACTGCCCTGTGTATGCATTTTCTGGGTCGCCACCGTGCGCACGCCGGTGCCCAGATACAGACCTGAGGGCAATTCCGTATCCTGACTACTCTGGCCACCCGCCTGGCGCACATTCTGATAAAGCAGGTCTTCGAACACACCACGTGAACGCTTGAAACCGGTCGTGTTTACATTGGCCAGATTATTACTGATCACCGACAGGCGATTTGTCTGCGCCTCAAGACCGGTCTTTGATATCCACAGGGATCCACTCATCTGCTTTGCTCCAGTTCAAGTATTTACTTAACTAAAATATAATTTGATACTATGCCATACGTAAAATCTGTACCGTGCGTTCGTCATTCTGCTCGGCCATTTTCATCATTTTGGTCTGTATTTCAAACTGGCGGGCGATTTCGATCATATCCACCAGCGCCGCCGCTGCATTGACATTGCTACCTTCCAGGGTTCCAGAAATAACATTCACATCAGCATCGGCTTCGGCCTCACTACCATCTTTCAGCCGCAACAGACCGTCTTCACCCTTGTAAAGCTCTGTTAACTGGGGTTTGACGATCTTGATACGATCAACCTCCTGCATGGAGAAAGCTTCATCACCTTCATTGATAATACTGATAGTGCCGTCCATACCAATTTCCAGTTTTTCAAACGGTGGAATACTGATAGGCCCACGCTCCCCCATAACCGGATAGCCCGCACCGGTCACCAGCTGCCCCAGCGTGGTGACCTGTAAATCACCGGCCCGGGTATAGGCTTCATTACCATCCATACCCTGCACCGCAATGAAACCATCATCCCTGACTGCAATATCCAGATCACGACCGGTGGTTATCATGGCACCGCGTGAAAAGTCTGTCCCGGGACGTTCCGCCATCGCATAGACACGAGAAGGCTGACCATCGCCGAACAGCGGCATGCTGCGCATGGCGGCAAAGTCGGCACGAAATCCAGTCGTATTGCTATTGGCAATATTGTTGGATGTCACAGCCAGGGCCTGCATATTCTGCTTTGCCCCGGTCATGGCGATGTACAACATACGATCCATAATTTATTCCTGCCGTTATTAGCGGATATTAATAATAGTCTGGGTGATGGTATCGGCCGTGGTGATTACCTGCGCATTGGCCTGGAAATTTCGCTGCGCCTCGATCATGTTCACCAGTTGCCCGGTAAGATTGACATTCGATCCTTCCAGCGCACCGGACTGCAGCACCCCGAGACTGCCCGAACCTGCCGTACCCACCAGGGCCGCGCCCGAAGCAAAAGTTTCCGCCCACGAAGTTTCGCCCAGTTGCTGCAAGCCGTTGGTATTGGCAAAATCAGCCAGACTCACCTGCCCCAGCACCCGGGTTTGACCATTGGTATAGCGCGCCTTGATAACGCCGGTGTCGTCAATATCAAAACCGCTCAGACGACCGGAAGCATATCCGTTCTGAGTCAGGGCGCTGACATTGAAACGACTGCCGAACTGAGTCGTTGGCGTGTTGGATAGCAGATTGATTGTAATATTCAGCGGATCGGCGCCCGAGTCCAGCGTGATGTTATCATAACTAATGACACCGGGCGGTACCGGGGTTCCATTGATACTGGCCAGTGCGCCGGCACCATCAAACGCCAGGATATCACTGGCATAGGGTGGTGCAGTTGCCCCCCTGGCATCCTTACCATCGATAAACATATGCGTTTCCCACTGGTTAGGGGTATCTGTTTTAACGTAATACATGGTTGCCAGATGTGAAGCGCCCAGTGAATCGTAAATGGTTAATGACGTCGAATGATTAAATGAGTTGGGAACTTCCGGATCAAAAGGCTGGGTAGTGGGGCGCACCTGGGAACTGTCCAGATTGACACCAACATCCAGCTTATTGGTGGCACGGGGATCAATATTGGAATTATCCAGATGCAGGGGGCCAACGGAGCCGGTCACATTACCATTCTCATCCGCATTGTTGACCACCAGTTTATTGCCGCTACTGTTAACCACAAAACCTTCTCGATCCACCTGGAAAGAACCGGCGCGGGTGTAAACCCGTGCACCATTATCATCAAGGATGAAAAAGCCTCGGCCGTTAATAGCCATATCCAGTTTGTTATCTGTGAAGCCAATATTACCCTGACCAAACTGCTGTTTTACTTCAGCCAGTCGGACACCGGCGCCAATCGCATTGGAAGTCGCGCCATCGGTTGCCGCATAAACATCAGCAAATTCAGCGCGTGATTCCTTGAATCCGGTGGTGCTGGCGTTAGCGATATTGTTACCGATAACTTTCAAATCTTCGGATGCGGCGTTAATACCGCTGAGTGCTGATCGAAATGGCATCGTCTATTCCTCTTTTATTCACTGTTAAAATATCTGCTTTACTGAACTCATGGCAGTCGCACCGCCATTCGCAAGGTTAAGCGTCATCCCCTGGGCATTGGCACCAAGCGATACACTTTCAACCGCGTCAACCACCATGGTCTTTACCGCCTGCTGTTTTCCATCTGCAACGATTTCCGCCTTGATGGTATAGTTCCCTGCCTCTGCCCGGCCATCATCTTCCAGTTCTCCATCGTCGTTAATACTCTGTTTCATGCCATCCCATCTGAAGTTCACCAGGCCCTGAGACTGGCTGCCCATATCCAGCGTTTTCACTTCCTGTCCCTTGGCATCGAGAATGTGAATTTTCATGTTTGAACTGCTCATGGGAAGTTCAACCGCACCGCTTATTTCACCCTGTGGCGGCAGCGTTGTAACGTTCCCCGGTATCAACACCTTGCGGCCCACCATGCTGGAAGCCTGCAGGGCATGACTAGACTTCAGCGAATCCGACAGCGAAGCAAAGGACTCCTTAATATCCTTTAATCCACTGACCGCGCTGAACTGCGCCATCTGGGTCAAAAATTCCCCATCTTCCATGGGCTTGAAAGGATCCTGGTTATTCATCTGTGTCAGCATCAGCTTCATGAATTCTTCCTGACCCAGGCGCGGCTTCTCCTGCGTTTGCTGCTTCGGCGCTTTGGTCAGCCCAAGACTTTCAAACGATGTAACACTGGATTTATTAATGTTTTCCATAGCTCCCTCCCTACTGGCCCATCGACAATGTACGCATGAGCATCTGTTTGGCGGTATTCATCACTTCCACATTGGTCTGGTATGAACGAGAAGCTGAAATCATGTTCGCCATCTCTTCAACCACATTGACGTTGGGCATAAATACATACCCCTCCTCATCAGCCAGCGGGTGACCGGGCTGGTACTCACGACGTAGGGGGGTCTGACTTTCTACAACACCCATGACTCGCACTCCTTTAACCGCGCCCTCCTCGGTCGCAAACTGATCGACAATCGCAGCAAATACCGGCTGCCGCGCACGATAAGTATCACCGTCGCTGCTGCTGGCGCTGTTGGCATTGGCCAGATTACTTGAAGTGGTATTCAAACGGATGGTTTGCGCATGTAATGCTGAACCTGCCGTATCAAATAAATTAAACAATGACATAATTATTCGCCCCTCAACGCCGACAGCATTTTATTAAACCGACCGTTCACAATGCGCAGACTGGTCAGATAGCGCATCGCATTTTCCGAAAACTCAGCCATCTCAACCTGGGTTTCCACAGTATTGCCGTCCAGAGAAGGTTGCAGCGGCCGGCGATACAGCAGTTCGGCGCCAAACGCATAGCCCTCCGGCTGGATGTGCATTTTGCTGGTTGTGACAAGAGAGCGGATAGAACCGGCCGTCTCCGCCTCTGACATGGCGGCCTTGAAATCCAGATCCCGCGCCTTGTATCCGGGGGTATCTGAGTTGGCAAGATTGGCGCCCAGAATACGCGCACGGTAAGCCTGCATGTTTAAGGCTTTCTCGTGCGGTCCAAGAATACTGTCAAAGTTCATCGGCATTTTGTGTTGCCCTTTGTTTCCGTTAGTTATTTACGAGATACAAAGTGCAACTGCCATGCCAGTTTTATGGCTGCTTGTTTTTCAACGGCTTAGAGAGGTTTGACGTTTATTTTGCCGCCGGGAACGGCAAGGTGAGGCCGAAGCGGCAAAGGGTGTCGGTGTAGAGAGTGGAGATTCAATCGCAGAGAACGCAGAGGCGCAAAGGCGCAGAGAGAAATCTTTGCTTATCCTTGATGTTCCTTGCCTTTGCTTTGCCTTGTCATGTGGTGCGCCATGAGCAGCAAAATCTGAAACTCGTCATTCTGATGAAAACCATAGCTCTCCCTGAACCCGCATGATTATTTCATGAACACATCAATATATAATCTCTGCGTCTTTGCGCCTCTGCGTTCTCTGCGATTGATTACGGCATCATCTGAAAGGCTGTTCAGCTCTTGAGCCGGTAGACCACGCCTTCGGGGTAGCGCACCATTTCATAGGCCTTGCTGTAGCCGGTTGGGGATTCGGAGCCACCAAGAAACAGCAAGCCGCCGGGTTTAAGCACCATGGCCATGCGATCGAGGATGTCGGTCTTCAACTCGCTGGAAAAATAGATCAATACATTGCGACAGAAAATAATGTCAAATTTCCCCAGCAGATTGTAGCTGTTCAGAAGGTTCAGCTCGGTAAAACGGGTGCCCGCGCAAATTTCGGGCTTCACCGCCCAGCCACCATCCTTGTTGTCGATAAAAAACCGTTGCCGGCGTTCGTCACCCAGTCCCCGCCCCATGCTCAGCTCATCATATTTGGCATCCCGTGCGGTCTTGATGACCGTCGGTGAAATATCCGTGCCGACAATTTCCACACGGCCATTCAGCGCGCCGGGCTTGGCCTGCTTGAATTCATGTATGGTCATGCTAATAGAATAGATTTCCTGACCCGTGGAACTGGCTGCCGACCAGATCCGCAGGGGATTAATCTTCTGTTTGGCCAGTTCTGGCAAGAGTGAATTTTTCAGCATCTCGAAGGGATAACGATCACGAAACCAGCTGGTCTCGTTGGTGGTCATGGCGTCAACAATACGTTGCTTGAGTTTGACATCCCCACCCTGCCTTAGCTTGTCGAGCATGGCGGAAAGACTGGGATATGACAATTCCTCGGACAGGCGATTCAGCCGGCTGGTCACCAGATAATGCTTGTTCTCACCAAGGACAATGCCACAGGCATCCTCCAGTATCTTACGAAAAGCATCATAATCTGCATCTGAAAGTTTTAATTGGGACACGTATACCAGGTTCCTTATCCTTAAGCACTCAGGCCGGTTATTGTTATGAGGTTCAAGGCTGGATAATACCCTTTTCCTTCAACAGGGAACGAACTGATTCAGCCAGTTCTTCCGCATTAAATTTAGGCACAAACATATCCGCCCCAACCTGGCTCACCATCTTTTTATTGAAAGTACCACTGAGCGAAGTATGCAGCAAAATAGGTAATACCTTGAGCTGCTCATTCTTACGAATCTCGGCTGTCAATGTATAACCATCCATTTCCGGCATTTCAACATCCGAAATAACTGCATCAATCTGTTCCCGAATATCTTCATTATCCTTAACCATCTCCAGCAGGGTATCGATCCCTTCTCGTCCATTTTTCGCCAGTAAACACTCCATGCCCATCTGCTCCAGCGTCCGTTTGATCTGATTTCTGGCGACACTGGAATCATCCACTACCAGTAGACGAATAGGACGCGCATTTGCCCCTTCAAGCTGCGTCGTATCTGAAATATCGGTCGCGACCCCGACAAGCTCCGCCAGAATTTTTTCTACATCGATGAGTTCAACCAGTTCCCCATTAACCTCGGTAACAGCAGTCATATAATTACATGAACCCAGACCTTTAGGAGGTGTTTTGATGTCTTCCCATCTCATATTGACGATACGATCAACTCCGGTGACCAGAAAACCCTGAACTGAACGATTGTATTCAGCGACAATCACAAACGCATTGTCAATATTTTCAATCGGCCGCTTACCTATAGCCATGCCCAGATCCAGAATGGAGATCGTTTTGCCACGCATGTTGGTAATACCGCGCACAACAGGATTCGCGCTGGCCATGCGCGTCAACGGTGGGCACTGAATCACTTCCTGAACCTTGAAAACATTAATGCCAAAGCGCTGATTCCCGCCCAGCGTAAATAAAAGAAGTTCAAGCCGGTTTTCCCCGACCAGTCGGGTTCTCTGATCCACCCCTTCCAGAATACCTGCCATGCCCTGCTCCGTTTTTATTCCTGTTTCACTACTGAAATATTATCGGCTGGCACAGGCTTTACTTAAGCAGGGAATCTATCGAACCTGGAATTATTCTACTACGCCTGATTCAGCAATAATGAATTTAAAAATCGGCGTCCCCGGCAACATGCCACCTATTTCCATGGCATATCAATTGCATCATTCCATCTACAACGACACTGATTCCGGATTTTCCATACAGGCCACAGTGCCGACATTTTTTGTAGTTTCAATATCTTAGGTGCCATCATGCTTCGTTCCCAGCCACAACAGGGCGTCAAAATTCTGACCAGGTCGCAATTTAGGCTTTTTAACAGCTTGTTATCTAAAGAAATAATTTTTCCGGCCGATAGCCTCTACAGAAGGCTGGGCTGCGCGGTGCTAACAATACTGTTACTGGGATTCTCAATTGAGAGCCCCGCACGGAACTTTGAATCGATTGATAACATACGCAGCAGTGTACAGCATTATATAACGAGTAACCTGATACAGGATAAAGACAGCAGCTATGAAATCGGACATCTTGATCAACGCCTCAAACTGGACAGATGTGATCAGCCCCTTGAAGTGTTTGACGCCGGCGGCACCCGTCCAATTGGCCACAGCAGCCTTGGCGTACGTTGCCGGGGCAGTAAAATGTGGAAAATCCACGTGCCAATCAATATTATTCGCTACAGCGAGGTGCTGGTAGTGAAACAGAACCTGCCCCGCGGAAGCATTCTGCAGGCCAGCGACGTTGAACCTCGTCGGCTCGATATTTCCCGGCTTTCTAACGGGTATTTTACGGACAAAAGCGAGATTCTCGGTAAACTATTGAAACGCAGCCTGCGCCGTGGCGATATTTTGACTAATGGTATGCTGGATGTGCGTAAGCTGGTCAAGCGGGGTGAGATTGTCACCATCATGGCCTCCAGCAACACACTTGCAATCCGCGTAAAAGGACAGGCGCTGATGGATGGCCGTAAAGGCGATGTCATCCGCGTCAAAAATCACAGTAGCAAACGTGAAATCCAGGCCATTGTGGTAGCGACAGGGACAGTCAAGGTCAGCATGTGAAGCTATTTTTATATATTTACTATCAAGTTTCAGGGCGGTACGCCGCTAAACCAGACAGTGATCTATCTGTCAGTACCGATTCCGCCAGCCGTGGAACGGTCAAATAGATCTCAGGAGCAGTTATTATGGCTAATGACATTACAAGTATCCATTCATCAAGAACCCAGCAGTCTGGAACACGCCAGTCCCAGCGGCTTGATGACGCAGGTAACAAAGGTACTTCCAATGTTTCCTCGAATGCCGGTTCCAGCAGCGCGGACAAGGTCAGCTTGACCAGCACGGCTGCGCGGCTAAAAGATATAGAACAACGCCTCGCCTCCCAGACACCGGTGGATAACAGCCGGGTCAGTCAGGTAAAATCCGCCATCAATAACGGCGAATACAATGTCGACGCAGATCGGGTCGCCAACAAAATGATCGACTTCGAAAACTCACTGCATTCCTGAGTTTCCCTTATTTCGTAGCCAGATCCTGTCTCCCTAATAACCTATCCGGGCGCACCCATGGCCACTGCCGATATCAGCCTTCTCCTCCGTGATATTGCCGAACACCTGGCGCAGCTTATGCGGACGTTGGAAAGTGAAAATGCCGCCCTCGCGAACAATGATCTGGACGGCATAATCCAGGCTGCAAACGACAAAAATCGCTTGTTTGAATTTCTCGAAGAGCTGGAAAAAGAACGCCATGCCCTGCTGGTGGCGGCAGGACTTGATTTTGACAGCACTGGCATCATGGCATACCTGGCGCGAGACAGCGCCCGAACAAAGAACGAGGCAACCGCCATCTGGCAGCAGATCGAAACCCTGACCCGTCAGTGCCGTAAACAAAACCAGATCAACGGCATTATTCTGGAAAAAAATCGCCGTCGCACCGAAAAAGCCCTGGCCATATTGAAAGGCCAGACCCCACAGGCTGCCACCTACACAGCCAGCGGCGAAACCTGCCACAGCCAGTCGCGCAACAGCCTGGCCAAAGCCTGAAAAACCGCAAGATCTTCCTGTCTGCCGTAGCCGCAGACCAAAGCCGGTGCTAGAATAGCCAGCGTCTTTTTAGACATCATTTGGGGCCGTAGCTCAGCTGGGAGAGCATCGCGTTCGCAATGCGAAGGTCGGGAGTTCGATCCTCCTCGGCTCCACCATTTTATCCCCATGCCCCGGTAGCTCAGCAGGATAGAGCAGCCGCCTCCTAAGCGGCAGGTCGGACGTTCGAATCGTCTCCGGGGCGCCAAATTAATTTCTCTGAGAACAATCTGGCCACTGAAACCATTCCCGGAAAGATGGATGATTCGAATGTTCGACATCATATAAATAGCCGTTCAACAACATAGCAAAGGCGATATTGAACATCGGAGATTTGCGACGACTACCCCGAACCTGCGGTATGCTATACCCGTAACGACTACGCCGGAGAATGATGTCTGTCAGGCAATTTTCTGATTTATTCGGTCAATTGTAATTTCCGGATTTTCAACCTCAACCACAATTTGTTGATAATCATCATGTTGCAAACAGGGCAAGATCATACTTTTCGATAGGCCGATCAAAAAAATTGAATAGCCAGGCAAAATAAAAGCTGATCAAATAGTTCTCGATATAAAAGGAGAGCTATCAGGACTCAACCAGGACTCAAGACACCCACAAAATACCTTGACACCACCATAGCAAATAACTAATCTCAAACCACTGGACTACTGCAAGGACTGCATCATGCCAAAAGCAAGGAAAACGCTGGTTTCCCTCGATACCACCCCCTATTACCACTGTGTCTCTCGTTGTGTACGTCGCGCCTTCCTCTGTGGGGATGATCCCGTATCGGGCAAATCTTATGGGCATCGTCGTCAGTGGATTGAAGGTAAAATCCTTTCCCTGGGCCAAATTTTTGCTATTGATGTAGCGGCCTATGCCATCATGCATAATCATTACCATGTGTTATTACATGTGGATAAACAAAGGTCTGAGGACTGGTCGATACGGGAGGTAATTGAACACTGGCATCAGTTATTTAAAGGCCATTTATTATCCCAGCAATACATTGATGGCGAATCCATGGGGCGTGCCGAACTCAATTCCCTGAATGAACTGGTGGTGCTTTGGCGTAAACGCCTTGCGGACATAAGCTGGTTTATGAGGGTGCTGAATGAGGGGGTTGCAAGGGAAGCGAACCAGGAAGACCATTGCACGGGCCGATTCTGGGAAGGAAGGTTTAAATCCCAGGCCATTCTGGATGAATCTGCCCTGGCGGCCTGTATGGCCTATATTGATTTAAACCCCATCCGGGCAGGACTGGCCAAAACTCCAGAAGCATCCATGCATACCTCCATTAAAAAACGCATTAAACGGGCAATTAATTCACAGGCACCTAATCGAGTAACTCAACAAGCTTCGACTCTCATGCCCTTTGCCGGCAATCCACGAGAAGATTTTCCTGAGGGGCTACCCTTTCGCTTAACGGATTATATCGAACTGGTGGACTGGACCGGGCGGATTATTCGGGAGGATAAAAAGGGAGCTATTCCTGAGAATTTACCACCAGTACTGGCCCGTCTGGGAATGGAAGCGGAAAACTGGGTTTACCTTGCTCAACACTTTGAAAACCCGTTTAACTCTCTGGTAGGCTCTGCTATTTCGATGAGACGGGCCTGTACGCAACTGAAACAACATTGGGTACAGGGCATTAGCCAGTGTGAGAGATTATTTTCCAGTGGGTGATGTATCATCATACATGCACGCCGTTATAACCAATCCAGTACTTCACATATTATTTTTATTTCAGTTCACTACTGAGCTGCACTTGTTTTTACCTTTAACACAGAGCAGCTAATTCCTTCCTTATTATCCTGTAATAGACGCCGTGATTCTACTTTTACCGAGCCATCTTGTTAAGTTTGATGCTTGAATTATCAAACATCATTTTTTGATTAAAATTTTCTGGTTTATTTGGTGGGGGTTTATTTGGTGGGTGTCTTTGTTTTTTTTGTTTTTTTTATTCTCTACAGCATCTCATGATGTTGTGTTTTCCTTCAAGACAAAATACTCAACATGATACTATATACAATTAACTTTTTTAAGCATGGAAGGCGCTATGATTTTATGCATTGGGATAACGAATAACATATATAGCCGACCAAAAGAATTGTGAATATGAACAACTGTAGATATAGATACAGTATTCGGCTTGTTTTCATTCGATTTATAGACCGACAGCTTAACATCAAGATGTTTGTCCGATTCGCCCAAGATTATTTCATTATCACTCATAAATAGAACAGAAAATATGCCTACTCGATCTCCTATTTTGTAGTCAGCTCCAGGCTTGAACTGCTCTATTTCACCAAGATGCCCCAGATCTTTTAAACCGACAATAGAAACGGCTTTGTTTCGTAAAGCCATAAGCCAATTAACCCATTCAGGAGTGCTCGCAGCCATTTTTAAATAAATATCCAATGCTGTTATTTCATCTGTAACTATAGGAGCTTGATAGGCATCAAAATAGTGAGCCCCTCTAATAGATTTTTCTATTTCACTTCCTTGTGGAATTTCTGTTTTGAATACAGTTTGGCTCATATTTAGATGATGCTCCTTTTGTGCATAACGCCCTCATCAGGGGCTTTCAAGGCTGGTGTGGCTTTTGCGATTTTTTTGCAAAAGCCGCGACAGGTTTGAAAGTCCCTCTGGATGAGTTATGCATTTTTGTCTAACAAACCTTCCCTTATAATATCAACTGATGAAACGATGCCTTTTATAGCATTGTTCTCTGTTACCAGAAGATGGTGGATTTTATTTTTCACCATTAGTTCGCTTGCTTCTTTGATAGACATGGCTGGACTTACTTCGATGGTTTTGTGCGTACAGACTTCCCATGCATATTCTGCCTTTGGGTTTTTATGTTTAATATGAAAATGCAAAAAATCTATGGCACTGATTACCCCAAAACATTTTCCATTAGGATCGATAACTGGCACAAAAGAAAGTTTGTGAGAAACTAGTATTTCTTCGACATGATCAACAGTATCATCAAGGTCTACTGCGATAATGTTTTTTTCCATAAAAGAGATTATCAGATTATTCATGGGATCATTTTCCTTGGTTTTTTCTGCATAACGCTTAACTAAGCGGCGCCGCTTTTTGGCGTCCGCTTGAGTTTATTGTTATGCGATTAAATTTAATTAAAGCTCCTACTTGGGGAACAGAGTCTGTACAACTTGCCCACTTCGTTTGCGGGGTGGATACTTGGAAAGCAACAAACACAAAAGGAAGAACCTTTGCGGTGAAGGGGTCCTGCATTTGATCAAACAAGTTGATATGTAGGTGTAGAGCAGTTGAGTTACCGGAATTCCCTACTAATCCAAGCTTTTCCCCTTGCTCCACGCGCTGGCCCTGCCTTACAGTTATTGAGTTATTTTTAAGATGACCCAAAAAAATAATGTACCCGTCATCAGACTTTATCATTATGTAATTCCCTGCATTAGGACGCACATCTAAAATTCCACTTTCTTTCTTAGGACGAAATTTATATGTGGCGTTGTACCATATTCTTATCGTCTTCCATAAGTTAGTAAATTCGTGATCATGCCAACCGTTACCAATACGAAATATTTCACCATTTATTGGTGAATATACTTGTTCTTTCCAGCAACAATAATCTTCCGATGGAATTCTACTAAGAATGAAATGCACCAAGCTCTTCCCATTGGTTTTACCTTTTCCATAATCGACTTTTACGAAATCAAAAGCAAACGGGTGATGCCCGGGAGGCCTCAAAAACTTCCATTCGCCTTCTATTGGTGCACCTATAGTTATTTTAGTTTCGTGCTCGGAATACATTTCAAATCTCTGTTTCAATTGACGCATACAGTTATTTCAACACCTGATAAAAACAGATTCCATAATGTCATGAACAAGCAAGGATCTATCTAAAAACAGTAAATTACAGATTAATAATTTTTTATTAACATATCTATAAACCCACATACTGTAAAGAATTATCAATGTCGAATATAAAACAAGGAATCAAGAAAAGAAAATGCTGGCTGTTAATTACCCAGTCTGAATATCTCAGAATCAAGACTTTGGTGAAACTTTACACCACAAAACAATTATAACTCTTTGTTTTTAAGTGATTCTTGTGAGCGGAATTGAATGAAATGATATTTTTTCAGGAAATGCCCACGGCATGTTGGACATTAAATGTGCATATTCGTCCATGGCGCCCGCAGATGGGAGGCAACACTGGATAACGATGCCCTGCCCGATTGCGGCGGGGCCGTTTGTTTTCATTGACGTTTTATTTTTACAGCTCTGTTATTTTTTATTTTCTGGAACAAACTGGGAAGTTTTCAGATCATCCAGGCGGAATCGGTACTCCTGTTCCTGATTCTCCAGCTCTACTGCAACCAGCCCGGTAAAGATCTCTTTTTCCAGTGCATCATCACTAAAATCCTTGTTCCGGTAACGTTCCAGCAATTCAACATTAATCGTGTACATTTTTGAATTTTTTGACTGGCACTGTTCAATCCACTGGTTTCGCTCACTTACCGCATTAACCAGTAGCTGATTGTCCCGGTTCGCCATCTGCAGCTTTTGTACGGTTTCCCTGTATTTTGCAATCATTTTCTTCATGCGCTCATTGTCCTGTTTGACACGTGACACCAACTTTAGATTGTTGTCTTTCGATTTGCCCAGTTTTTTCTCGAGCTTATCAAGCCTGGCCTGGAGCTTTTCTTTTTCTTTGGCTTCTGTTTTTAAATCGATTCTGAGCTTACCATTCTCCGCTTCCAGGCTTGATTTTTCCTGCGTCAACTGGCGCAGCATATACTGCATCTTGCGCATTGGATCGGCTGCACCGGCAGCATCACGACGCGCTTCGGCCATCACATTTTCGGCTGGCATGCTCAGCAAAGTAATGCAGAATAAAATTATGATATAACAAGATATTGATTTCAGTTTCATTCGTCACCTCCTGCGTTTCGCTCCAGTCTCATGTGTATTTAAAATCTCGCATTCACATCGACTTGCAAAGTATCAATTCCCAGCAGCGGGCCGCTGATTTCATCTGTTGACAGCCAACGGGCACGCAACCAGGTATTCTCTGTGAGACCGTATTTACCGCCAACAACCCAGCCTTTTGCATCTGTTCCACCGAGATGAAAGTCTGAATCCGTAAAGGCATCCAGCACAGCATCCCGTTCTATATAACGCCAGCCAAGAAATGCCTGCCAGTCACCATACTTGCTGATTATCGGCCATCCGAGGGTAAATTTTGCCCGATAGGCAGTTGTCTGTTCATCGACTGTGCTGCCGTTAAGGCGGCTGACTTCTTCCTTGTTGAAAGCAAGATTTTTCGCGTAATCTGCTGTCACAATCAGGTGTATAGGCGCGAAACCTGAATAATCATATTCTGTCGTCAGATTAAGAATATTAAAATCCGAAGCCAGTCCCACCAGCCGGGTGGTCGCGTCTGTTTCGCCGATATCATTACTGATTCGCGCCAGGGTATTTCCTTTTTGCATGAACCGAGGCGCCGACCAGTCATTTTCAATGCTGCCAAGATCATTCGGCACTGCCTGTATATTTTTATAATCGTAATAAGCCAGCGCCAGGCGGAAACGTGACTGATCTTCGAATTTAAGATCGGTACCAAACTGGGCACCGAACAGCCATTTATCTGTATAGCGGGAAGATTGCTGCAGCGGGAAAGCCCCCAGCGTCAGAAACAGGCTGTGCAGACGTTCATCCTGTTCGAACAGATCATCAGAGCCATGCAGGCTAAAACGAAATTTTGAAGCCAGCCCTTCAAAATTAAGATCCTCATCATAAAGAATATCGGTAGAGAACCAGGGGTTAGGGATACGCCCGCCCCAGAGCGTCATCGAAGGATAGCCATCCAGATTTATGTAGTCATATTTCAGGTAGGCCCGATCGACAGAAAGGTTATAGCGTTCTGCGTATTGACCAAGGGTCTGGTTCGTCGATACGGGATCGGCTGGATTACCTGTAGCCAGACGAAGGCTGGCTTTGAAATTATTTGTTATTTTAGCGTCGATACCAAGGCGCATTCGGATACGAAGCCGATTCACATCCCGCGTCGTATTCAGATAGGCTTCATCCCCCGCTTTGTTTAAACCACCTTTTTCATTAATGGTCTGCCAGTCGAAATAACCCAGCGGGTGGTTATCCGGGCTGAAAAAATCACCCTCATAGCGTAATCGGAAATCACCTTTGAAGCTGAACCGCCGCGTCCATTCAGGCAGGGCATCCGGCATTCCCCAGCGTTCATTTTTTGCCTGCGCCATGACATCAGCCACGACATCTTCATGTAGCTCAGCGCGCACCTGCTCACGTATTTCCTCACGCACAAAATCCGGTACATAGGGTATCCGCACCACGCCTTTGCTGCCCTGCGATTCCTTTTTTTCTTTTTCTTTTAGCTCATTTTCCGCCTTGCGCTCTGCATCGGCAATCAGGGCCGTTGCCCTTTCCTCCGAAAGCACACCTTCTTTTACCAGTGCATTAATCAACTCAACCGTTGTATTTCTTAGTTTCAGTAATTCTTCCTGTTCACCGGCATAAGAAGGGTTTGCAAGGGCGAGTAGCATCATAAACGGAAGGATGCGATAAGCTATTTTCATTATGTAATCCAGATATAAATATAGAATTAAAACGACGACTAATTAAATTCGTGAAGACAGGCGATATTTGATGGGTTGTTTCAGACCTTCCGGCATAGTTGCGGAAAAGGATACTTCCTTAATTGTCGCAATCAATTTTCGATCCATTTCTTTTCGCCCTGTTGACGTGACCAGAACCACCTTGCTGACCTGGCCTGTCATATCCACCCATATATTGGCTCTTACTGAATATGCAAAGCTTCGCAACTCATCTACCTGCGCCAGTACATTTTCAATTTCATGCTGTAACTGACTGGCGTACATAACATTCGGATCACCCGCACCACTGAGCAGGCCACGCCCACCCTTGCGGCCAATCAACCCGAAACCGTCATTACCCGCGCCACCCTCGGCATCCAGCCCCAGCAAATCCCCCATTGGCGGCGAATCCACAACCTCGGGTATTTCCTCCATGGGTTCCGGTTCGGGAATATCTACTTCATCCCGTTTTATCTCCTGCTCGGGCGGCTTCTCAATTTTCGGCGGCGGGGGTGGCGGTGGAGGGGGCTTGACCAGAGTAATTTGCTGTACTTTCTTTTTAGGCGCATGTTTATTGGCCTCCATAAAATTATTAATTAACAGGGTTGCGCCAAGTCCTGTAACAATAACGAAGACAACGCCCAGTATTTTGGGCAGGCGCTTTTTCCAGTGTACTGACAGCATTCCTGCTTATTTAACCAGTTTCTGCGTTACCAGTCCGATCTGGGTGATATCCAGTTTCCCCAGCATATCCAGCACCTGCACGACCAGTTGGTATTGCACCTGCGCATCACCTTTGACAACCACGGGAAGATCCGGATTAACGGCCTTGTACTGACGCAGAGTCGCTTCAAGCTGTTGAAGAGAAACCGGATAGGTATCAAGAAAAATAGTGCCGTCCGCAGTAATTGTGATCGCCTTCGTCTGTGATTTGGCGATACTGGGGGTATCACTGGCTTTGGGAAGATTAACCATAATTCCCTGTACCGTTGCCGTGGTCATGATGATAAATATAACCAGCAACACATAGGCCAGATCCAGCATTGGCGTGATGTTGATTTCATCGTAGGGTTCATTTTCAGCCTGCATTTTCATTTAGGTATTTCCTGTTAGCTAAATAGCTGTTCCAAATTCCTGTCCAGTAAAACCGTTCGCCCTGAGCTTGTCGAAGGGTGAACA
>JASBTR010000123.1 GCA_030148325.1 Gammaproteobacteria bacterium
GCCTCTGGCTTCCTGATAGCCCCAGTATAAAATGGAAAAGGTCAGGGCAAATAAAAACACCAGCCGAAACAATCCCATACCAGACAAATCAGGCGTATTAGTCAATTATCATTCCTTAAATATCAGAGTGTCCCGGTACAATAAATACGCCGGTTCAGTATTCCCAATCTGTATTTTGTTACTCACAGATGACAGAAATATGAACCAACTAAAAAAAATATTTCAATGTCACTATTCAGTGATAAGATTAAGCTTACGTATTATGTGCTGCGTCCGCAAAAATGAGCTGGCAAAGCGCACCATTCACGTTATGGCCGATGCGCTTCGTGTCTCAGCAGCATACTGCAGAAAAACACCGTGCTCACACCTGAAAATGAAGCCGCACCTACAATAGTGCTTCGCTGTAAGCAGCGGGGAATTAAAGCCAAATAGATTAATGCGCCAGGCAAATACAGAAAATCCTGCGCCATAAAATATGACGCAGGCTTACTGAAACAGGGCAATTACTTCAAGTCGATATTTTCTTTGACAATTTTTTGTTCAAAGGTAAATACACTTGAAGACTCAGGTTGTACATGAACCTTAATCCAGTGTACATGTGGGCTGCCAAAAGTCTGAACACGGGTTAAATTGGTGAGCAATTCAGAAGTTAACGTACTCCAGTCTTCCGGATCCAGTGGCTTGTCAATCAGATACGTATGGTAATCACCATGTGCAAGAACGACTGGTTTTTTAAACGCCAGGGTACGATTGCGAATACGCTCGATAATGGCATTAAATCCTTGTCGGTTTATTTCATTACTTTTCAAATTAAAACGAGGATTAGCCTGCATCATCAAAAACACACCCATGGCATGTTCTTCATCAGCCCTGTCAAAGCTGCGGTCGATCCAGTCAAGCACCGCCGCCTGCCGTTCCTCAAACTCAGCGATTCTGTCTGTGCGTGGATTATCATATGAATCATTGGCATCGATTCCAGACCAGGGGCGTAAATCATTATTACTGCCAACAACATGAAGTGTAGAAAAAATAATCCCCTCACGCTCAAACAAAACGTTTTCCACGTATTTTTCATAACCCGGCACAGAGCTTTGACTCATCACATGAACAGGCTTCTGACCGGTACTCATTTCAGGGTTAGGAAAAAAGAGCGAACGCAGGAAGCCTAATCTTTCCAACGGATTATACTGCCCATTGCTGGTGCGATGACAATCAGTCCATTCATTATCGCCCGGCGTATAGATGAACGCTTTTTTAAACTTCTGATATTGATTGTAGCGTGCAATAAAACGAGCATCATCGCAGGTGGCGCCACCACTTTTTATATCACCCGCATGCATGACAAATTTAACAGATTTGTCATCGTTGATTTCCCTGATAACATTATCAAACGGGGCTATCTGATTGTCACCATAAGGCGTGTCACCGATAAGCGCAAAAGAAAACTCTGAATCATCCTTGTGTTCGTGTTCATATTTGTTGTCCGCCAGCGTGTTTTGCGCCAGACAAACGGCGATCAAAACACCCGAAACCAAACTCTTGTTCATAGCACCCTCTCCAAAGTTGGATAAAATTAATTATTGATTAGGGGGGCAAGTTTGATGGTGTTTTGTTAATAAATTGTTACGCCAGCGTTATGTCTTTATGAACTTTCTCTCGGAACCCTTATCCAGAAAAATGCAGTCCCTCCTGAATTGACAGATTTTGCTTTACTCTACCTGTCATTGCTCTGGATGCCATTGCCGCAGGCGTACACTCAAACGCCGATAAGTTTCGCTATCGATCATGTCCGGCAATAACAGCCACTCGCGTCTGCGGCCATTTTTACAGGTTAGATGCAGAATTATCAGCCATTCTGTCACCAGGCTGCCAGCCAACAGGATGGCACGCACTTTTTTTCCATTTATCAGTTCCAGTTCAAAGTCACCGCCCATTCTCCAGCAGGCGCTTTTAATGCAATTAAACCGGTTTTTGTAAAGGCAGAGCCAGGCGTTGAAAGCGATGGCGAACAAAATAATGACACGCCAGTACCATGCCAGCATGAGGGGTAAAGTCAGTGCGGATAGAGCCAGCAGATGAACCACCAGTAAAATTATTAATAAGCGCCGTGAAGGAAGGGGCTTAAGGTCCAGCGGCTGCCTGTATTTTTTTTGCGACATGAGCGACATCCCTGTCAAGCGGGACACTGCGTCCCATGAGGTATTCCAGTAAAAACTGATCCGGATAATTCAGCAGCGTGTAGAAGGCCGCTTTTTCCTCACCCGTCAGTTGTGAAAAGCATTTATCCAGAAAAGACGCCAGCATCGCGTCCAGTTCCAGCATGCCCCGGCGGCACTGCCAGCGCAGTCGCGCCAGCTCCTGCTCGGGCGTTAAATCTGTTTGCGCGGGTTTGAATGTTGCTGTGGTATTCATGTTGAACAAATCAGTCTTGATAAACGCAAAGTACGCAAAGACGCAGAGACGCAGAGTTTTTTTAATTTATGCATTGAATTAAGCATCTTATCCTGGTTCCGATTTTCGCCGGGATGACATCAACGAAATTAGCCGGAGATTCCTCAATTTTAAAACCTCTGCGTCTCTGCGCCTTTGCGTCCTCTGCGTTATTAACAAATATCTTGCTATTCACTCAGACCATATCCTTGACCATGAGCTTTTTGATGTTGTTGATGGCCGCCGTTGGGTTCAGGCTCTTGGGGCAGACATTCACGCAGTTCATGATCGTGTGACAGCGGAACATGCGGTAGGGTCCGTCCAGATCTTCAAGCCGTTCCTTGGTCGCCTGATCCCGGCTGTCGGCGAGAAAGCGGTAGGACTGCAACAGAGCGGCCGGGCCGCGGAACTTGTCCGGGTTCCACCAGAACGAGGGGCAGGAAGTGGAGCAACAGCCGCAAAGAATACACTCATACAGGCCATCCAGTTTGTCACGTTCTTCCGGCGATTGTAGATACTCTACTTCCGGTTCGGGATCATGCACGATGAGCCAGGGTTTGACACCGCGATAGTGGTGATAGAACTGACTCATGTCCACCACCAGATCACGAATGATGGGCATGCCCGGCACTGGCCGCACTTCAACCGGCTCCTTCAGGGTAGACACGGGTATAAGACAGCCCAGCCCGTTCTTGCCATTGATATTAATCGCATCCGATCCACACACACCTTCACCACAGGAATGTCGAAAAGCCAGTGTTTCATCCTCTGCCTTAAGCTTGAGCAGGGCATCGCGCAGCATCATGCCGGGCTCGACATGCTTCAGCTCAAAGGCCTGCATGAACGGCTTTTTGCCGGACTCGGGATCGTAACGATAAATCAGAAATTTCATTAATAAACCCTTGGCTTGGGCGGGAAGGTTTCAACCGAAAGTGGCTGCAGGGTAACCGGTTTGTAATCCAGCCGCCTGCCTTCCCTGAAAAATAGACTGTGCTTAAGCCATTGCTTGTCATTTCGGTCAGGATAGTCAATTCTTGAATGGGCACCTCGGCTTTCCTGACGCGCCAGTGCGGATGTCACCGTGGCAACCGCAATATTGATCAGGTTTTCCACTTCCATCGCTTCGATGCGTGCAGTATTGAAGATCCTGCTGTGATCTTTCAGACGCACATGTTCCATGCGCTTTTCGATTTCCAGCACTTTCTCCACACCCTGCTGCAGGATCTCTTCTGTGCGAAAAACACCGCAATATTCTTCCATCACGGACTGCAGATCAGCACGTATTTCAGTCACCGATTCACCCTCGCCCTTTTTATCCCAGCGATGTAGATGATCCAGCGCCGCCTGCACGCTGTTCTCGTCAATTTTGCGGTGATAGCGGTTGTTCTGGAGAAACTTGATAATGTCATTGCCGGCCGCACGGCCGAAGACCACAATATCCAGCAGGGAATTGCCCCCCAGACGATTGGCGCCATGCACTGAAACACAGGCGCATTCACCGGCGGCATAAAGCCCTGGAATGCACTCCTCGCCCTGCTCCACCGGCACCACCACCTGGCCAAATCGGTTAGTGGGAATCCCGCCCATGGTGTAATGCGCGGTGGGATAGACCGGGATGGGTTCTTCTGCGGGTTCGACATGCAGGAAGGTGCGGCTGGTCTCGCAGATACCGGGCAGGCGTTTTTCCAGCACTGCCTTACCCAGATGATCCAGTTTCAGCAGCACATGATCCGCCTTTGGGCCACAGCCCCGGCCCTCTTTCACCTCGGTATAGATGGCGCGGCTAACCACATCCCGGCTGGCCAGATCCTTGGCGTGGGGCGCATAGCGCTCCATGAAACGTTCGCCGTCCTTGTTGATCAGATAACCCCCTTCACCGCGTGCGCCTTCAGTAATCAGCATGCCGCGCCCGGCAATACCGGTGGGATGAAACTGGAAGAACTCCATATCCTGCAGGGGAATTCCGGCGCGCAGGGCCATGGCCAGGCCATCACCCGTGTTGATGTGAGCATTGGTGTTGGTGCGGAACAGCTGCCCTGCCCCGCCAGTGGCCAGCAGGGTAGTCTTGGCTTCAATCAACAGGGGTTCGCCGGTTTCGATTTCCAGCACCAGGGCGCCGAGGATAAAACCATTGTCATCCCGAATCAGATCAATTGCAAAGTATTCGTCAAAAAAGTGTGTCTTGGCGCGGATATTCTGCTGGTAAAGGGTATGCAGAATCACATGCCCGGTGCGATCCGCTGCCGCGCAGGTGCGCGAGGCCTGTTCACCACCAAAATTCTGACTCTGACCACCGAAGGGACGCTGATAAATTTTGCCATTGTCCAGGCGACTGAACGGGACACCGGCATGCTCCAGTTCAAGCACCAGATGCGAAGCGGCGCGACACATATATTCAATCGCATCCTGATCGCCGAGGTAATCACTGCCCTTGATGGTGTCGTACATGTGCCAGTGCCAGTTATCCGGCAGCACATTGGCCAGGGCGGCATTAATACCGCCCTGAGCGGCAACCGTATGTGAGCGGGTCGGAAAGACCTTGGAAACCACCGCCACATTAGCATCGGCCTGAGCCAACTGCAGTGCTGCGCGCAGGCCCCCACCGCCGGCACCAATTACCAGCGTATCAAACTGGCGTCGAGGCAGATCCATACTCATAACTGCACCACCGAAAACAAAATCATGCTTACCCAGATCCCCATAGTTAGTAATCCCAGCGCCAGCACCATTAATATGCTAAAACGCAACGCCTGTACCTGTATGTAGTCAAGCAGTACATCCCGAATACCCACCCAGGCATGGATGAGAAGAAACAGGAAAAACAACAGGGTGGCGATCGATACAACCGGCTGACTCAGCAGCTCACGCCAACGCACATAATCCAGTCTGGGGCCGGTGGCGATAATGAACAGTGCAATCACCAGATAAAGTCCGATGTAAGCGCCGCTGAGCCGTTGCAACAGCCAGGCGCGCATGCCCTGCGCATGAATACTCATAATAAAATCCCGATCACGACAAGAACAAAGACAGTCAATCCGGCAAGTATCGCAGCCAGGGCGCTGGCCCTTGCTGTTTTCAGATCAAGCCCGATATCCAGGTCCAGCAGCAGAAAACGGATTCCGGCAAAAAAATGATGCGCCAGTGCGTAGATCAGCAACAGGCCAAGCGCGCGAATGAGCATGTTATCGAAAAACGCCTGAATCTGGGCAAAGGACTCTGGATTGCGCAAGGACAATGACAGCGCGTAAATGAGAAACGGGATAGAAAAAAATAATAAAACCCCTGATATACGGTGGAGAATAGAGACGATACCGGTGATTGGCAGATTTATTTTTATCAGATTGAGGTACTTGGGACGTCGGGATTTTGTTAGCATTGCGGGTCTGATTCTGTCCGTATCTGTTTTAAAGCAAAGTATATGTGATTGAATACAATATACTGATTCATTTGATCATCCTTTGGTTCGATCAATAATAGATTAAGATTCGGAGTCCTACAAATTACAGGCTTAAATTTTTATTCTGGTGGTTTTATGAACAGTACGATAAACAGCGCATGGCACAACTTTCTTTCTGAACACGGTGCAGTAATCAAAGATGATCAGGTTGTCTCCTTTGGCCAGCCGGAACAGGAACGCAAAGCAGCTGTAACAAAGAGCGTCCTCGCAGATTTGTCCGCACAGGGGTTAATCAAAGTCTCTGGCGAGGATACTGTTAATTTTTTGCAAAACCAGTTCAGCAATGACATCCGGGAAATCAGCCCACAACTCAGCCAGCTCAATGCCTGGTGCAACGCCAAGGGACGCATCCTGGCAAGCCTGCGGGTCTTTCAGGTGGGCGATGATTATTTCCTGCAGCTGTCCGCCGATCTGCTGGACGCTACCCTCAGGCGTCTGCGCATGTTCGTTCTGCGCAGCAAGGTAACACTGGAAGATGTCAGCAATGAGTGGGCCGGCATTGGCCTTGCCGGCAACGATGCCCCGGTGCTGCTGGCAAAACAGATCAGCCGCCTGCCGGAAAATGCCAATCAGGTTGTACAGGAAAACGGGCTGGTCGTGATCCGCCTCGCCGGCGATACACCCCGCTTTCAGATTCTCGGCCAGCCTTCTGTAATCAGCACGCTCTGGCAGGCACTGCAAACAGAAGCTGTGCCGGTCGGCTATCCGGTCTGGAGCTGGCTGGAGATCCAGGCCGGTATTCCGAATATCGTGGCCAACACCACAGAAGCCTTCGTGCCACAAATGGTCAATTATTCCACCATCGGCGGCGTCAGTTTTACCAAGGGCTGTTACCCCGGACAGGAAGTGGTGGCCCGTATGCATTATCTGGGTAAATTGAAACGGCGCATGTACCTGGCCCATGTCGAAACCGACACCTTGCCAGAGGCCGGGGAAAACCTGTTTCCGCCCGGTGACAACGCCCAGAGTTGTGGCAAGGTGGTGCAGGCGCAGGCCTCACCCAATGGCGGGGTCGATTTACTGGCTGTGCTGCAGATTGCAGTAGCCGAAAAAGGCGACATCCGCCTGGGCTCGGAAAACGGCCCCACCCTGCAGCTGCTAAACGATCCTTATCCTGTTGATAACAAAGCATAACACCAGCCATATCGACAACGGCCGGCCAGCTGGCGTATCTACATGTAATCGGTTTAAAGATCCAGTAACTACTGCCGATACTCAGAGACAACGTAATCAGTTACCGGGGGTATGCTGTGTCTTCACTGGAATCATCTTTCTTGACCGGCCTTTTCGAGGATCTTGAAAAGGACAGGCTAGTTCTTCCCACCTTACCGGAAGTGGCGCTGAAAGTGCGCGATACGCTGGAGGACGATAATTCCTCGATGCTGGATGTGGCGAAAGTCATTACCAATGATGCCGCCCTCTCAGCAAGACTGATCCAGATTTCCAACAGCCCGCTTTTGCGCGCCAGCCGTCAGATAGAAACTGTCGAAGCGGCAGTCACGCGCATGGGCAGCAACATGGTGCGTAACCTGGTCACCAGTATCGCCATGGAACAGATGTTTCAGGCCACCTCCGATGCCACGGACAAACGACTGCGCGCCGTCTGGGAAGACAGCACCCAGATTGCCGCCATTGCCAGCGCCCTGTCCACGCCTCACCCCAACCTGCAGACGGATCAGGCCCTGCTTGCCGGACTGGTGCATGACATCGGTATCCTGCCCATTCTCAGCCGGGCGGAAGACTATCCCGATTTGCTGGATAATGAAACGGCCCTGGATCGGATTATCGCCAGCGCCCATGTAAAAATTGGCGCCGCCATTCTACAGGCCTGGAATTTTTCTGATGATTTGATCAGAGTAGCGGCCGAACATGAAAACCTCAGCCGCAATCATGCCGGGCCACCGGACTATGTTGATATCGTCATCGTCGCCAATTTACAGGATGCCTATGGCACGAATCACCCTTACGCCGAGGTAGACTGGTCGACTGTTCCGGCCTTTGAAAAACTGGGGATGGAAACTGATGTAAGCACGGTGGACATGGACGAAGCCAATACTGAAATCGAAGCGGTGAAAACCGCACTGTCCGGATAAATTTCAGGAATCACCGATTAATCTCTATGGGTTAAATTCCCCGCTGCTTGCGGCGAAAACCGGTAGGAGCGGGCCCGCCCGCGAATAGTTTGAGATTCATCCAACCGCTTTCGCGAGCAAGCTCGCTCCTACGATTTAATACTCCGTCCGCTTGCGGCGGGGTTGTTTATTCAATTTAGGTAAACCACCGCCTCTGGCAGTGAATTCGAACAGGCTTTGCCGTTCCGTCGTGCAGAAGGGGTAATGGTCTTTTTTGAATCGTTTTTATACTGGGGCATAATGAGAGGGAGGCAAAGCCAAACTCAGGTTAACAATGATTGAAATACCGGTAGGGTGGGCACGATTTTTGTGCCCACGAGTTACGTTGTTTTGGGTATTAAAATGTGAGACGGGGTCCTGGATTTCTCCGCGTGGGCGACCGAAGGAAGTGCCTGTGGTGCACCAAAACCGTGCCCACCCTACATGAATTGGCAGGAACGAGAAGAGAAAAATGAGGCTGGCAGGCTATTTAACTGTAACCATAGCCCCTTTCAGGGGCTTTCATCATACCATCCGCTCTGCGGGTGGTTGTTGATTGCGAAAAATATACAGGTATTTTGCATTTTTGTAGTCGCTAAAATTATTTACAGGATTCGGCATAACTACCCTGTTCAGGGTGCCTCAGTTGTTTGCTGTTAGTTTGCTTATTCGTAAAAAGGAGGGAATACAACAGCTTTACTGTATTTATTGACGATAGCAATAATTTCCGGATTCGTTACCTCAGAAATTCGTCGCTGTGAAAAACCCAACTGGCGGAATGGCAAATAGCTCTTGTCTTCACTGGCATGACAACGAGTACAGGTACGAGCTTTACGCACAACATTCTTGTGAATTGTTCTTTTGATTGATTGACGTTCCCTTATCGTTAACTGATTTCGCATTGCAATAAATATCTGTGCTTTAGGATTAGTTTCAGGAATTTCGAGAAGTTTATTTTCTCCACCTTCCTCACTATAGGTAACAATTTTTGAATAATAATCATCTGTTTTAATAAGAAAACCACTTTCAGGATCGATATCGGTGCCAAAATGAGGGCCGGTCACTTTAATCCCGGAATAATTGAGCCAGGCAAATCTGAGACTATCCTGACTAACCTTGCGTGGATCATTATGACATGTCAGGCAACCTATAAACTGCGTATGCATATTCAGCAAAACTCTTATGGCGCGCTGCTTTGAATGTGGGAAATCACCATGGCAGTAAAAACACACAGGTTTTTTACCCAGGCTTGGCCGATCTATGCTGTACACATTATGAAACTGTCGTTTTTTTTCTGTCGCACGCTGTTGTTTAAATTCCTGTAGTATTTTTGGCTCCGCTTCTTTGGGAAATAAATCAAAATTCTCAATCAAGGTAACTGCAAGTGCAAATGCCAGGCTGGTAATAATGATTAGCAGCACGCTCAGGATAAAAAAACTGGCAAAAAGATGATAAAAGTTCAGTCCGGAAACACTAAAAGGATCATATTGGAAATACCCTGGAATTCTCACCTTATGATCGATAATGACCATAATGGTGATAGCAAGAAACATAAACATCACAACTGACAGAGTGATGAATATTATATTCTGATCACTTATTTCATGCATGGATTTATTACCTGTTGAGTTGTTAAAAACAATCAGGACAAGATCCTACGGGTAATCCATGAGTAACCTGGGCCCCGGTTTTGCCAGCCTTCTGAAAGCCCCGCCGGATGAGTTATATGCTGCGTTATGGTTTAAATATTTCTTATTGCCGTTGCAGCAATAATTGCATCGCCTGCCTTCATATGTGAATACTCCACCGGCTAAAAGCCGGTGGCTTCAGGTTACGGCTGAAAGCCGGTCATTTCGCCTAAAGGCGATTACAGCACACTAAAATCATCATCAGGATCATCTGGCTTCTGATTCTTGATATATTCCTTCCAGAC
>JASBTR010000073.1 GCA_030148325.1 Gammaproteobacteria bacterium
ATGGAGAAAAAGCGGGAGGCTTTTTGCCATGTGTGCGAGATTTAAGCCCGATTCAGGGCTATCGAACGGCTGCTGGGCGAGCTATTCGCATTGAATTTCCGCTGGACTCGGGCAAATAGGGCATTTATTCTTCCTATACCCCGAGACAATGGTGGTAGGCAGTAGACCGGGGATTGCGCTGACCGCATCGAAGTGCTTGATGATCAATGAAATCAACTTTGCGGCAACAGGTGCGAGGATGAAAAAAGCACCTACGAATAGCATCACTTTACCGGCGTTAAGCAAGCTTACCCCGCCGCCGATGGAGAACTCGTAGAGTAGCGCCAACAGTATTACGCCCAGCACATCGTCCAGTACGGCTGCGCCCAGTACAATCTGTCCCTCGGGCGCTTGCTGACGTTTGAGATCTGACAATACGCGCACGGTGATACCGATGCTGGTAGCCGTCAGCGTACCGCCGATAAACAGAGACACCAGCAGTGACAGGTCAAATACCCAGTAGCTTAGAGCAAAGCCCAATATCAGCGGCAACACAAATCCTGCTATCGCCACGGCGAAGGATTTCAGGCCAGTGTGCACCAGGCGTTTAACATCAGTCTCCAGACCGACTTCGAACAGCAGCAGAATTATGCCGATCTCCGCCATCAGTTTGATGGCCTCGGCCGGCTCGATCCAGCCCAACAGACTTGGCCCCAGTACTACGCCAGCAAATAGTTCGCCGATGACAGAGGGTGCCTGAAGCCGGGCTGCCAGTTCTGCTAACACCCGTGCGGTCAGGAGAATGATCAGCAGGTAAAGAAAAAACTCATGGGTTTCCATCAAATATGCTCCTGGATATGGCCACCGCTGCAGCGCCGCTATGCCATGACATGTTTCATTAGAATGAAGCGCCTCAGTACATTATCCTACACCGAATCGAGGGGGATTTCGTGGCGATAGCGGGCGAACGGCTGTCCATCACCGGGGAATTTTCTGTTGAATCCGGGGAAAGAGGGTGTTTATATTTCCTATGCCCGTTGGTCGTGGTTTGACTTCCCATTTTCTGTTTGCTAGTGTGTAAAAACTTTTCCAGTTTATTTAATTTTACAAAACCGATGAAATCCGTAATGGCGCAACCCAGTCAGACAGTTCTTTCCCAGGTCGTATCCGTCGTGGTGGTACTGGTTGCCTTTGGCTTATCGCCGTAGCGGGTTCGAGTTAAATATTCTCTAAAAACCCCCTTCGGCGAAAGCCGAAGGGGGTTTTTTTATGGTTCGGTTTTATGGTTCCAGGAAAGGAAAAAACAAATGATTTTAATTATTTATACCAGTAAAAGGCACATATTATGAAAATAACCGGCGCACAACTTGTTATCAAACTCCTGGAACGGCAGGGAATTAGCATGATCGCAGGCATTCCCGGTGGCGCTAATCTACCCCTGTATGACGCGCTAACCGAGAGTTCGATTCAACACGTACTCACAAGGCATGAACAGGGCGCAGGTTTTATCGCCCAGGGTATGGCGCGAGTCAGTGGCAACCCCGCGGTGTGTTTTGCCAGTTCCGGACCAGGTGCTACCAATCTAGTCACCGCTGTTGCCGATGCCATGATGGATTCCATTCCGATTATTGCGATTACCGGCCAGGTACCGATCGGCATGATCGGTACCGATGCCTTTCAGGAAGCCGATACGTTTGGTTTGATGTTGCCGATTACTAAACATAACTGGCTAATTCGCTCGATTGAAGAATTGTTGGATGTTATCCCGGAAGCATTCCATATCGCCATCTCTGGCCGGCCTGGGCCGGTTGCGATTGATATTCCCAGGGACATCCAACAACAGACAATAGAAGTAGAGGAATGGCCACAGGCGATGGGGGTGGAAGCAACGGCTGTTGCCACTGCCGGTGATCTGGAGCGCATGGCCGCGATGCTGCACAAGGCCAGGCGGCCGGTATTGATGGTGGGCGGTGGTGCACTTAATTCTGGCTGTAGCCGTGAGCTTGTTGAGTTTGCGGAACGCCAGGATTTGCCAACCGTGGCGAGCTTTATGGGATTGGGGGTGATGCCCTGTGAGCATCCCTTATTTCTTGGGATGTTGGGTATGCATGGCGCGCCTTATACCAATCTCATTCTCGAGGAATGCGATCTTCTGATCGGAGTTGGGGTGCGTTTTGATGATCGCGCCACCGGTAAAGTCAGTGCTTTCTGTCCGCATGCTTCGATCATCCATATCGATATTGATGCGGGTGAGCTGGGTAAGATCAAAACACCGGCACTTGCTATTCATGCCGATGCGCGCAGTACCTTGCGTGCTTTTTTGGAACAGAATGATATTCGTGAGCGGCCCTGGTGGCGGCAACAGGTGGAACAGCTCCGGCGGCGATTCCCCTTGTTGATCGATGACGACAATGACTTGTTTAAGCCATATGGCCTTTTGTCACATACAGCAGCGCTAGTAGATAACAATGTGAATGTTATTACCGATGTCGGACAGCATCAGATGTGGGCAGCCCAGATCTTTCCTATTCGGCATCCACGTCAATGGGTTAGCTCGGGTGGATTGGGAACCATGGGCTTTGGTTTGCCTGCGGCGATTGGCGCGGCGCTGGCGCAGCCCGGGCATATGTCACTTTGCATCTCCGGTGATGGCAGCCTGATGATGAATATTCAGGAACTTGACACCGCCGTTGAGCATGGCCTGAATATAAAGATATTAATTATGAACAACCAACACCTTGGGCTGGTGCGTCAACAACAGGCGCTTTTTTATGGCGCGCGATTTTCTGCAATCAACAATCGGCATAGTGTGGATTTTGTCGCCTTAGCCAAGGCCATGGGCGCGGCAGGTTATGATTTAGGTGCGGCGGCGAATCCACGGGCGACGCTTAAGCAGGCATTTGCTGAGGAGGGTCCCTGTGTAATCAACGTGCCGATTGCCGCGGAGGAAATGGTTTTTCCCATGGTGCCACCGGGGGCGGCGAATAAAGAGATGATCGGAGGTGCGCTGTGAGTTCATATACAGAGAAAACAGGCACAGTGAAGCCGGTGCTTGAACTTAAGGTAAAGAATCATCCGGGCGTGATGTCGCATATCTGTGGTTTGTTTGCGCGCCGGGCCTATAATATGGAAGGCATTTTGTGTATGCCCATGGAGGATAAAAGATATAGCCGTATTTGGTTGTTAGTCAACGAAGATGACCGATTGGAGCAGGTTATCAAACAGACACAGAAATTAGTCGATGTATTCGAGGTAAAGCGTCACCACGCGGAGCATGACGTGTTTGTCCAGTTGGAAGAATATTTTGCATATTAAACTGCATGGAGGGAAAATTAATGGTGTTACACAAAGGAAGTTGCCACTGCGGCGCGGTGGCTTATGAAGTCGATGCCCCCGAAGATCTTTTGGTGCATGAATGTAATTGCTCCATTTGTTCACAAACGGGCTATTTGCACTTGATTGTACCCAGGTCTCGCTTTCATTTATTGCGGGGAGAGGACAACCTTACAGAATATACTTTTGACACAGGTGAGGCGAAACATCTGTTTTGTAAGACCTGTGGCATTAAGTCCTTTTATATCCCGCGCTCGAACCCTGACGGTATCAGCGTTAATGTTCGCTGTCTGGATGAATCGGCAATCAAGCGTGTTGAGATAGAGTTATTCGACGGTAAGAACTGGGAGGAGAGTGCCGCAAAGCTAGCACATTTATCTGAGGACTAAATACGCGATCCTAATACCAGCTCAGTTAGACATATAATAGATTAAAACACCGTTCGTCCTGAGTTTGTCGAAGGATAAATAGACGTTATTATAGAGGTTTAAGGCTGAGGTATCCCCAGGAAATAGCGATCAAAAACAATAAGTTAGGTATAAAAATGATTAGTTAGACATGCATGGTGATATGTGATCAATTAAAGGTGTCTAAACTAAAAAAGGATCATCACCATGCATGCAGAAAAAGTATGTC
>JASBTR010000128.1 GCA_030148325.1 Gammaproteobacteria bacterium
ATCTCGCAACAACTACCGGCCACTACGGTTATACACGAATTGCTCCACCCATGCTGAACTCCCACGACGCGGCCGGGCCTGAGATTTTCTGGCTGACATAGTAGAATCTGAATGATATAAAAAAAGCCCGGCAGATGCCGGGCTTTTGATATTTATGGTGGGCCGTCCGCGACTCGAACGCGGGACCATCGGATTAAAAGTCCGGTGCTCTACCAACTGAGCTAACGGCCCGAAAGGCATGTTGTGACGGGAGATGAGTAGGCGGGAACCTGCTTTGCCCCTGTACAAGAAGGCGTGAATTGTACCGAAATCCGTAGAAATAACAACCCTGAGAAGTCCATCAGACGCAGGGCTGTTATTCCATCCTGTGCCCTAAATGGCGTCCAGCTTACGCATCCCGCCCGGCAACAGTTTCATGTCCACCAGCGCGCTAAGGAGGGCCTTGATAAAGCTGGCTTCCTCTTCATAAACCAGCTTGTAGTACTGAATTTTCATGGTCATGGCGCAACCAAATACGATGCCGCCGAAAGCCAGGAAAGAACCCAGTGCGAGGGTGGAAATCCCGCTGATACCCTGTCCAATGGTGCAACCCAGACCCAGTACACCGCCGATGCCCATGAGAATGGCGCCAATAAAGTGGTTCAGGAAATCCTTGAAGTCGACAAACCACTCAATTCGAAAACTGCGGGAAATCAGCGACCAGACAAAAGAACCGGCAATGACACCAATCACAGCCATGACGCCAAAGGTAACAAAGGGTTCATCAAAACTGTGCAGCGCCAGACGCAGGGTCTGACCTATGGGATTAATGAACGTGAAGGACTGTACGCCGACATCTTTGGGCCGGGCATCCGAATCATCTTCCAGCATATCCCAGGACTCGGCGCTGGCGTACTCTGTCCAGCTCAGCATCTCGCCATCAGCCGAAACCACCGCCAGGGCACCGGTAATATACCAGGCTGCCAGTACGCCCAGCCCCACGATCAGACCACCGAGGATATTGTCAAAACTGCTGCGGAAATCCGCAGACTTCAGTATATAAACAAGTAGTCCTGCCGCCAGCAGCAGCCCGGCGATCATACGTATGGTAGCGGCGCCTGCATCCAGTTGTCCGGCCAGCAGGCTGCCCAGATCCTGCTGCGTGCTCAGGGCAATACTGGTCTTGCTGGTCCAGCCATAGAACAGTTCAGAATACAGGGTTTTGTCCGTACCCGGAAAAGGGTTAAGCATGAAATAGGCGGTGACGGCAATGACTGCAAACACCAGAATTGACTTGAGGTTGCCGCCGCCGATGCGCACCAGCGTCTTGTTACCACAGCCACTGCCATAGGTCATGCCGATGCCGAATATCATGCCACCGAGAATGAATTCCAGCCAGGCGAAATTGCTGCCGCGATAAGGAGGAAGTGTCTTGTCGAGGCTGGCGAGGCCATTGGATTCCAGAAATACCACGCCCAGAATAGCAACACAGATGGCCAGCAACCAGGCGCGGAAACGGCTCTTATCCCCCATGTTAACCCAGTCGGAGATTGCGCCCATGGTGCAAAAATTGGTCTTGTTGACCACCGCTCCCATGATGAATGCGGTTGCAAAAATCGCTCCCAGCACCGTTTCATGCGCGCCCATAAAGTCTTCAAAAATCACTGAATTTCCTCCTCGCTATTGTGGCCCTGTGGCCGGTATTGTCATCGTTTTATACCGCATCCCGCCCGTCCGGAAAACGCCAACACTGACGAATCAGAGGGAGTAGACGCAAATCCGGGCAGATTTATTCCGTTTTTTTCGCTTGATAACGCGTGGGATCAGGCAAACCGGCAGCGGCAAAGCCTGCCGCCCGCAGACGACAGGCATCGCAGCGGCCACAGGCAAGGCCGGCTTCGTCCGGCGCGTAACAGGAAACTGTTATGCTGTAGTCCACGCCAAGACGCGCACCCTCACGGATAATCGCCGCCTTGCTCAGATTAATCAGGGGCGTTTCGATATGCAGCCTGCGCCCTTCCACGCTAGCCTTTGTCGCCAGGTTGGCCATGCACTCATAGGCCTCAATATACTCCGGACGACAGTCAGGGTAGCCGGAGTAATCCACCGCATTTACACCGATAAAAATATGGCCCGCTTCCAGTACTTCCGCCCAGCCCAGCGCCAGAGAAAGAAATATGGTGTTGCGGGCGGGCACATAGGTAACCGGGATTCCCGCTGAGCCAGTCTCAGCAGCCGACTGCGGCACAGGAATCGCGGCATCCGTCAGCGCCGAACCGCCGATGCTGTCCAGATTCAGGCTGATCAGCTTGTGCTCAACCACAGCCAGATTATCCGCCATTTTTCTGGCCGCTTCCAGCTAACAACGATGGCGTTGACCATAGTCAAAACTGAGCGCGTAGCAAGCATAGCCCTGCTCTTTCGCCAGCGCCAGTGCAGTGCTGGAGTCCAGCCCGCCGGATACCAGAACTACCGCTTTTTTCATCGCCCCTTTTCATCTCCCCACAGCAGTTTGTGTAATTGTATCTGCATCCGCACCGGCAGGCGATCGGCCAGAATCCAGTTCGCCAGCTCTGTCGCCGACAGTTCGCCCTGTACCGGCGAAAACAGCACCTCACAGCGCTGGGCCAGATCATATTCGGCCAGTTTCGCCCGCGCCCAGTCGTAATCTGCCCGCGTGCCGAGTACGAACTTAACCTGATCGCTCGGCTTGAGTTCGCCGATATTCTGATAACGGTTTTTTGCTTTTTCAGTGGAAGACGGCGTTTTCAGATCCATGACGATGGTCACCCGCGCGTCAACCGCCGCAATATCCAGCGCGCCGGAGGTCTCCAGCGAAACCATATAACCGGCATCGCACAGGCGTTGCAGCAGGGGCAGGCAGTTTTTTTGCGCCAGCGGCTCACCGCCGGTCACCGTAACATAGTGAGAATGAAAAACGGCGGTCTGTGCAAGGATCTCATCAAACGACATCCATTCACCGCCCTGGAAGGCGTACTCAGTATCGCAGTACGTGCAGCGCAGGGGACAGCCGGTCAGACGAATGAAGACGGTCGGCCAGCCTACCGTGCGGGATTCTCCCTGCAGGGAATAAAATATTTCACTGACTCGCAGGCGATCCTGCCCCGGTGAGTGTGCCGGCATCAGGACGCGTTGTTAATCTTGATTTTCTGCAACAGGTTTTGCGCCTGTCCGGCTTCTGTGGTGCTCGGATAAGCGGCCAGCAACTGTTCGAGCACAGCCTGCGCCTTAGGATAGTCTTTCAGCTCATAATAACTGTAACCGATCTTCAACATGGCCTCGGCGCGTTTGGGGCTGCCGGCGTAATTATCGATAAGTTTCTGGTAATCGGCAATCGCTGTCCTGAAATCCCGTTGCGCATAGCTGGCTTCAGCCAGCCAGTACTGGGCAATATGGGCATAACGACCCTCAGGGTATTTCTCGATGAAGGCGCGAAAAGCCAGACCCGCCTTGTCGTAGCGCAGCTCCCTCAGTAAATTAAAGGCCTTCTGGTAAGCTTCCTGCTCGGTTTCCTGCTCTGGCTTCTCGCCCATCACCGGTTTGGCGGCAACGGCGGTACGCCTGCCGCCGGTGGGTTTACCCCCTGCTACTGTCCCGGAAACATGCGCACCACTACCCGCCGCCTTTGCTGTTGCTGCCGCTGTCACCGCTGTTTGGGCCGGTGTCAAAGATTTCGATTTATCCACTGCCACCGGAGCACGGCCGGTCTGCTTGCGTTCCAGCTGCAACAGGCGACGATCGATATCGATGTAAAGTTCCCGCTGGCGTTTCCTGATTTCATCCAGCTTGTGCATCTGTACTTCACTGTCACCCTGAATGTTTTGTACGTCCTTTTGCAAATTTTCGAGACGCAGGAGAATATCCACCAGCCCCTGGCTATTGATAAGCCGTTCCAGCCGCTCCACCCGTTCCTCGGTTGTCGGTGGTGCCGGAATTGCCGCCGGCTTTGCTGATTTGGCCGTTGCCGATTCCTCAGCAATGGGCTGGCCCGCCAGCCCCATGCCCAGCATGACTAACAAAACAGAAGATAAAAATGTTCGCTGCATGATCAATATCCTGAATAGAGAATTTCCACACGCCGGTTCAGGCGCCAGGCGGCTTCATTATGATCCAGTGCTACCGGCCGTTCCTCGCCGAAGCTGATCACCTGCACCTGTGACGGCGACACACCCTGAACCAGCAACAATTGTTCAATCGCCCTGGCGCGGCGTTCGCCCAGCGCAATATTATACTCCCGACTGCCGCGTTCATCGGCATGGCCTTCGAGCACCACCGTCACCTTGGGCTGCATGGAAAGGTAATTGGCATGCGCCGATATCACCTCACGATCTTCCGGACTCAGCGAACTACTATCCAGCTCGAAGTAGAACACCCGCTTGGCCAGAGGGCTGTTGGGATCTTCCAGTTCCCGACCGGCAAAAGCACCGCCCATCTCGGCGCCGTAACGCTGATCCTCGGCACCCGTTTCAGCTTCCTTCTGTTTCTGCTGCTCCTGTTCAGCCGCAAGGGCCGCGGCGTCTTCATCACTCACCCGTTTTTTCACCGGGCCGAACTTACAACCCGCCAGGCTCACGACAAAAATGGCAATCAGCAGATATTTAAACCCTTTTCCCATGATTTTCCCCTTCTGTTAAATCACGTTTATCGAAACATACAGCGCCTGACTCAGCATAGCCAGAATCCATTATCCATTGTGCACGTAAGTAACGCAGAGAGCGCAGAGGCGCGGAGACGCAGAGAAAAGAATCATTAATAATCATACAATCTCTGCACCGCGAGAATCTCGCTTCATGAACTTCCCATAGTATCCCTTCGGGCTTCATTACGGATTTCCCAATCTTGCTTCGCAAGATTCTGGTCACATTCGGTATTTCCTGCACTTTGATCCAGTCACGTCTCCGCGCCTCTGCGCGCTCTGCGTTTAATACAAACGTCTATGGACAACCCCTAAATTATTTAAACGGCGACCAGGCCGGCTCTCTCACGTCCCCCATTTGCAGGCTCAGGCGCTGATGTGCCCGCCCATCCACGGAAACCGCCGCCAGGATGCCGCGATAATTATCCTCGGTAGCATAAATAATCATACTACCATTCGGTGAAAAACTGGGCGATTCATCCAGCCGGGAATCGGTCAGAATCTGGAAACGGCCGGTTTTCAGTTCCAGCACCGCAATCTGAAATTTGCCTTTTTCCCGATGCACCATAGCCACCCGTCGGCCATCGGGTGAAATCGAAGCGCGGGAGTTATAGTTGCCATCAAAGGTCAGACGTCGCGGTCGCCCCGTCGCCGCACCCTGGCTGTTCAGCTCCACCCGGTAAAGCTGGGGTGAACCACCCCGATCCGAGGTAAAGATCAGGGCATTACCATCCGGCATCCAGGCCGCTTCCGTGTCAATGGCATAGTGGCGGGTAATACGGGTGAATTTTTTGCTTTTCAGATCGACGACATAGATCTCCGGGTTGCCGTCTTTGGACAGGGTCAGCGCCATACGCCGACCGTCCGGCGACCAGGCCGGCGCACCGTTGATGCCCTTAAACCCACTTATTTTTTGTGTCTCACGGGTAAGGATATTCTGTACCTGAATTTCCGGGCGACCACTGAAGAACGTGACATAAGCCAGCCGCCGACCATCCGGTGCCCAGCTCGGTGACATCAAGGGCCGCGTGGACTCGTACACGATTTGCTCATTAGCCCCATCGGAGTCGGCAATCGCCAGGCGATAGAGTTTTGTCCCTTTGCGGTTTTCTGTCACTGTAATATAAGCGATATGAGTATCAAACGCGCCCTGCACCCCGGTAATGGTCTTGTAGATAATATCGCTGATCTGGTGGGCGGTTGTGCGCAGATTCGGCCTGCGGCTGCGAATGCTGTAACCGGCAAGTTGCTTCCCTTTATATACGTCCAGCAACTGAAACTGAACCTGGAAGGCGCCATCCGGCTGTGAAATTATTTTGCCCACTACGATGTAGTCCACCTTCAGCGCACGCCAGTCGGCCAAATTCACCTTGCCGGCTTCGCTGGGCATGGCGATCATATCTTCTTCCGGCAGCGCCTTAAAAAAGCCACTGCGCTGTAAATCAGCGGCAATAATTTTATTCATGTATTCCGGTGGCGCATCCTTGCCCGCCCAGGCAAAGGGCACAATCGCAATCGGCGCCGCGCCTTCCATACCCTGGGTAATTTCGATCGTCAATACCGCATGCGCCTGTGACACAGCCAGGAATATCAAACCAAGAATAAAAGATAAGTGTTTTTTCATGTTCTGTATCAAATTTTTGTTTTTCAGTTCAGTCTATCTGTTCGCCATTAGATATCACGGGGTTCAAAGGAAAATATCACTTCCCTGAATTCATCAAACAGGCCACTTTCAATACTCGGCACCGGCAGGGGTGCGGCACGATAAACAGCCGTCTCCACCGAACGATCGAAGGCAAGATTACCACTGCTTTTGATAATCTGCACATCGATCACTTCACCACTCGGAATAATCCTGACTTTTACCTCACAACTAAGCCCGCTCACATCCGCTGAAGGCAGGGTCCAGTGTCGGCTCACCGCATTTTTGATCAGCCCCAGATATTTGCCGATTTCGCGCTGATTGGCCTGATGCTGGGCCTGCTGACGGGCGGCATCTCGTCGCTGGCGATCCGCCTCCAGCTTCTGTTTCATTTCCGCTTCCTGACGCGCCAGCTCTTCCTGCTGTTTGCGCTCTTCTTCCTCGATGCGTTTGCGTTCTATTTCTTTACGTTTCTTCTCTTCGGCCAGGCGTTTTTCCCGTTCCTGTTTTTTCTTCAGCGCCAGTTTGCGTTTTTTCTCTGCCGCTTCTTTCTGCTTGCGTTTTTTCTCGGCCAGTTTGCGTTTCTTTTCTGCCGCCAGTCGTTTTTTCTCTGCTGCCTGCTGTTTCTTTTTTTCCGCCCGGCGCTTCTTCTCGCGCAGTTGCGCTTCCTTTTTCCTGCGCGCCTGTTCCCTTATTTTCTGCTGCTGACGTTTTTCCAGATCACGACGACGCTGGATTTCTGCATTGATCTGTTTCTCGTCAATCGCTTCGGCCTTAATCGCCTCCGGGATCGCCTTCGGTTTTAACGTCCCCTTTGCCCCAGGCTCATCATTGCTGAAATTAAAACTGACCAGCAGAATGACAATAAAAATCACATGCGCAAGAACCGCCAGTACCGCCGCACGCGGATTGTTCCTGATCTGCTGCCACATTCAACGCACGCCCGGTTTATCGACCATCCGCGTAACCAGCCCCACGTGCTCAACGCCCGCCTGTTTCAGCCTGGCCATCAGCACCACAATTTTGCCGTAATTCGCATTTTTATCGCCTTTAACATACACCGTATTGTCCTGGCGATGCTTTAACACAGCCTTGATCCGGATCATCAGCTTGCCGGTTTCAAGCGGCCTGTCGCTGCTATCACCCAGATTCAGATAATAGCGCCCGTCTTTATCTACCGAAACAATGATCGCCTCTTCGTCCTTCTGCTCAATCGGCGTGGAATTAGTCTGCGGCAGTTCGACGTTAATACCCTGGGTCAGCAAGGGCGTGGTAATCATAAAAATCACCAGCAGCACCAGCATCACATCGATATAGGGCACCACGTTGATTTCAGACATGCGTTTTTTGCGCGCGCGCCGGATGGGCTGGGAGGGATACATATCAGGCATGCACCTGCCGTTGCAGAATGGTCGAGAATTCTTCTACAAAAATATCGTAACGGCTGATGATGCGCTCGACATCGTTGGAATAACGGTTATAGGCAATCACCGCCGGAATCGCCGCAAACAGCCCCATGGCCGTGGCGATCAGGGCTTCCGCGATACCCGGCGCTACCGACGAGATCGTCGCCTGCTTGACCGCACCCAGCGCCATGAAGGAATTCATGATACCCCAGACCGTGCCAAACAGGCCGACATAGGGACTGGTGGAGCCCACCGTGGCGAGAAAGGACAGGTTCATTTCCAGGTTGTCAATTTCGCGATTCAACGCCACACGCATAGCCCGTTGCGCACCCTGCAAAATGGCCATCGGTTCAACATTGGCATTTTTACGTAACTGGGCGAACTCACGGAATCCTGCCTCGAAAATCATTTCCATACCCGTCAGGCGATTGCGGCGGCTGGACAGGCGTTTATACAGTTCCCCCAGATCCGCACCAGACCAGAACTTACGCTCAAAACGATCTGCCGATATACGGGCTTTTTTGATCACCGTGCTTTTGAGAAAAATAAGCGTCCAGGAAATCAGCGACACCACCAGCAACAGCAGCATCACCAGTTGCACCACAAAACTGGCGTTCAGGATCAAGTGAAAAATCGAAAGTTCAGGCAAGAATTATTCTCCATCGCTAAATTCATCAACAAGGTGTATCGGCAGGGGCCGGGGTTTAAAACTATCACAATCAAGGCAGACAATTTTTATCCGGCCCTGACACAATATTGTTTGATCATCATTCCGGCGAATGATCTGTTTAAACGTCATGCTCGCCCGCCCCTGCTCCACCAGCTCGGCGCTAACCGTCAGCATCTCATTGAAACGCGCGGGCCGCAGGTAATCCACCTGCACTGAGCGCACGGCAAATATGACTGACTCACGGGCAATGAGTTCATCCTGTTCCAGCCCCAGGCTGCGCAACCACTCGGTGCGCGCCCGTTCCATGAATTTCAGATAGTTGGCGTAATAAACCACGCCACCGGAATCCGTGTCTTCATAATAAACTCTTACTGGCCAGAGGAACGTGTTCAGGTTATCACTCATGGATAGCGCACTTTACTCATCATCTGTTGAAAACATGTCCAGCGAAGTCGGCTCGGCATCCCGCAATTGTGTTGGTACGTTCAAATCAAAATGCAGATAGGCATTGCGGGTCGCGGTGCGCCCGCGCGGAGTGCGCATGATGAAGCCCTGCTGAATGAGATAGGGCTCCAGCACATCTTCGATAGTGCCCCGTTCTTCGCCGATGGCCGCCGCCAGCGAGTCTACGCCGACCGGGCCGCCGGAGAACTTCTTCATGATCGCCAGCATCAGTTTTCTGTCCATCATGTCAAAACCCTGCGCATCCACGTTCAGCATGTCCAGCGCTCGTTGCGCCACCTCTTTGCTGATCCTGCCCTCGGCTTTGACCTCGGCATAATCCCGCACCCGACGCAGCAGGCGATTAGTAATCCGCGGCGTACCCCGTGAACGGTGAGCGATCTCCAGCGCACCACCATCATCGATGTGTAAATTCAGGATCGAGGCCGAACGTTTGACGATGCTGATCAGATCGTCGGCATTATAGAATTCCAGCCGCTGAACAATGCCGAAACGATCCCGCAGCGGGGAAGTCAGCAGCCCGGCGCGGGTCGTCGCCCCCACCAGAGTGAAAGGTGGCAGATCCAGTTTTATCGACCGCGCCGCCGGACCTTCGCCGATCATAATATCAAGCTGATAATCCTCCATCGCCGGATAGAGGATTTCCTCCACCACCGGACTCAGACGATGGATCTCATCCACGAACAGCACATCATGCGGCTCCAGATTGGTCAGCATCGCCGCCAGATCACCGGGACGCTCTAGCACCGGCCCGGAGGTGTGCTTCATCTCCACCCCCAGCTCGTTGGCGATAATATGGGAAAGCGTAGTCTTACCCAGCCCCGGCGGGCCGAAAATCAGCACATGATCCAGCGCCTCCCTGCGACTGCGCGCAGCCTCGATAAAAATCTCCATCTGCTCACGCACCGCCGGCTGGCCGACATAGTCATCCAGACGCACCGGACGGATAGCACGATCGATAGCGTCATCGCCCTCCAGCGGAGTTTTTGAAACCAGTCTGTCCTGTTCAATCATAGATTTTTTGAAACCAGAATCTTTAATGCCAAAATCTTAAACATGGGTAATTAACGCAGAGAACGCAAAGGCGCAGAGGTTAATATAATTTTGATTATTAATAATTTTTTCTCTGCGTCTTAGCGCCTTTGCGTTCTCTGCGTTTAATACAAACATTTATGGATGAAGACGAGCTATCATCGCGACACTGCCGCTTTCAATGCCGCACGGATAGTTTCTTCACTGCTGAGTCCTTCGGCGGCGACTTTCTGCACCATGCGCTGGGCTTCTGCCGGTTTGTAGCCCAGTGCCTCCAGCGCGTGCCGGGCTTCGCTATCTGCGTCAGCACCTGCTGTTTTCAGGCCTTCTGTTGTTCCCACCTCCACGCCGCTTGCCGGCTGCGGCAGGCGATCCCGCATTTCGATAATCAGGCGTTCTGCGGTTTTGCGGCCTACGCCCGGCAGGCGCACCAGGGCGGCACTGTCTTCTTCATGGATGCAGCGGGCAAATTCGAGCGCGCTCATGCCGGAAAGAATCGCCAGCGCCAGCTTGGCGCCAACGCCGTTTATTTTAATCAGGTGACGAAACAGCTGCCGTTCGCCTTCGCTGGCGAAGCCGCACAGAAGCTGGGCATCCTCGCGTACGATCAGGTGGGTATGCAGCAGCACTTCCGCATCCGTCTCCGGCAACTGGTAGAAAGTGGACATCGGCGCTTCCACTTCATAACCTACGCCGCCTACTTCGATCAACAGCATCGGCGGCTGCTTGCTGATAATCCTGCCCCGCAGACGTCCAATCACCGCTTGCTGCTCCTCTTGATATTTCCCGAACTGATACTGGCAAGATCAGATTCCTGCCAGCGGCTACCCCGGCGAGCCGTGCTGCGCTGTCCCTGTAGATCCCGCTTTTCCAGCCCCTGGTTGATGTGAGCGTGGCAGAGGGCTACCGCCAACGCATCAGCGGCATCTTCCTGAGGCAGTTTGCTGAGTCCCAGCAGGGTCATGGTCATGTGCTGAATCTGGGCCTTGGCGGCATTACCCCGGCCGGTAATCGCCTGCTTGATCTGGGTAGGTGAGTATTCGCTTACGGGAAGAGCGCGCAGAGCTACTGTGCTCATGGCCGCGCCGCGCGCCTGCCCCAGCTTGAGTGCGGAAGCGGGATTACGGTGAACAAAAACCTGCTCAATGGCGGTTTCATGGGGCTGAAATTCATCCAGCAGCGACTGGATGCCCTCGCAGATCTCCCGCAGGCGCTCAGCAAGGTTTGTGGATTTGACTCGAATACAGCCGCTGCTCACCCAGATGGCCCTGCGCTCATGCATTTCGATGATGCCATAGCCCGTCAGACGGGAGCCGGGGTCGATGCCGAGTATGCGATTCATAGTATCAGTAACAAGTGACGAGTGACGAGGGCCAGGGATGAGTATATCTGCATCGCCGTTCCCGGCATAGCGCTACCCTACCCGGTATGAAACGAAACTTAAATAAACGTGGTTTTCCTCGCCACTCGTCCCTCGCAACTCGTCACTATAGTGTGGTTTTCCTCGCCACTCGTCCCTCGTAACTCGTCACTGTAACTGCTTCATTACTTCTTCGGAAAAATCGGCATTGGTGTAGACATTCTGCACATCGTCCAGATCTTCCAGCGCGTCCACCAGGCGCATGACTTTTTCCGCGTCCTCGATGTTCATGTCCACGGTGGTGGATGGCGTCATGGTGATTTCAGCCATTTCCGGCTCCAGACCGGCGGCGATCATGCCATCCTTGACATTCATAAATTCTTCCGGCGATGTCAGCACGTCGATGGAACCATCCTCATGGGTCTGCACATCATCGGCGCCCGCTTCCAGCGCGACTTCCATGATCTGTTCTTCGTCACTGCCAGCGGCGAAGGTCAGAGTGCCGGTCTTGGTGAACAGGTAAGCCACGGAACCATCAGTACCCAGATTGCCCCCAGCCTTGCTGAAGGCATGGCGAACCTCGGCCACAGTGCGGTTACGGTTGTCGGTCAGACAATCGACCATGACGGCCAGGCCGTTGGGACCATAACCTTCATAGCGGACTTCCTCATAGTTTTCACCATCGTTAGCACCGGCGCCACGCTTGACCGCACGTTCGATGGTGTCCCTGGTCATGTTACCGCTCAGACCTTTGTCGATGGCTGCACGCAGACGGGGATTGGAATCAGGATCCGGCCCGCCCATGCGCGCCGCCACGGTAATTTCCCGGATTAGCTTGGTAAACAGTTTGCCGCGCTTGGCGTCCTGGGCTTTCTTACGATGCTGAATATTGGCCCATTTACTGTGTCCGGCCATGGCGTTACCTCTGGATTAACCACTAAATTATGGGCACGGATATTATCATGTGGGAATTTTTGAAACTAGTACGAGGGACGAGGGACGAGGGACGAGGGACGAAGGACGAAGGACGAGGGACGAGGGACGAGGGACGAGGGACGAGGGACGAGGGACGAGGGACGAGGGACGAGGGACGAGGGACGACAAAGTATAGCCGTAAAATAAAAAGAGTGAGCCCTTCGACAAGCTCAGGCGAACGAAATCGAAGAATACCTCAGGAACAAATCATGCCTCCCAACCCGGTTTTCCTCGTCACTCGTCACTCGTCACTCGTCCCTTATTTATTTATCCGGAATATAAATCGCGGTCTGTTCCATATCCTCGACCTGTTCACTGTCGAAAAGAAACATGTGTTTGCCGATCTGGACGATGTCGCCATGCTTGAGGCGTACTCGCTCAATTTTCTCTTCATTGACGCGGGTGCCGTTGGTGCTGCCCAGATCCTCGATGTAGATATCCCTGATGGATTCCAGATAAGCGCTGGGTTCCATTATGATACAGGCGTGCTGACCACTGATGGCCGGATCATCCAGCTGGATATCATTCCCGGCCAGACGACCAATTGAAACACGTTCGCCCTCGAGCTTGTAGCTGCTCAGGGTCACACCCTCATATTTCAGTAACAGTTTTGCCACGCACGCTATCTCCCTAATCTGCCCTGCCCGTTATCCTGCGGTTGTAAAACGCATGGTGTCGCCGGCCACTTCCAGTATATCACCTTCATTCAGGGGTACGCTGGCGGCTGACATGGGTTTACCATTGATGCAGGGGCTCGATGAGTGATCGCCGGTGCCACCCATGGGCATCATATAATAAGAAGCGCCGCGCCGGGCAATCACGGCAACCTGAACACCGGGCTTGCCCAGCGTTGTGTAGGATCGGGTTAGCTCAATGGTCTTGCCCTGATTCGGACCCTGGGTCACTCTGACCACATAGCTCTGTGGTTTATCCGCTTCCGCTGCCGGCGTTACCTGACCGGGCGACAGCACCACGGTGCTATCAAAACTGCTAACCTTTTCATCCACAAACTTGAGTTCATGGCGGCCGATGCGCACGATATCACCATGCTCAAGCTGACGTTTGCTGACTTTTTTGTCGTTCAGCAAAACACCGTTGGTGCTGTTCAAATCTTCAATATAGACATTCTGTATCAGCAGAAAAACCGCATGTTCGCCGCTAACGGTCGGATCATCCAGCTGAATATCATTATGCGGCTTGCGGCCGATGGTGGTGCGTTCCTTGTCCAGCGTGTACTCCCGGACAATCGTACCTTCGTGCATCAATATTATTTTAGCCATAATCTAACCCTGAAAGCCCCCTTAAATATTACTCATCAATACCCTGCATATCTGAAAACGCTTCCATTTTAGTCACCAGCACGGTCGAAATATTATCCTTGCCACCCCTTTCATTAGCGCTGGAAACCAGTGAGGTCGCAATGGATTCCAGTGTGCCAGCCGAATAACCATCTCCATGGTCATGCTGTTCAAAAATAACGGCGATCTCTTCATCTGTCACCAGATCAGTCAAACCGTCAGAACACAGTAAATATAGATCATCTATCTGGCAGTCGCTTTCTATTACATCGACTTCTACCGTATCGGCAATGCCC